>NZ_AP023287.1:4069107-4382115 GCF_014218295.1 Mycolicibacterium litorale
ACCCAAGACCGCGCCCGCCGCATCCACGCCGAACGCAAACTCAACGACCACCTCACCACCGAACGCAACAAACCCCCACCCTTCTGACGGGTGCGATGACATACGACGGCCGGCCGGGTCTGCACCGGTATGGATGACGAAACGGCCATCAAAGACCTGATCACCCGTTGGGTGGACGCGGTCGGCAACTGCGACCTCGACGGTGTGCTGGTCGACCACGCCCCCGACATCGTGATGTTCGACGTGCCTCCGCCCGACGACGGCATCCGAGGCCTCGACGCCTACCGCGACAGTTGGCCCGCGTTCTTCGATTTCCAACGCAGCGGGGCAGTCTTCGAACTCCTCGAGCTGGACATCACAGCCGGACAGGAGGTCGCATTCGCCTGGGCGCTGCTGCGCTGTGGCACACCGGCAGACCTCGCCGCCAACCCGGACACCCGGCTACGGCTCACCATCGGGCTGCGCAAGGACAACGGCCGTTGGCGCGTCACTCACGAGCACCACTCCTTCTGCCTGCGGTAACAAGATCGACAATTTCGCATAACGCCCGGTCCGGGTAGTGAAAAGCGCTGCTACGCTGGCGCTTCCGGCATGAAGAGTGTGAGGAAGGCGATGGCTACCCGTCGAGCGTTCGTGGCGTATCTGACCGCCACCGTCATGTTGGTCGCCATGGCCGGTTCGCTCATCCGTCCGCTGGACACCGCGTCCGCCGCTCCGGTCGGCCAAATCTGGACGGGACGCTTCTCGGTGGTCAGCTTCGCCTCACAGAAGGCAGGCACCAGCCCCGCCGCCCAGCAACCCGAAGCCGACTTCACCGGCCAATACGTCTTCAAGACCGACTGCGCGAGCGGCGTCTGCATCGCCACCGTGATCAGCGGCCCGCGGTCCACCAACCCCACCGTCCCGCAGCCCTTGCGCTACACCTGGGACGGCGCCCGATGGACCCAGTCCTACGACTGGCAGTGGGACTGCTACATGGGCCCCGGCGCGCCGAAGGTCTGGGCGCCGGCACGCAGCTTCGTCTACTACGTTCCGCAACGCGACGGTTCCCTCGAAGGCAGTTGGCGCACCGACATCCTGGGCGGCCCCTGCAACGGCAACGTCACCATGGCCGTCGCCGCCTACCCCGTGTGGTGACCCACCTGACGGCGCCCGTGGCCTGACCGGCTCCGCCGCGTTCCCCCGAACCCATGGCGGGTGCGGCCAGACACGGCGCCGATCATGATCATCGCAGAGTTGTCAGTGACTCGCCAACGCCCTCAGGAAGAACGCCAGATTGGCGGGCCGTTCGGCCAGCCGCCGCACGAAGTAGCCGTACCACTCGGTGCCGAACGGCACATACACGCGAACAGCGTTTCCCGCGTCGGCCAGCCGCTGCTGTTCCTGGTCACGGATGCCGAACAGCATCTGGTACTCGAAGTCACCGGGCCCGCGGCCGTGCGCCGCGGCCAAGCCGGGCACCGCATCGATCACCGCGGGATCATGTGATGCGACCATCGGATAGCCGCGCCCGGCCATCAACGTCTCCAGGCAGCGCAGGTAGTTGTCGGTGACGGCGTCGGCTTCCCGATAGGCCACCGACTTCGGCTCGTCATAAGCCCCCTTGCACAACCGGATCCGTGCACCGGACGCGGCGAACTCCTCGCAGTCCTGCGCGGTGCGACGCAGGTACGCCTGCAACACCGTGCCCAGCCAGTCGAATTCGGTCCGCAGTTCCCGCACGATCGACAGCGTCGAGTCGGTGGTCGTGTGGTCCTCGGCGTCGACGGTCACCCACACCCCGACGCGCTGCGCATGCGCGCAGATAGTGTGCGCGTTCTCCAGCGCGATCTTCCGCCCATCCCGCGGCAGCGCCTGCCCCAGCGCGGACAGCTTCATCGAAACCTCCAGCGGCCGCACCCCGCCGGTCGGCTCGTCGCGCCGCCCCAGCGCATCGAGCAGCTTCACATATGCCTCGACTGTCGCAGTCGCCGCGTCCGCATCCGTGACGTCCTCGCCGAGATAGTCGACACTCACCATCCGTCCCGACTTACGCAGTCCCGCAACACAATACGACGCCTCATCGATGCTCTCGCCGGGCACGAACCGGTGCACCACTCCCCTCGTCACCGGAAGGCGTTCCGCCGTGTGGCGCAGCGTCTGCGAGCGGGCGGCGGCCAGGATCACCGGACGCGCGATCTGCTGGAAGGCGCCCATGTCACACGCCCATGTGCGGGTAGGCGTGATCGGTCGGCGGGACGAAGTTCTCCTTGATCGACCGCGCCGACGTCCACCGCAACAGGTTGAGCGGGGATCCGGCCTTGTCGTTGGTGCCCGACGCCCGCGACCCACCGAACGGCTGCTGCCCCACCACCGCCCCGGTCGGTTTGTCGTTGACGTAGAAGTTGCCCGCGGTGTGCCGCAACCGCTGCTGGGCGGCCAGGACCGCGCCGCGGTCATCGGCGATCACCGCACCGGTCAGCGCGTATTTCGCGCCCGTGTCGACGACGTCGAGGATGCGTTCGTAATCCTCGTCGGGATAGACGTGCACCGACAGGATCGGCCCGAAATACTCGGTGCAGAACGACTCGTCGGACGGATCGTCGGACAGCAGCACGGTCGGGCGCACGAAATAGCCTTCGCTGTCGTCGTATTCGCCCCCCACCGCCACCGTCACCGACGGCGCGCTCTTCGCCCGTTCGATCGCCGCGACGTTCTTCGCGTACGCGCGCGCATCGATCAGCGCCCCGCCGAAGTGGGTCAGGTCGGTGACGTCGCCGTAGCGCAACGCCTCTGTGGCGCCGAGGAAGTCGTCGCCCATGCGCTGCCACACCGACCGCGGGACGAACGCCCGCGACGCCGCGGAGCACTTCTGTCCCTGGTAGTCGAACGCTCCCCGGATGAGCGCCGTGCGCAGCACCTCCGGTTGCGCACTTGCGTGTGCGACGACGAAGTCCTTCCCGCCCGTCTCCCCCACGAGGCGCGGATAGCCCTGGTAGCGCTCGATGTTCGCGCCGACCTCACGCCACAGGTGCTGGAACGTCGCAGTCGATCCGGTGAAGTGGATGCCCCCCAGCCGCGGATCGGTCAGCGCCACGTCGGACACCGCCTTGCCGTCCCCGCTCACCATGTTGACGACCCCCGGCGGCAGGCCCGCCGCCTCAAGCAGTTGCATCGTCAGATACGCCGCGAAGGTCTGCGTCGGCGCCGGCTTCCACACGACGGTGTTGCCCATCAGCGCCGGCGCTGTCGGCAGATTGCCCGCGATCGCGGTGAAGTTGAACGGGGTGATCGCGTAGACGAAGCCCTCCAGCGGCCGGTAGTCCGTGCGGTTCCACACCCCGCGGGTGCTCACCGGCTGCTGAGCCAGGATCTGGCGGGCGAACGCGACATTGAACCGCCAGAAGTCGATCAGCTCGCACGAGGCGTCGATCTCGGCCTGATACGCCGACTTGGACTGTCCGAGCATCGTCGCGGCCACCAGCTTCTCCCGCCACGGCCCGGCCAGCAGATCGGCCGCCCGCAGGAAGACCGCGGCTCGCTCGTCGAACGGCGTCGCCTCCCACGCCGGCTTGGCCGCCAGTGCGGCGTCGACGGCGGCGCGCGCGTCCTCGTGGGACCCGTTGGCGAACGTCCCCAGCCGCGCGGCGTGCCGGTGCGGCTGGACGACGTGCATGCGTTCACCCCCGCCGATGCGGTGCTGGCCGCCGATGACGTGCGGCAGGTCCAGCGGCGCGGCCGCCAACTCTGTCAGCGCGTCGGTGAGCCGGGTGCGTTCACCCGAGCCGGGAGCGTAATCGTGGACCGGCTCATTGGCCGGCAGCGGTACGTCGGTGATCGCGTCCATGGGTCAAGAATCCCCGACACGAGACCTGCGTCACTTAGCCGATCGGCCAAAGATACCGGCACGGGCCATTACGATCGGACAATATGCGCGCTGCCCGCATCAGGCTCGGCGAACTGCTGCTCGCGCTGGACCGCACGATGGTCACGCTGCAGCAGGCGCCGCGGGGTCTCGACCTGCCGGTGGCCTCGGTGGCGCTCGTCGACGCCGACGACGTCCGCCTCGGCATCGCCCCCGCCTCGGGCAACGCGGATCTGTTCTTCCTGCTCGGCGTCCCGGCCGACGCCGCGGTGCGCTGGCTGGCCGGACAACCGCGACCGCCGGTGGCCGTCTTCGTCAAAGAGCCGGCACCCGAATTGGTGCGCCATGCGATGACCCACGGGTCGGCCGTCGTGGCGGTCGACCCGCACGCGCGGTGGGAACGGCTCTACCGCCTCGTCAATCAGTTCTTCGACCACCGCGGCGACCACGACGACCCGCCGCTGCCCGGCGGCACCGACCTGTTCGGGCTGGCCCAGTCCATCGCCGACCGCGCCCGCGGCATGGTCAGCATCGAGGACGCGCAGTCGCACGTGCTCGCCTACTCGGCGTCGAGCGAGGAGGCCGACGAACTGCGCCGGTTGTCGATCCTCGGCCGGGCGGGCCCACCGGAGCACCTGGCGTGGATCGGGCAGTGGGGCATCTTCGACGCGCTGCGGTCCCGTGACGACCCGGTGCGCGTGGCCGAGCGGCCCGAACTGGGGCTGCGGCCCCGGATCGCCATCGGCATCCACCTGCCGTCGGCCAACAGGCGGACGCCCACATTCGCCGGCAGCATCTGGCTGCAGCAGGGCTCGGCGCCGTTCGCCGACGACGCCGAGGAGGTGCTGCGGGGCGGCGCGGTGCTGGCCGCACGGGTGATCGGCCGGATGGCGGCCACCCCCTCGACACACACGGTGCGAACCAGGGAGCTGCTGGGGCTCGCCGACGACACCGACAGCGACGTCGGCGCCATCGCCCGCGAACTCGGCGTCGACCCTGACGGCCGGGCCGCGCTGATCGGCTTCGGCGCGGGGGCACCCGCCGATGTGATCGC
Organism: Mycolicibacterium litorale; assembly: GCF_014218295.1. Next base: position 4,074,006 of record NZ_AP023287.1, read on the forward strand.
GCTGAGCGCCACGGCTTTTCGCGCCGACGCCCAGGTGGTCTCCACCGATGAGCGGGTGTATGTGCTGCTCCCGAAGATCGGTACCCCGTCGTCGGTGACCTCGTGGGTCCGCGGCGTCGTCGGCGTCCTGCACCGCGAGACCGGGCTGACGCTGCGCGCGGTGATCGCCGCACCTCTGCCCGGGCTGGCCGGGGTCGCCGGCGCGCGCACCGAGATCGATCGCGTCTTCGACAGCGCCGCACGCCATCCCGACGCGATCGGGCAGATCACCTCGCTCGCCGACGCCCGCACCACGGTGCTGCTCGACGAGATCGTCGCACACGTCGCCGGCCGGCCCGGGCTGATCGACCCGCGGGTGCGGACGCTGCGCGAACGCGAACCGCTGCTCGCCGACACACTGCAGGCCTATCTCGACGGGTTCGGCGACATCGCCGCGGTGGCCGCCCGGCTGCACGTGCACCCCAACACCATCCGATACCGGGTCCGCCGGATCGAGACGCTGCTGGACACGTCGCTGGCCGACCCCGACGACCGGCTGGTGCTCGGACTGGGGCTGCGCGCCACCGAGCCTCAGCCGGTGAACGCGCCGTCGACCAGTTCGTCGAACCGCTCCAGCGCCTCGTCACCCTCGTCGTCGATACCGCGCAGCGGACCGAGATCCTCCAGATAGCGCCGCGCATACAGCCTGGCCACCAATGCTTTTCGCTCACCCCCGCGCTCCGCGCGCTCCCACGCCGCCTGCTCGGTCAGCAACGCACCGGCATACACGTCGGCCATGAACTGCGCCAGCGGGAACAGCCGCGCCTCGGCCACCGCACCGTCGAGTTTGGTCCAGGCGGTGATCGCCGCGTCGAGATCCTCGACCCGCCGCGAGACCAGCTGCGTGGCCGGATCGTCATGGGACACCGAGACCGCGTCCCGCATCCGGCGCAGCAGCGGCTCATGCGCCTCGGCCCGCCTAATCCCGCGCGCCACGTCGAGGCACAGGATGTTGTCGGGCCCCTCCCAGATCGTGTTGACCTGTGCGTCGCGCAACAGCCGCGCCACCGGCCAGTCCTCGATGTAGCCGTTGCCGCCGTGGATCTCGATCGCATCGGAGGCCGCCGTGATGCCGAGCCGGCACACCTTGAGCTTGGTGACGGGCACCGCGATGCGCTGCCGGATCCGCTGCGGCTGGCGGTGGTTGGCCAACCCGGTGCCGTCGAACACCAGCGCCTGGGCGGCCTCGACGTCGACGATCATCTGGGCGAGTTTGCGCCGCATCAGCGGTTTGTCGATCAGTGCCGAGCCGAACGCCTGCCGGTGGCGCGCGTAGGTCAACGACTCCACCAGTGCCCGCCGCGCGTTGCCGAGCGCGAACAGCGCGATGCCCAACCGCGCGGCGTTGGTCAGCTCCATCATCCGGCCCAGCCCCTTGCCGTCGGACGGGCCGGCGTCGGTGCTGGGCTCCCCGGAGAGCAGGAACGCCTCGGCGTCGACGAACTCCACCTCCCCGGAAGCGACCGACCGGGTGCCGAGTTTGTTCTTGAGCCGCCGGATGCGGATGCCGTTGCGAGACCCGTCGCGCCGGGTGCGCAGCACCAGGAACGACGCGACGCCGCGTCCGGAATCCGGTGCCCCTTCGGGTTTGGCCAGCACCACGAACGCCTGGCCGTCGCAGTTCGACGCGAACCACTTGAACCCGTTGAGCCGCCACGCGTCACCGTCGCGGGTGGCCGTCGTCTCCAGCGCGCCGAGGTCGGAGCCGCCGGTGCGCTCGGTGAGCATCTGCGCCGTCTCCCCCTCCCACTCGCCGGAGGCGAACTTCGCCAGCACGTGGTCGCGCACATCGGCGGGGGCGTATGCGGCCACCAGCGCCTGCACCATGCCGCCGCCGGTGCCGAGCGCGCAGCCCATCCCGATGTCGGCCTGGTCGAGCAGGTAGTTGGCGGCGAACATCGGGATCGCCGACCGGCCACCGGCGGCGCGCACATCATCGCGCAGCGCCCGCTGCGCGTCGAGCACCGCCCGCTTCGCCTCGGTGAACGACGGCGGCATGACGACGCGGCTGACGTCGTGGCCCCACCGGTCGTAGCGTTCGAGGCGCGGCGGGTTGCGATCGGTCTCCTCGGCCCACCGAGCGACCGCACCGCCCATCAGCTCGCCCATCCGGGTGAGATGGGTTTCGGCGACCGGGATCTGCTCCGGCGGCAGGTAGTAGGCCAGCGTGAACTGCAGCGTCGGATCGGTGGAGTACCAGTTCAGGCCGACCGCCCCGCCGAAGCGGTCCGTGCGGTAGCGGTCGGTCTTGTCGCCGGTGCTGAACGGCAGCCGGTCCACGGCCTCGACGTCGTAGTCGCTCATCGACTGCGACGGTATTACGGCGCGCTGCGGCTAGCGGTGAATCGCCGAAAGCCGCTCGGCCGCGGCGTCGATGCGTTCGTCGGTGGCGGTCAGCGCGATCCGCACGTGCTGCGCGCCGCGCGGCCCGTAGAACTCGCCCGGGGCGACCAGGATGCCCAGCCCCGCCAGCCAGTCGACGGTCGCCCGGCACGGCTCGCCGCGGGTGGACCACAGGTACAGCCCGGCCTCGGAGTGGTCGACGGTGAACCCGGCCGCCTGCAGGGCGGGCAGCAGCACACCGCGCCGCCGCGCGTAGCGCTCGCGCTGGTCGTGCTCGTGGGCGTCGTCGTCGAGCGCGGCGACCATCGCGGCCTGCACCGGCGTGGGCACCATCATCCCGGCGTGCTTGCGCACGGCGAGCAGTTCGGCCACCACCGCGGGATCGCCCGCGACGAAGCCGGCGCGGTAGCCGGCCAGCGACGACGTCTTCGACAGCGAATGCACGGCCAGCAGACCCGTGTGGTCGCCGTCGCAGACCGACGGGTGCAGGACCGAGACCGGTTGAGCGTCCCAGCCCAGACCGAGGTAGCACTCGTCGGACGCGATGAGGACCCCGCGCTCCCGCGCCCAGCCCACCACCTTGCGGAGATGGTCGACACCCAGCACGCGGCCTGTCGGGTTGCTCGGCGAGTTCAGGAAGACCAGTGCCGGGCGCTGCGGACCGAGCTGCGTGAGCGAATCCGCCCGCACCACCTGCGCGCCCGCGAGCCGGGCGCCCACGTCGTAGGTCGGATACGCCAGTTCGGGGACGACCACCACGTCGTCACCGCCGACACCGAGCAGCGTCGGCAGCCACGCGATCAGCTCCTTGGTGCCGATCACGGGCAGTACGGCGTCAGGGCCGAGGCCGGTGATGCCGTACCGCCGCTCGAGTGCGGCCTTCGCCGACGCCCGCAACTCGGGTGTGCCCGCGGTGGTCGGATATCCGGGCGAGGCGCTGGCCGCGGTCAGCGCGTCCCGGATGACGGGCGCCACCGGATCGACCGGGGTGCCCACCGACAGGTCGACGATGCCGTCCGGATGCGAGCGGGCCAGCGCGCCGGCGGCGGCAAGCGTGTCCCAGGGGAACTCGGGCAGTTTCGCCGAAACCGCCCGGCGCGCCACTTCGGGCGTGGCCTCGTGGACGGCCGTGTCAGTCCTCACCCTGCGGCGGCAGGTCCTTGACGGCCTGCGGATCGTTGTCGGTCTGCCCCACCTTCGAGGCACCGCCCGGCGAACCGAGTTCGCTGAAGAAGTCGGCGTTGCTCTGGGTGTAACCGCTCCACTGGTCCGGGACGTCGTCCTCGTAGTAGATCGCCTCGACGGGGCACACCGGTTCGCAGGCGCCGCAGTCGACGCACTCGTCGGGGTGGATGTACAGCATGCGTGCGCCCTCGTAGATGCAGTCGACTGGGCACTCCTCGATGCAGGCCTTGTCCTTCACGTCGACACAGGGTTCGGCAATGACGTACGTCACCGGTTCTCCTAAGTGTTCCTCGGTCTAACTGTCCAGTGGGCTGCCGGATCGGGTCGGGCACGCGGAGGCGGCACCGCCAGTCCGCCTGGAAGTATCCCCAGCCGATACCGGGACGGTCGTCTCAGTGTGCCCTAACTTTGTCACGCGCTCACACGTTAGGAGTTGCGCGTGGTTACTGATACTAAACGTCGCACATACAAACCGGGTAGCCGCCACACCTGATGCGCGTAAGTGAATCGGTTCCGAGAACGGAAAACGCCATGGCGGCCGCGGGTGCGGCCGCCATGGCGTCAGGATTCGAGGATCAGGCTTGTCTGAGGGCTTCGATCTCGAGGGTGATCGTCACCTTGTCGCCGACGACGGCGCCGCCGGTCTCCAGCGGTGCGTCGAAGTCGATGCCGTAGTCCTTGCGGTTGAGGACGACGCTGGCCTCGAAGCCGGCGACCTCGCCGTGACCCATGCCGGGATTGGTTCCGGCGAACTCGAGGTCGAGGGTGATCGGGTTGGTCCGACCCTTGAGCGTGAACTCGCCGTCGAGGGCGTAGCGGTTGCCCTCGGTGCGCACACCGGTCGAGGTGAAGGTGGCCACCGGGTGGTTCTCGACGTCGAAGAAGTCGGCGGCGCGCAGGTGGGCGTCACGCTGCTCGTTGCGGGTGTTCAGTGAGCCGACGGCGATCTCGGCGGTCACCGACGCGGTGCCGTCCTCGGCCACCGTGATGGTCCCTTTGAAGTCGTCGAACGTGCCGCGCACCTTGCTGACCATGAGGTGCCGCACGGTGAAGCCGATGGTCGAGTGCACCGGATCGATGACCCAGGTGCCCGGGCTCAGTGCGGTCTCGGTCGCCCCTGTGGTGTCGATTGCTCCAGTCATACGCGTCTCCTTGGCTCGTGCGCCGGGCCGGATCCGGCGCTCCACACGGTGAAACGGACCATGGTCCGCTTCTATTCCGTGCCCACCCCGCCGAACGTGAGTCCACTGCGAGAATCCGAGCCGGAAATCGCAGCCAGCGCACGTTCGGCGCGAAGGCTCGAGCTACGCCGCCAGGGGTGCGTACGTCGTGGTGCGCTGACGCGCCGGGCGGCCGATCCCCTCGGCGATGGCGACGAGTTCCTCGACTGATTTGGCCGAACCGTTCTCCGAACCGGCCATCCGCGAGATGGTCTCCTCCATCAGCGTCCCGCCCAGGTCGTTGGCCCCGCCCTGCAGCATCACCTGCGTACGTTCGACGCCGAGTTTGACCCAGCTGGTCTGGATGTGAGAGATCCTGCCGTGCAACATGATCCGCGCCAGTGCGTGCACCGCCCGGTTGTCGCGGTGCGTCGGTCCTGGACGCGCGCCGCCGGCCAGGTACAGCGGGGACGACTGATGGACGAACGGCAGCGGGACGAACTCGGTGAACCCGCCGGTGCGGTCCTGGATCTCCCGCAGCACCCGCAGGTGACCGACCCAGTGCCGCGGCTGGTCGACGTGGCCGTACATCATCGTCGAACTCGACCGCAGTCCCACCTCGTGGGCGGTGGTCACGACGTCGATCCACATCGAGGTCGGCAGCTTGCCCTTGGTCAGCACCCAGCGCACCTCGTCGTCGAGGATCTCCGCGGCGGTGCCGGGGATGGACCCGAGGCCGGCCTCACGCAGCGCGATCAGCCACTCCCGCACCGACAGCCCGCTCTTCGTGACGCCGTTGGCGATCTCCATCGGCGAGAACGCGTGTACGTGCATCGACGGCACCCGCGCCTTGACCGCACGCACCAGGTCGGCGTACCCCGTCACCGGCAGTTCGGGATCGATACCGCCCTGCATGCAGACCTCGGTCGCGCCGGCGACGTGCGCCTCCCAGGCGCGGTCGGCGACCTCGTCGGTGGACAGCGAGTACGCGTCGGCGTCGCCCTTGCGCTGCGCGAACGCGCAGAACCGGCATCCGGTGTAGCAGATGTTGGTGAAGTTGATGTTGCGGTTGACGACGAACGTCACGTCGTCGCCGACGGCCTCGCGCCGAAGCGAATCCGCAAGGGCGGCAACGGCATCCAGCGCCGGTCCGTCGGCCGTCGCCAGCGCCAGGTAGGCGTCGTCGGACAGCCCGGCCGGATCGCGCTCCGCGGCGCGCAGCGCCGCCAGGACGTCGGTGTCGACACGCTCGGGCGCCCGGGCGGCCAACTCGTGGACCTTCTCGCGGATCGACTCCCAGTCGCCGAAGGCGCTGCCCAGATCGCTTCGGGTCTCGGTGCGCCTGCCCTCGCTGTCGATCGCCTCGTGCAGGTCGACCCGGCCCAGTGACTGCAACGCCTCGTCGGGCTCCTGCCACGGACGGCCCTGCGGGTTCACGTCGAGTGCGAGTCCCGTCTCGGGGTCGGCAAGGGCGTCGACGTGCCCGCGGACGCGCGGATCGATCCACGCCGCACCGGCCTGGACGTACTGCGGTTGCGCCGTGAGCCGTTGCGTCAGGTCGTAGCCCGCCTCGGCGGTCACGTCGGCCAGGTCGTCGAGCGCGGGCCACGGCCGTTCCGGATTGACATGGTCGGGCGTCAGCGGCGACACGCCGCCCCAGTCGTCGACACCGGCGGCGATCAGCGCGAGGCACTCTTGCCGCGACACCAGGTTCGGCGGCGCCTGGATGCGCACCTTCGGGCCGAGGACCAGCCGGGTGGTGGCGATCGTCGCAAGGAAGTCGTCGATCCCGGCGTCGGGTGCGGACGCCATCGCGGTGTGGTCCTTGGCCCGGAAGTTCTGCACGATGACTTCCTGGACGTGCCCGAACTCCTTGTGCGACTTGCGGATCGCGTGCATGGTCTCGGCGCGCTCGGTCAGCGTCTCGCCGATCCCGACCAGCAGGCCCGTGGTGAACGGAATGGACAGCCGGCCCGCGTCGTCGAGCGTGCGCAAGCGCACCGACGGATCCTTGTCCGGGCTGCCGTAGTGCGCCATGCCCTTGGTCTCGAACAGCCGTCGCGACGTGGTCTCGAGCATCATGCCCATCGACGGGGCGACCGGCTTGAGCCGCGACAGTTCCGACCAGCTCATCACGCCGGGGTTGAGGTGCGGCAGCAGCCCGGTCTCCTCGAGCACGCGGATCGCCATGGCGCGCACGTAGTCGAGCGTCGAGTCGTAGCCGCGCTCGTCGAGCCACTGCCGCGCTTCGTCCCACCGGGCTTCCGGTCGGTCACCGAGCGTGAAAAGCGCCTCTTTACAACCCAACTCGGCTCCGCGCCGCGCGACGTCGAGGATCTCGTCGGGTTCCATGTACATCCCGAGCCCCTGGGCGCGCAGCCGTCCCGGCACGGTGACGAACGTGCAGTAGTGGCAGGTGTCGCGGCACAGGTGGGTGACAGGGATGAAGACCTTGCGGGAGTACGTCACCGGCAGCCGCCCGTTGGGTCCGCGGCGGCCCGCCGACGTCAACCCGGCGTCGCGGACCCTGGCGGCGCTGGCGCACAGGTCGGCCAGATCGTCCCCGCGGGCCGTCATCGCGACCGCCGCCTCGTCGACATTGAGGGCGACGCCGTCACGCGCCCGGCGCAGTACACGCCGCAGCGCGGCAGAACCGGGCACTGCGGACTTGGGTGGGACCACCGGGCTGGGGAGATCAGCGCCGCGCTGGGGGTTCAGAGCCACTCCCGTGTAACCCCGGCGATGGCAACTTTCATCCTCGTGTCTCACATCCTGGAAGCACTGGATCCGGCATATCGGCCACAGTAGTCCGCGGCCGCCGCACGGGTGCGGCGCCCGTCCGACGTAGATTGCACAGCGCCGATACGAAGGAGTTCGCCATGACCGTTGCAGCCCGCTCGTGGATGGCGGCGGGTGTCGCCGCGATCAGCGCCACCGCGATCGTCGCCGCCCCCGCCCTGCGACCGCTGCCCGAGGAGGTGACGGCCGGTGAGGTCCGGCTCGCCGCGGCGCAGACCGTCACCCCGGAACTGCGTGCGCTCGTCTCGGCGGCGCAGCAGCTGGTCGCGCCGCAGAACGCCGCCACGAACGCCGTCGACTACGCGTACTCGGTGATCACCTACTGGACCGACTACGGGGTCGAACTCGCCGACTACGCGTTGCAGTTCGTCCCCTTCGGCGGGCTGATCTCCAGCCAGATCGACATCGTCTATCCACAGGTCATCGGGGTCACCGACAGCCTCGTCTACGACCTGATCGACCCGGTGCTGGAGAACCCGCTCGATCTCTCCGCCTACATCGACGGGCTGATCGACGTCGCGGTCAGCACCGTGACCGCGCTGGTCAACGTCGCCGTCGGGGAGGTCGACTACTTCTTCGGCTGGCTGATCCCGCCGCTGCCGGGCCCGCAGCCCTTCACCGCACCGGCCGATGTGCGGATCGAGGCCGACGCCCCGGACCAGGAGGCGGAGGAGGCCGACGAGGAGGACGAGGAGGTGGACGCCGCCGACGACGAGGAGGTCGAGGCCGGGTCCGAGGTCGACGCAGAGCCGGAACCCGAGCCGGAGCCGGAAGCCGAGCCGCAGCCGGAAGGCGACGTGGAAACGGTCGAGGACCTGGCCGACCTGGTCGGCGACGACTCAGGTGCGCAGCCCGCGACGCCAGAGCAGCCAGGCGGCCGGGGCGACGCCGAGGGCGGTGAAGACGAGGACGCTGTAGGCCATGACGTCACGCCCACCGAAGACGACGTCCCCGCCGGGACCACCGAGGGTCAGGACGACGAGGGTGGCCAGCCAGGTCCACAGGGGGAGAGCGGCGAGGCGGCCTGAGTCCGTCCACTGCAGCGCCGCCCACACCAGGACGGCGTTGAGCGCGCCGGCGAGTACGGCACTGATCGGGAACGGTACGACGCCGATGCGCAGCGGCAGGAAGAAGGCGCCGGCGACCGCGGAGAAGACACCGTCGAGCGCGAGCAGCGTGAGCACCACGCTGCGCGTGAGGGGGCCGGTCAGGTCGGGATGCTGTCGAGGACGCCTACCAGGGAACCGACCACCCACTGGAAACTGTCGAGGCGGTCCTGCCAGTGCTGCAGGTTGGGATCGAGGTCGGGATCCATGAATGCCCCTTCGCTGTCGCCGGATGACGTGGAGCCTACGCGGGGCCGATTCGCTACGCCAGGTCCAGGCCGGCGAGCAGATCGGTCTCCCAGCCGCGGTCGTCGCGCGGTCCGGCGTCGCCGACGGCCAGCACGTAATGCTCCTCGGCGGTGATCGGCATCGCGATGTTGTTGGACAGTGCGCAGGACTGACCGTTCGGAGCGACGGAGACCTGGGTGGCGTGCGCCCGCAGCGCGGCGACTTTGGCCTCGATGCTGTCTCCGGCATCCACGACGGCGTCGATCCGGTCGTCGGGGTAGCCGAACGGCACGTCGTCGGCGCTCACCCGGATCCACTCCCCCGGGATGTCCTCGGCCACGTCGAGACTCTCCCGCATCGCCGTGGTGGCCGCGACGGTCCAGTACACCTTCGGGACCCGCCACCCGGCACGCTCGACCGCCGCCGTCGTGACGCGGTGGGTCTGGATGTGGTCGGGGTGGCCGTATCCGCCGTCGGGGTCGTAGGTGACGACGACGTGGGGCCGGAACTCGTCGACCACCGCGGCGAGCAGGCCGGCCGCCTCCTCCATGTCGGCGTCGATGAACCGCGGATGGTGGCGTGGCGGAGTACCCGCCATCCCGGAGTCGCGCCAGTGGCCGGGGCCGCCGAGGAACACGGGTTCGGCCACACCGAGCGCCGACAGTGCCGCGGTGAGTTCGGCGATGCGGTAACCGCCCAGCTGGTCGGCGCGGCCGACGGCGAGCTGCGCGTACCGCTCGCCGATGACCTCGCCCTCTTCACCGAGGGTGCAGGTCACCACCCGGACGTCCGCCCCGCGCCGGATGTAGTGGGCGATCGAGCCGCCGGTGGTGAGGGTTTCGTCGTCCGGGTGCGCGTGGACGAAGAGCAGACGTGGGGCGGTCGTGGACATCAGCGGTGAATGTACGCCAACGTCGGCCGGGCGCTGTTCGTGTCACGACGGTGCGGTCACGGCAAACACCGGCCGCGACTGCAGGTGCGCACGCCGGCGCGGTGCCGGGCGCCGGCGGTCTCGGGTCGGCGTGCGCTCGCCGGCCGGGGCGCCGGACCGCATGGCCACCGGTCGAGGAGAAATCGATCTTCGTCGAGAGGCCGACGTTTTCTCCGTCGAATTCCGGCGTTGCCCAAAAGTGAATTCACCTGCAAGCACCAAAGCGTGCGAATTCAGCAATTTCGAACGACACGAGGCGCAAGGTGTCATGTGTGCACCGCCGTCTCCGCGCTGCGCCGCGCGGCAATAGTGCTCGCCCGCAAGGCAATTGATCCGCCCACCCACGCACGGCGATCACCGGACCCCCTGATGCGCGCGCCCGTCCCCCGCACCACGGCGCTTTCAAACCTCGCCACCGGAATTCTCAGGAACAAACCAGTTCAGGTCGCTGTATTCTCAGGTCAGTCTCAGATACGATCGACCGATCTAACGCTGCGCACGTGGGGAGGGCGCCATGCGGCGGGCCATCGCCCCTTTTCTGGCCACCGGGGTGGTACTTTCCGGTGCGGCCGTTGTGGTGGCGAACCCTGTCGTGCCCATGCCGTCCGACATCCGGGTATCGGCCTCTGACTTCACCCCCGAAGGACAGCGACTCGATGTCCTCGATCCGGAGTTTCTCCAGTCGATCGGCGCCATCAGGCAGGACTGGCTCAGCACGGTCGAGGAACTGCAGCGCCTGTTCAACGACGTGTCGAATACCGGACGCGAGTCGGTCGCTTCGGCCTTCGACGTCGGCGTGACCGTCACCGAACCAGCTGTCGTGGTACCAATCGACGGGTTCAGCACCCCGCATCAGCGGTCACTGGTGCCCAACAGCCCGCTGCCCACCACCGACCCCAGCGAGGCCATCGAGAACTTCGTCGGGGCACTGACGGACATCGGGACCGGTTTCGGCGAGGCAGGCTTCAACTTCGTCCGGCAGGTCAGCATGGCGCCCGCCCTGGCGCTGGTGTTGACCCAGCAGGTGATGCAGCAGTTGTTCACCGGCCAGATCGGCCCCGACGACGCGTTGCGCCGGCTCATCGTCGAACCGTTGAGCGCGCTGCTGACCGGGCATCCGCGACTGACCGGTATCGACGCCATCGACCGGGCCTTCCACGAGAGCGCGCTCAAACCCCTCATCGAGGCCCTGATGAGGAACCTGCCCAAGCCCGTTCGCGAGCCCCAGAGTTCGATCGACCACGTCGAGAAGACCTCCGACGATCCGGTGGTGGATATCCGCGACGGCATCTCACCGGCTCCGCAGCCGGGCCCAGTCACGGAAACGCCCGAACTGCCCGGCACGGACGTCGAGCTTCCGCCGGCGGCCGAAGGCGGCGCACCCGACGCCGACACCGCCGAACCCGGCGAGGCCCCGAGACCCGGCGCGTACACCCTGCCCAAGCCCGGCGAGCTGGCGCGCGAGTTCGGAGTCCGGGTCCAGCAGGGGATCGACAACTTCCATTCGACGATCAAGCGGTTCACCGCGGGCGTCCGCAAGAACGCCCCAGCCGCCGACGACGGCGCGGCCGACGACACAACCGGCGGAAACGACAAGGACACGCCCGAGGCCGGCCCGGCCGACTCCCCCGAGAAGAACACGCAGTCACCGGACGATGCACCGGCCGACCGCGACGGCGAGGAATAGGGCGAGGAACAGGGCGAGGAACAGGGCGAGGAACAGGGCGTCGAACCGACAAGCGTCACGGTGACGTTTTCTTCGACGGCCCCGTTATGAGTACCGGCGGCTGTCCGCGCACGTTCGCGTGACCCCGCTCCGCGGCCCCTCCGCGGTCTCAGCAAGCGCCCTTCAGTGCCCGCATGCCACCTACCAGAGTGTTCGCTGCGTACGCCGAGAAGAAGTTAACCAGCCAGCTCAGCTTTCTCTCAGCTTTACCGGTTCTTTGCATAGGTGGCTAATCGGAATAATCGGCGAGAACTCGCGTCCAGCTATCTATCGGACGACGGACTCGTTCCGTTACACCGTGCCGGTGTCCACCCTTTACGACGTAGGGCGATCGACTGGGACCATCAGAATAAGCCTCCCGCATCCGCTCGGCACGACGTGCTTCGAAGTGCTGCCCAGGTACCCATTTTCGTCTCCGTCAAAACCACCGCCTCAGCAGCGGTATCCCAGTAGTCTTCGGGAACCGGTCAGACGGCAGCCCCCCGGCGGGTGACCCCTCAGGCGCACCGGCATGTGCCGCGACGGCGCGGCGCCGAGGCCCCTTCAGACGCACGTTGCCAGCGTTCCCGCGTCCGGTGAAACAGCGAAGAGCTGGGCATATGCCCACACAGGCGGGGAATCCTTGCTGAAACAACGAATCTCGACGCATCCTTCGGGGATCGGTCGCTCCGGTCCGCGTGTCCGCGTCGGCACGCGCCGTCGAGGCAAAACCACCCTGCGGATCGCCCGTCGTACGCAGCCTGCGTAATGTTCCGGATGCAACGAAGTCAGCTATTTCAATACCCTAGGTAAAGACTGACCGCCCCGGGCATCGATTCGCCGGGCAGTGGCGCGCGTGACTTTGCCATTCCGACCCGCCTTTGTCGCGAGGTCAGGCCGCGGCTAATTTCGATCTTCAGGTCCTAAGCAAACCTCAATATCGGCGTTAGGAAACAGTCAGAGAAAATGCGAGATATCGCTTTGTTACTTAGGTAGTTCTCAGGTATGTTTTGCTCCGTCGGGCTGTTTGAGACTTTGAGGGGATGTCATGGAAGTTGCTGTTCGGTCATACTTGACCGCCGGTGTGGCTGTGGTGGGCGCTACATCGATCGCATTGGCTCCGGTCGAGGTTCTGCCGCCGGACTTCCAGATTCGGGGCGACCGGATGGTCGCGGTGCTCGAAGACGTTTCGCTGTCGGGGCTGGCCGATCTGATCGCCGCCGCCCAGGCCGCCTGGGCGCCCGTCGGCGGGGCGATCGACAGCGCCTCCGAAGCCGCCCAGGCCGCGATCATCGGGCTGACCGGAGCCCTCGAGGCGGCGCTCACCACCGCCGTCGAGGAGGGCAACAACGCCTTCCAGGCGATCGTCGAGGGCCTGCTCGACGGCAGCAGTGTGCTTGCGACCGCGGTCGACAACGCCATCGCGAACTTCCCGTCCCCCGAGGCCTTCGTCGACGCGGTGGTGTCGGCCTTCGCCTCCATCAACCTGGACCTGGCCGGCGCCATCGAGCTCGCGCTCGAGGCGGCGCTCGACCTGGGCATCGAATTGGACGCCGGTGCGATCGCCGACGCGTTCCTTGAGGCCGGGGCTGATCTGGCCGCCGCGTTCAACGCCGCGCTCGCCAGCTTCCCGACCCCTGAAGAGTTCGTCGCCGCCTTCGAGGCCGCTCTCGGCGAGGTGATCCCGGGCTTCAACGCGGTCGCGACGGCCGCCGCCCAGGCGCTCACCGAACTCTCCGGTGAGCTCGCCGCCGCGATCGAAGCGGGTCTGGCGGCAGGCACCACCGCGTTCGAAGCGCTGGTCGACGGCCTGCTCGATGCCGGTAGTGACCTCGCGGCCGCCTTCGCCGCGGCCATCGAGGCGTTCCCGACGCCCGAGGCATTCCTCGACGCGCTGGTATCGGCGTTCGGCGCGATCAACGTCGACCTGGGTGCCGCACTCGACGTCGCTCTCGAGGCGCTGGTCGATCTCGGCATCGACCTCGACGTCACCGCCATCGCCGAAGCGCTCATCGACGCGGGTGCCGATCTGGCCGCCGCCTTCGGTGACGTCTTCGAGGGCTTCCCGACGCCGGCCGAATTCTTCGCGGCGTTCAATGCCGCGCTCGCCGGCGTGCTGCCCGGCCTGAACGAGTTCGCCGAAGCCGCCGCCGGTGCGCTCACCGATCTTTCGGGTGCGATCGCCGCGGCCATCGAAGCCGGCACGGCTGCCGGGCTCGGGGCCTTCGACGCGATCGTCACGGGCCTGCTCGACGCGGGCAGCGACCTCGCCGCCGCCTTCGCCGCAGCGATCGAGGCCTTCCCGACGCCGGAGGCGTTCCTGGACGCACTGGTGGACGCATTCGCCGCCATCGACGTCGACCTGGGCGCAGCCCTGGATGCGGCACTCGAGGTGATCGTCGACCTCGGTATCGACCTCGACGTCACGGCGATCGCCGAGGCGCTGATCGATGCCGGCACCGACCTGGCCGCCGCCTTCGCGGCTGCGCTCGGCGACTTCCCGACGCCGGCGGAGTTCTTCGCGGCGCTCAACGCCGCCATCGCCGAACTGGCGCCTGGCTTCAACACTCTCGCCGAGGCCGCGGCCGAGGCGTTGACGGATCTGTCGGGTGCGCTGGCAGGTGCCCTGGAGGCCGGATTCGCCGCGGGTCTGGATGCGTTCCAGTCCCTCGTCGCCGCCCTGCAGGACGCCGGTGGCGAGCTGGCCGCCGCGTTCGCCGCGGCGATCGAGGCCTTCCCGACGCCGGAGGCGTTCATCGACGCGCTGGTCTCGGCATTCGGTGCCATCGACATCGATCTCGGTGCGGCGCTCGACGTGGCGCTCGAGGCACTCATCGACCTCGGCATCGACCTGGATGCCGGTGCGATCGCCGACGCGCTCCTCGAAGCCGGTGCCGAGCTGGCCGCCCTGTTCGACGGTGTGCTGGACGGTTTCCCGACTCCGGAGGAGTTCATCGCCGCCTTCAACGCCGCCCTCGAGGCCGTCGTTCCGGGCTTCGATGCGCTCGCCGCGGGCGCCGCCCAGGTGATCGCCGACCTGTCGGGCGCGTTGACAACCGCCATCGAGACCGGCATCGCCGTCGGCACCGAGGCGTTCGACGCGATCGTCACCGGACTGCTGGACGCGGGTAGCGAACTCGCCGCAGCGTTCAACGCCGCGATCGAGGCCTTCCCGACGCCCGAGGCGTTCATCGACGCGCTGGTCACGGCGTTCGGCGCCATCGACATCGACCTGGCCGCGGCCATCGACGCCGCCCTCGAGGTCATCGTCGACCTGGGCCTGAACCTCGACGCTGCCGCGATCGGCGAGGCACTCGCCGAGGCCGGGGCCGAACTGGCCGCGCTCTTCGGCAGTGCCCTCGACGCCTTCCCGTCGCCCGAGGCGTTCGTCGCCGCCCTCGAGGCCGCTCTGGAGGACGTGATCCCGGGGCTCACCGCGCTGGCCGATGCCACCGGTACCGCGATCGCCAACTTCTCCAGCGCTCTGGCGTCGGCGATCGAGGCCGGTCTGGAAGCCGGCGAGACGGCCTTCGAGGCGCTGATCGCCGCACTGCAGGACGCGGGCGGTCAGCTGGCCGCCGCGTTCGAGGCCGCGCTGGGAGCGTTCCCGACCCCGGAGGCGTTCATCGACGCGCTGGTCGACGCGTTCGCCGCGATCGACATCGACCTCGGCGCCTCGCTCGAGGCGGCGCTGGAGCTGATCGTCGACCTCGGGATCGAGCTGGACGCGGGCGCCATCGCCGATGCGCTCGCCAACGCCGGCGCCGAGCTGGCCGCGGCCTTCAATGCAGCTCTCGAAGGCTTCCCGACGCCGGCCGAGTTCGTCGGTGCGATCGAGGGCGCCATCGAGGCCTTCGCCCCCGGCTTCAACGCGATCGCCGATGCGACCGCCGAAGCCCTCGGCAACCTGTCGGCCGCGCTGACCGCCGCGATCGAGACCGGCATCGACATCGGCAGCGCCGCATTCGGTGACTTCCTCGAGGCACTCGTCGAAGGCGGCGGCACGCTCGCCGCCGCGTTCGAGGCCGCGCTGGAGAACCTGCCCAGCCCGGCGGTGTTCATCGACGCCCTCGTCGACGCATCGGCCGCGCTCGGGCCGGTGCTGGCCGATCTCGGCGCCTCGCTCCAGCTCGGCCTCGAGGCCGGTCTGGACTTGGGTGCCGCCGCGCTGGAGGGCTTCGCCGAGGTCGGCGCCGACATCTCCGCGGCGATCGGTGCGACGCTCGAAGGCCTGCCCACCCCGGCCGAGTTCATCGCCTCCTTCGAGGAGGCCGGTGCACAGTTCGGCGAGGCGGCGGACGCGATCACCGAGATCGGTGTGGACGCGGTGAACAACATCGCCGCCGCCACCAACGCCGTGGTGAACGCGTTCCGTGCCACCGCGATCTCCGCGCTGGAGAACGGCAACGACGCCCTCCAGGCGATCGGGGCCGGCATCTTCGCGGCGGTCAACGCCTTCGCCGAAGCGGCCAGTGACGTCAACATCGGCGGTGCCATCAGCGCCGCGATCGGTGGCGCCATCCGCGGGGCGCTCGGCGGCCTGGGTGGCGGTGTCACCGTCGGCGGCGACGCCGACGTCGAGATCGGCGCCCGGACCACCAACGAGGACGTCGCCAGCGCCCGTGTGGCACGGGCCGATACGGCAATCGACGTCACCGTCGGTGACACCGAGACCTCTGCGGCCACACCGGCTGCCAAGGCGCCGGCTGCGGAGGAGGACGCACCTGTCCTGGGCCAGCTGCCCACGAAGGTCACGCTTCCCGCTCCGGCCAACCCGGCCGCCGAGCTGCAGAGGCAGGTCTCGCAGGCGCAGGCGCAGCTGCAGGACGCGGTCGACAACGCCGGCAAGCAGATCAACGACGGGCTCAACCAGACCCGCAAGAACCTCGAGAGCGCGGCGAACGAGACCCGCAAGAACCTCGAGGGTGCGGCGAACCAGACCCGCAAGAACCTCGAGGGTGCGGCGAACCAGACCCGCAAGAACCTCGAGAACGCGGCGAACGGGGTCCGGAAGTCGATCGAGAACGCCGTCGGCGGCAACAAGAAGCCGGCCAGCGACTCGACGAAGAAGGAGTCGAACTCTTCGAGCAGCGAGAGCAAGAAGAGCAGCAGCTCCGATTCGGAGTAAGCACTACGCAGGCGGCCCCGGACCTCACGGTCCGGGGCCGCTTCGTGTTTGCGGGAGTTTGCCGGCCGCAGTGGAGTCGCCCGCGCGAGACGCCTCTCGGGGGCGAGGGATCCAGCGGTCCGGTTTCCGTGTGCAAATAGCCAGCGCGGCAATTGACGCCGCCGTCACCTGTGGTTATCGACCGCGACGGCGGCACGAGCAAAAATCTTTGCTTTCTCATTAGCTCTGCAACGACTCAGTTTTTGCCGGTGACCGTCTTTTGGCAGCCACCGCCCGGTCTTTGCAGTCGGCGCCGAAACGTTGATCATGGTCTCTACCAGCTGCTTGCAGGCGGGTACAAGTTGGTCCACTGCGTCGAGAGCGGCTGGCGGCACACCGGAGAAAAGTTTGCCAACTCGCTGCGATCTGAACTTACTCAGGGGTAGGTTCCGCTCGTCATGGTTACAACGACGTTAAGGAGACCCATGCACATCGCAGCCCGCTCTTATCTCTCCACCGGCGTAGCGCTGGTCGGAGCAGGCGCCATCGCGGTCAGCCCGGTCGCGCCGCCTGTGCCGGATGTCGAGGTGCCCACGTTGTCCACGATCGGCGTCGAGCTCAATGCCGCCGTCAACCCGCTGCAGACCTGGATCGAGGTGTTCGGCACGGCAGCGCAGAACCTCTCGGTGCTCGGCCAGCAGATCGCCGAGCGCCCGGCGCCGATCCTGCAGCAGATCATCGAGAATCAGCTGTCGAACATCGAAACCCTGGCCCCGGCGGTCCAGTCGTTCGTCACCGGCTTCGTGAACTCCCTCGACCCGTTCAACCCAGACGGAATCCCGGCCAACCTGCGCGAGGCCGTCGAATTGATCGTCACGGGCAACCCGGCGGAAGGGTTCCCGGCGATCTTCCAGGCGTTCCTGCAGCCGATCCTCTTTCCGTCGCTGGAACTGCTGGTGCCCGTGCAGGGCATCATCACCCAGACCGCGCAGAACATCCTCGACGTCGCCAACCAGGCGATCGCTGTCGTCGCGATCGGCGCGATCGGCCTGCTCAACCCCGTCTTCAGCGGGTTCAGTGCCGTCGGCGCCGCGACACAGGCCGTTGTCGACGCGGCTGACGAGGGAGACGTCGCGGGTGTGATCACCGCGGTGCTCGACATCCCGGGCGTCGTCGCGGGCGGCATCATCAACGGCTTCGGCTTCGACGGCGGCATCCTCACCCCGATGTCGGGCACCATCGCCGCGCTGCTGACGCTGCGCAACACGATCGCGGATGCGCTGAAGCCGAATCCGCCGGCCGCCGGGCTCACGGCCGAGGCCTCGTCTATCCCGGAGGACGCGGGTACGACGGTGACCTTCGACATCACCGACGGTGAGGCGTCGCTGAGCGCGGCGTCCTCTCGCAGTGCAGCACCCGAGAACGCCGCGCCGGGAGCCGGTGGCGACGGCGGTCTGGCCGTGGTGGAAGAAACCACCGAGGACGAGGCCACCGGTGGCGAGGCGGCCGAGGAGAATGCCACGGAGGAAGAAGCCACCGAACAGGTCACCGACGACGAAGTCACCGACGACGTCACCGAGGAAGCCACCGAACAGGTCACCGACGAAGTCACCGACGACGAGGCTGCCGATGAAGAAGCCGCAGACGCAGCCGACGACGCAGACTCCGACGCAGCCGAGCAGGAGCCCGCGGCCGGCGACGACGACGGCGACGGCGACGCCACCGGAGCCGGCGATTCCGCGGACAACGGCACCGGCGGGGACGACACCGGCGGCGCCGACGCGTAACGCCGTCAACTGATCGGGGCCTCCACCTGCAGATGGTGGGGGCCCCGTTCGACGATCACACATGTCATTCAGCTTCTCGCCCATAGAACTGTCCAACGACGCGGCGTTGAATCACTGCCATGCGTACGACTCTGGTCCTGGGCGCCACCGGTAAGACCGGCCGGAGGGTCACCGCCCGCCTCCGGCTCGGCCGGATCCCCGTCAGACCCGCCTCGCGATCCGGCGAGACTCCCTTCGACTGGTCGCGGCCCGACGGGTGGGATGCGGCACTGCGCGATGTGGACGCGGTCTACCTCGTCCCTCCGGCGATCCCCGGCCCGGTGCACGACTTCGTCGCCCGAGCGCAGGAGGCGGGCGTGCAGCGTGTGGTGCTGCTGTCCGGGCGCGGCGCCGACACCTGGGGCGACTCCACGTTCGGCCTCGACATGCGCGACGCCGAAGACGCCGTGCGCCGCTCCGCACTGCAGTGGACGATCCTGCGCGCCAACAACTTCGACCAGAACTTCGACGAAGAGCTCTTCCACGCTCCGGTGGTCGACGGCGAGTTGGCATTGCCCGCCGGTGACGTGCCGGAGCCCTTCATCGACATCGAGGACGTCGCCGACGTCGCCGCCACGGTACTGACCGAGCCCGGCCGGCACGCAGGCCGGATCTACGAACTCTCCGGACCGCGCTCCCTCACCTTCGCCGAAGCCGTCGACCTGATCGCGCGGGCCACGGGACGCGACATCACCTACCGCCGGATATCGCCCGCGGAATACGCCGCAGCCCTGGTCGAGGACGGTCTCGGCGACGAGGACGCCCGTCACCTCGCCGACATGTACGCGGTGTTGGAACAGGGATTGATCGCATCGACGACGGACGGTGTGGCGACCGTTCTGGGCCGGCCGCCGAGGACGTTCGAGGACTACGTGCTGCGGACCGCGGCGAAGGGCGCGTGGGACCCGCACCCGATGTGACGGCTCACGTCACTGCGGGGACTTCACCCAATTGCCGGCGTCGCCGACGATGCCGACGGGCACCGCCCCCGTGAGGCTCACGTTGCGCACGCTCGGACCCGCGGCCACGATCGTGGTGTCCTGCAGGATCGGCAGCACCGTCCACATGTTCCACAACCGGGGCTCCACGGCGTCGATCACCTCGCCGATCGGCTCCCTGCCGTCGAGCGCCGCGTCGATCTTCGGCTGGATGCTGCGGTCACACACCCCGGTGATGTTGCTGGGCGCCTGCACCAGCTGACCGGATTCGGGCGCCGGGCTCGGCGCCGTGGTGGGGGTGGCGGACGCGGTGGGCGGCTGGTCACCGTCGGGCGCGGGCGACGGTGGCGGAGTCGACGGGGTCGGGGCGGTGCCCGGCGCCGTCGGAACCGGCGTGGCCTCCAGCGCCGGGCACCCGTACCGCGACGCCAGCGCGGTGGCGAGGTCTCCCCCGGCCTGTCGCCACCCCACGACGGCGTCGACCTGGTTCTCGGCCAGCGCCTCGCCGTAGAGCGTCACCGGATCCAGCGCCCGCACCGACGCTTCGATGCCGACGTTGCGGAGTTGATCGGCGGCGGTGTTGGCCACGGCGACCGAGGTCGGATCGTTCGCGGCGACCCCGAGGACGAGTGTCAGCGGCACCCCGTCCTTGGCCAGCCGCCCGCGGCCGGCCTCCGGCGCGGGCGTGCCGGGCGTCGTCGGCTGCGGCTCGACCGGCGCCATCTCGTAGCCCGCATCGGCCAGCAGCTGCAGCGCCGCCTCGGTGCCGAGGGCGGGCGGGGCGGTCGGTACGTATCCGGGGTCCGACGGTGAGCGCACCTGCGCCTGGGCCAGCGTGACGGTGTTGTCGTCGCCGGCGCCGACGGAGGCCAGCAGGTCGACGTCGAGCAGCCCGAAGATGGCCCGGCGCACCGACGGGTCGGCGAGTTTGGGCAGCTGACCGCGCAGGGTCACCTGCATGACACGGGGCGTCACGATGCGCGCGGTCCGCACGTCCGGGATGGCGCTCAGCTGTGCGAAAGTCGCTGCGCCGCCGTGCACTTGGGCCACCTGGGTGTCCCCGTTGCGGATCGAGTCCGCCAGTGCCGCCGGCGCCCCGCCACGGCGGAACAGCACCAGGTCGGGTTTGGCGGGGGCACTCCAGTACCGGTCGTTGCGCGCCAGCAGGATCTCGTCGCGCTGGGGATCGATGCTCTCGACGCGGAACTGCCCGCCGGTCACCGGCATCGCCTGCGCCAGGCCCGCACCGAATCCGCCGGGCACGTCCTTGACGATGTGCGCGGGCAGGATGTTGTTGAACAGCTCGCGCCACGCCGGATAGGGCTGCGAGAAGGTGACGACCACCTGCTTGGCCCCTTCCACCGACTGCACACCGGTGATGAGGTCGTAGCCGGCCGGGTCGACGACGCCGGGCTGGCTCACCATCTGACGCCACAGGTACCAGTAGTCGTCGGCGCCGATCGGGGCGTTGTCGGTCCACTGCGCCTCGGGCCGGATGTTGTACGTGACGGTGAAGGGGTTCTGGCTCGTCACCTCGGCCGATTCGAGCAGGGTCGGGTCGAGCTCCCACCGCGAACCCGTCGGCGCGTTCGTGTCGGCGATCGGCCGGAACGAACTCGGCAGCACCAGCGCGGCGATCGCGGCGTTGACCGGCGACTGATCCGACAGCAGGTGCGGATTGAAACCGGGGCCGATCGAGTCGATCGCGACGATGATCTGCGTCGCCTTCGGCGCGGGCGGCGGGGTGGTCTCCGACGTCTCGGTGCTCTGCGGCGCCGGCGGCGGGCTCACGGTGCAGCCACCCAGCAGCAGCGTGGTGGCGAAGACGAGTGCCCCCACCGTCACACGGTAACGGCGGGGACGTATCGGCACGCTCCTCAGAGTATCGGCCGCCTAATTCCGCGCCTTCGCCCGCGATCGGGCCCTGGCCCGCAGCGTGGCCTGCAGCTCGACCTTGCGCACGCGGACGATCTCGGGAGTGACCTCGACGCATTCGTCTTCGGCGCAGAACTCCATCGCCTGTTCCAGTCCCAGCTCGAGCGGACGGGCCAGCGTCTCCATCACGTCGGCGGTGGAGCTGCGCATGTTGGTCAGCTTCTTCTCCCGGGTGACGTTGACGTCGAGGTCCTCGGCGCGCGGGTTGATGCCGACGACGTGGCCCTCATACGTGTCGTCGCCGGGCTCCACGAAGAACTGGCCACGATCGGCGAGCTGGATCATCGCGAACGGCGTCACCGAACCGCTGCGGTCCGATACCAGCGACCCGGTGTGCCTGGCGCGGATCTCCCCCGCCCACGGGCGGTAGCCGTCGAACACCGCGTTGGCGATACCGGTGCCGCGCGTGAGGGTGAGGAAGTCGGTGCGGAAACCGATCAGCCCGCGGCTCGGCACGATGAAGTCCATCCGCACCCAGCCCGCGGCGTGGTTGGTCATGTCCTCCATGCGGCCCTTGCGGGCGGCCATCAGCTGGGTGACGGCGCCGACGAACTCCTCGGGGCAGTCGATGGTCAGCGCTTCGTACGGTTCGTGCAGTTTGCCGTCGATGGTCTGGGTCACCACCTGCGGTTTGCCCACGGTCAGCTCGAAGCCCTCGCGGCGCATCTGCTCGACGAGCACGGCCAACGCCAGCTCGCCACGGCCCTGCACCTCCCAGGCGTCGGGCCTGCCGATGTCGACGATCTTGAGCGAGACGTTGCCGACGAGCTCCTGATCGAGCCGCGACTTGACCATCCGCGCGGTCAGCTTGTGCCCGGACACCTTGCCGGCCAGCGGCGAGGTGTTGGTGCCGATGGTCACCGAGATGGCCGGCTCGTCGACGGTGATGCGCGGCAGCGCGTGCGCGTGGTCCGGATCGGCCAGCGTGTCGCCGATCATGATCTCGGGAATCCCGGCGACCGCCACGATGTCCCCGGCCACCGCTTCCTCTGTCGCGGTCCGTTCCACGCCCACGGTCACCAGGAGTTCGGTGATCTTTGCGTTGGTCACGACCGGATGACCGTCGACCTCACGCATCCACGCCACCTGCTGCCCCTTGCGCAGCTTGCCCTTGTAGATGCGGATCAAGGCGAGCCGGCCGAGGAACGCCGACGCGTCGAGGTTGGTGACCAGCGCCTGCAGTGGCGCCTCCGGATCGCCCTGCGGCGGCGGGATGTGCTCGAGCAGGACGTCGAAGAGCGGGTCGAGGTTCTCGCCGTCCGGGTTCTCGCCGTTGGCCGGTTCGGTGGTACTGGCGATACCGGCCCGGCCGGAGGCGTACAGCACCGGGAGACCGAGCGCCTCCTCGGCGGCCTTCTGCGCCTCGTCGTCGAGGTCGGAGGCGACGTCGAGCAACAGATCGTGGCTCTCGCTGACGACCTCGGCGATGCGGGCGTCGGGACGATCGGTCTTGTTGACGACCAGGATCACCGGCAGGTGCGCGGCCAGCGCCTTGCGCAGCACGAAACGGGTCTGCGGCAGCGGCCCCTCGGAGGCGTCGACCAGAAGCAGCACCCCGTCGACCATCGACAGGCCGCGCTCGACCTCGCCGCCGAAGTCGGCGTGCCCCGGGGTGTCGATGACGTTGATGACGGTCATCGAGCCGTCGGGGTGATGCCGGTGCACCGCGGTGTTCTTGGCCAGGATGGTGATGCCTTTTTCCTTCTCCAGGTCACCGGAGTCCATCAACCGCTCGACCGCATCGTCACCACGGTGGCTCAGCGCACCGGACTGCCGCAGCATCGCATCAACCAGGGTCGTCTTGCCGTGGTCGACGTGGGCGACGATGGCGACATTCCGAAAATCCACGTGGTCGATTGTCGCAGTGCGGTGACTCGATCGCGAAATGCGCGGTCGCGCGTGCGAGGCAGGTCACCACGGCCGCGACCGGCCATGGCAATGTGTGGGAAACCAAGATCTCTCCCGCCGCCCACGTCAGGATCCTGTCCGCCCCGTGAAGCCCAGCAAGTTCGCCGACCTCAAACCGAAGAAGAAATGCTGCCGCAGCAAGCCGCGCTGCAAGCGGTGCCCGCTGGTGGTGCACAAGGTGCTCAAGGCCGAGCACATGGGGTTGCGCGGCAAGGAGTTGGAGAAGGTGTACAAACGCGCCCGTAAGGCCTGACGACCCGGCTGACCTGCTGAAAGTTGATGCCGCGCCGCCCACCGGCGAGTACCGTTGGGATATCCGTCAAGGTCTGTCGTACGGGCTTGGAGGTGCGATCATGACGGTTTTCGAGGCGCTCACCGTCGCCCTCATCATCGTGTTGGCCGCGGCCACCGTCACCGCCATCTACGTCGGGTTGATGAACTGGGTCGGCGCCGCGCACGTGGTGCGCTGCAGCGCGTGTCATCACCTGACCGTGGCATCGGCCAGACAGCCGCAGCAGTCGTGCCCGCACTGCCGCCATCCGGTGCTGACGCATCCGTTCTACGCGCTGCACCATCCGCGCAGCGCGCACGAAGTGCGCGTGGTCGGGGATCGCCTGCGGTACTGAGGGCGGACCCTCCACACCGTTGCCACACCGGATCGGGCTTCGCGCCGCCCGGCGGGGAGATGAGCCGACCCGCGGGTGTTTGCGCAGCCTGACCTAACTTCGACGGCCCGACCGTCGCTCCCTCGGGTCAACTTTGACGCGTGCGAAAAAAATTTGCCGAAACCGCGCGAAACTCAACTTACTTAGCCGTAAGTTATGCGCGTCATTGCTTGCTTAGTGAAGGAGTTATCTGTGCAGCTCGCTGCTCGTCCCTATCTCGCGACCGGCGTGGCGCTGGTCGGCGCCAGCGCCATCGCGCTCAGCCCGGTCGCACCGCCGATGCCCGATGTCTCCGAAGTGGTGAGCCGCGCCGTCGCGCCCGCGGCGTTGGCCAACCCGTTCGGACCGGTCTTCGACAACACCGTGACGAACATCGAGAAGCTCGTCGCCGCGGTCGTCGCCAACCCGGCTCCCATCCTCACCCAGGTGATCGAGAACCAGATCGCGTCGGCCGCCGTGCTCGGCGGTATCGGTCGCGACTACGTCGAGAACTTCGTGGGTTTCCTCACGGGGACGGGCGAAGGGGTCACATTCCCGGGCCAACTCAGGGACGCCTTCGAGGCTCTCGAGGACGGCGACTACGGCCTCGGCTTCGGATATCTGGCGGCCCTTCCTTTCTTGTTCCTGACCGCGGGCAATGTCTTCGGAACGCTCGGCGATGTCATCCCCCAGATCGGCGCGGTCCTGGCGCAGCCGTTCACCAACCTCGGAGCGGCGATCACCGCCGCCACCAACCCGCAGAATCTGCTGCCCGCCCTGCTCGGGGTGACGCAGTTGACCACCGGCACCGCCCAGGCGTTCGGCGAGGGATTGGAGGGTGTCGCATCCGCCGTCCGGACCGGCGATCTGGTCGCGGTCGTCAACGCGGTCCTCGAAACCGTGGCCGATACGGTCGACACCTTCGTCAACGATGGCCTCCTGGCCAGCAGTTCCGTCGATCCGTTCGCCAACGGCGTCATCGGCGGACTGCTCTGGCTGCGCAATGCGGTTGCCCAGGCGATCGCACCGCAACCCACGGCCACGCTCGCCACCGAGCAGGCGCGCATCGGGGCGGTCGACGAACTGCCCAGCCCGGAGCCGACCGTCATCACCGTGTCCACCGCGTCGGACGACGACGAGACGGAGGGGTCGGAGAAGTCGGCCGACCGTGTGACCGCCGCCGAGGAGCCCTCGGACGACGAGTCGGCAGACGTCGCCGACGAGCTCACCGACGACGAGCTCACCGAAGAGGAGGCGGTCACCGAAGACGAGCTCACCGAAGAAGAGGCGGTCGCCGAAGATCAGGAGGCCGCCGAGGAGACCTCCGCCGATCAGGAGGAGGAAGCGGCGGCCGACGAGGCCGGCGAGCCGGAGCAGAGCGAGGGCGACGCCGACTCGACCGAGGGATCCGAGGGCGGCGACTCCGAGAACAGCGACGCCTGACCCCTGTACGACCGTTCGGCCCCCTCTCTGGAGGGGGCCGATCGTCGTCGACGGGCCGGTCTACCGGGCGCCGTCGCGCAGCGCCTGAGTGAGCGCGCCGAGCCAGGCCCGATCGGCGGGCACCCACGCCAGGTCGTCGAGTTCGTCGCGCCTCACCCAGCGCAGCGCGCGATGGTCGAGTGGCCGCAGGTCGCCGCCGGTCTGCGTGACGAGATACGCGCGCAGGACGGTCGTCGCGCTCAGCGCGATGTCGTCCCCGAGCCGCGCACCGACCGTGACGTCGATGCCCAGCTCCTCGCGTAACTCGCGAGCGAGTGCGGCGGCGTCGCTCTCCCCCGGCGCGACCTTGCCCCCCGGAAGTTCCCACATTCCCGCCAGTTCCGGCGGTCGTTCCCGCTGCGCGACCAACAGCGCCGCCCCCGCGATCAGGGCTCCGGCCACCACGATCTGCTCTGTCATCAGCGGCGACGGTATACCGTCGAAGTCATGGCTGTGCTGACAGACGAGCAGGTGGACGCCGCACTGCCGGACCTCAACGGCTGGGAGCGCGTCGACGGGGCGCTCCGCCGCGCGGTCAGGTTCCCCGCGTTCCTCGACGGTATCGACGCGGTGCGCCGGGTGGCTGAGCGCGCCGAGGCCGACGACCACCATCCCGATATCGACATTCGTTGGCGGACAGTGACTTTCGTGCTGGTCACGCATTCCGAGGGCGGTATCACGCAGAAGGATCTGCAGATGGCCCGCCAGATCGACGCGATCGTCGACCGGTAGAGCCGGTAGCGGCCACCCAGGCCAGCGTCACCAGCGTGGCGACGATGTAGATCAGCCCGGCCCACGCCAGATACCACGGCCGGCCGATCTCCCAGATCGACGGCTGCGCGAAGCTGAGCAGCCACGGCACGCCGACGACCGTCAGCACCAGCCAACCCCACCGCAGGATCCGCGCCCCGAGCCGGCGGCGCAGCGGCCCGTGCCACAGCCAGATCATCAGCGGCAGGACCCACACCCAGTGGTGGGTCCACGAGATCGGCGACAGCAGCAGGCCGAACAACTGCACGATCACGATCGCGCCCAACCGGTCCGCGCTGCCGCCGATCGCCCGCCACGCCAGCAGCGCCAGGATCGCGGTGACGAGAATGGCCGCGACGACCAGCACGCCGTAGCCCGCGTCGTGACCCAGGATGCGGGAGATGCCGCCACGCCAGGACTGGTTGAACGATGTGCCGATCGGGCCGACGCGGTCGGCGTCGCCCAGCAGATCGGTGAAGTAGAACCGCGCCTGCTCGCCCACCACCGCCACCGAGAAGGCGACGGTCGCGGCGAACACCACGGCTGAGAAGACCGCCGCACCCCAGCGCCGGGCTCCGACGAAGTACAGCCCCGACACCGCGGGTGTGAGCTTGACCCCGGCGGCAAGGCCCACCAGCAGGCCCGACAGCCACCAGCGGGAACTGAGCACGGCCCCCAGCACGGCCAACACCAGCAGCACGTTGACCTGCCCGTAGTCGAAGGTGCTGCGCAGCGGCTCCAGCCAGATCCCGACCGCGGTCCACAGCATCGCGGTCCTGCGGTCGCCGCCGCCGGCGAGCAGCCGCTGACTGAGCCGGACCACCCCGTAGAGCGCGGCGATGATGCCGACCTGCCAGGCGAAGGCCACGAGGCCGAACGGCAGCAGATGCAGCGGATAGAACAGGACCGCGGCGAACGGCGGATAGGTGAACGGAAGCGGGAAGTCGGGCGTCTGGTCGGCGTAGACGTAGTCGTAGAGCGTGCCCGGGTCGTCGAGTGCGCCCGCCCCGCCGACATACACGTGCAGGTCCACGAAATTGGCGCCGTTGGCAGCGAGGTAGGTCCACGCCAGACGCGCCGCGATGCTCAGCGCGAGCAGGACGGGCGCCGCCGCGGCCAGTCGGCCCGGCAGTCGGGTGGCGGTCGCCGCAGGGGCGGTGGAGGTGTCGATTGCCCGACTCTACTGATCCGGTAACCGATTCCCGTCACCTCAGTAACGGTTGAATAAATGCCACACATGTCACTTGAGTAACACCAGTAACTGCGTAGCGTCGGTCGCAGACGTGCTGTCGACGGATTGGGAGATCCATGAAACTCACCAGAAAAACCCTTGTGACCAGCGTGGTCGCTGCCGCTGGGGCGGTTCCGGTCGCACTGGCCCTCAGTGCACCCGCCGCTGCCCAGCCCGCGGCGCCCACCCCGCCCGCGCCGGGCATTCCGTTCCTGGATCAGCTCGGCAACGCGCCGCAGCTGCTGCAGACGTTCGCCACCGCGCTAGCCGGCACCGGCATGCCCGCGTCCACCCCCGCGACGCCGGCCGCCCCGGCGACCGCGCCGGGAGCGACGGCGTCCATCACGCTGCCGCAGGCCCCGACGACCCTGCCGGGGACGCCGGCGGCCGCGTCGCCGCTGCCGGGTGTCAACGTGCCGAGCGGGCTGGCGTCGCTGATGCCGGCGGGCTCACCGCTGACCAGCCTGCTGCCCGCGGCGACCCCGACCGCACCGCCGGTCGGCGCACCGCCCGCGGGTGGACCGGCGGGCCCGGGGATCTTCCCGGTCTCGGCCCTGCCCTGATCACCACCCTGATCCCCTGTGCCCTGACCGAAACTCGCGAGGAGTGACATGTCACCGACTCGAACTCTGTTGACGACCGCGGCCGGGGTCGGCGCGTCCGTCGCACTGCTGTTCAGCAGTGCCACGGCCGCCGCCGAACCCGCACCCGGGCTTCCGATCGACGCGCTGCAGGCGCCCGGTCTGCCCGCGATGGAAAGCCTCGGTCCGGTCATCCAGCAGGCGGCGGCCGATCCGAACAACGCCGCCTCCATGCTGATGGCCGCGGCTGCCGTCTTCGCCGGGGATGCGGCCGCGCCGGCCTCGTCCCGGGACGTGGCGTCGGCTGTCAACCAGTTCGTGGCCGACCCGGCCGCACATGTCCCCGCTCCGGGTGCCGTGCCAGGGACACAGGCGCATCTGCCTGCGGGCGTGAACCCGGCCCACGCGGTCGGTCCGCTCCCCGCGGGCGCCACCCCGCCGGCACCGGGCCCGGACGTGGCGGCCGCCCCGGTCGCCGCCCCGGTCGCCGCCCCGGCTCCGGCACCGGCGGTCGCGCCGGCACCTGGGCCAACCCCCGAGGTGGCGCCGGTGGCCCAGGCGGCCAATCCGCTGCCCGGTCCCGCGCCGGCACCCGCCCCCGCACACGGGTCCGCCGGGCTTCGCCCCCGACAGCCCGCCGACGCAGGACTTCATGTACCCGTCGATCAGCAACGGCTGCCTCAAGGACGGCGGGAACGTGCTGGCGACCGCGATCTCGGTGGCGGGCCCCGCGAAGATCCCGCTGCCCGGCCCGGGCCCCGGGCAGACGGCCTATGTGTTCACCGCGGTGGGCACGCCGGGCCCGGCGGCCGAGCAGAAGCTCCCGTTGAACGTGACGTGGGTGAACCTGACCACCGGCAAGTCCGGCAGCGCGACGCTCAAACCGCGTCCCGACATCAACCCGGAGGGCCCGACGACGCTGACCGCGATCGTCGACACCGGATCGGGCAGCATCATGTCGACGATCTTCGGGCAGGTCACCACCACCGAGAAGCAGTGCCAGTTCATGCCGACCATCGGCTCCACGGTCGTGCCCTGACCCCCCGATACGACGAATCCCCGGTCGCCAGGCGGCCGGGGATTCGTCGTTGCTGGGGCGCTGCGTCGATTTCTGCGGGAGGCCTAGTAGGCCATGAACAGAATGGCGTCGCGGTCGTAGTCGCGGCCGGGATGCGACTCCGACAGGTGCTTCTGGGCCTTCTCGACCAGATCGTCCTCGTCCTTGCCGGTGATGGCCTCACCGCACGGGCAGTTCAAGTGTGTTTTCATGTGCCCCAGCCTATTCGCATATCGGCATACGAGTCAGCTCTTGGCGGCCTTCGCCTGATCCTTGGCGGCGGCCTTCGCCTGCTTCTTGTACGACCGCACCTTCTCGAGCGCGCCCGGATCGGTCACGTCGGCGATCGACATGTACGTCCCGGCCTTGCCGTAGTCGCCTGCGGCCTCGCGCCAACCCTGCGGCGTCACCCCGTACTGCTTACCGAGCAGCGCCAGGAAGATCTTGGCCTTCTGCTCCCCGAACCCCGGCAGCGCCTTGAGCCGGCGCAGCACCTCGGCGCCGTCGGGATCGCCCGCGGTCCACAGCGCCGAGGTATCACCGTCGTACCGGTCGACGATCAGCTGCGCCAGCGCCTGGATCCGCTTGGCCATCGAGCCCGGAAAGCGGTGCACCGCAGGCGTCGTCGAGCACAGCGCCGCAAACTGCTCCGGATCGTGCTCGGCGATCTCACGCGGGTCCAGCCCGCCCATCCGGTCGGCGATCTTCTTCGGGCCGGCGAACGCGGCCTCCATCGGATACTGCTGGTCGAGCAGCATGCCGACCAGCAGCGCGAACGGGTTGGCCTCGAGCAACGCGTCGGCCGCCGGATCCTGGACAAGCTGCAGTTTCGCCACGCCGCCAGTTTAAGGTGGCCGAAACCCCATGAGGTGAGATGTCCGGCGAGCTCGCGATAGTCCTGGCGGCGGTGCTGACGGTGGCCGCGGTGGCCGCCGCCGTCGTCGTGGTGCGCACCCGCCGCGTCGTGGCCACCCCGACCGAACGCGCGGTGCATGCCGCGCTGCACACCGCATCGTTGGCCGCCCGCACCCTGCGCCAGGGTCTCGACCCCACCTCCGCGGAGTCGGCCGCCCCGTTCCTGCGTGAGCTGACCGGCACCGACGGCATCGCGCTGTTCGACGGCGACGGACGGCTCCTCGCCCGCGACCCCGACGACGACGTGATCTGGGGCTCCGACGTGACCGCCGACGCGACGCGCGTCGTCCGGGAAGCCATCTCCGGGGAGCGCCGCGTCCTGACGTCGGTACGCGCCTCGACGGTCGTCGCCCAACCGCTGCTGACCGATGCCGGCGATCTGCTGGGCGTGCTCGCCGTGGTCACCACCGGCGATCCCGGACCGGGCATGCTCGGCGCCGTCGGCGAGGTGGCGCGCTACGCCGCGGGCCAACTCGAACTCGCCGAACTCGACGCCTCCCGCGCCCGCCTCGACCGCGCCGAGGTGCTCGCGCTGCGCGCCCAGATCAGCCCGCACTTCATCTACAACGCGCTCAACACCATCGCCTCGTTCGTGCGTACCGATCCGGACCGGGCGCGCGATCTGATCCTCGAGTTCGCCGACTTCACCCGGTATTCGTTCCGCACCGCCGGGCCGTACACGACGCTCGCCGAGGAGCTGCGCAACATCGACCGCTACCTGACGCTGGAGCGGGCCCGGTTCGGCGCCGCGCTGGAGGTGCGCCTGCAGGTGGCGCCCGAGGTGCTCGGCGTGGTGGTGCCGTTCCTGGCGCTGCAACCGCTCGTCGAGAACGCGGTGCGGCACGGGCTGGCCGGCCGGGGCGGCGGCTCGATCGAGATCGTGGCCCGCGACGAGGGTTCCGACTGCCTCATCACCGTCGAGGACGACGGCGTGGGGATGGACCCGGCCGCGCTGCGCACCGGTCCCGGCGATGCACTCGGCGGTGAGGGATCCCCCGGTCCCGGGCACACCGCGCACGTCGGGCTGACCAATGTGGACCATCGCCTGCGCGCGGCGTTCGGCAACGACTACGGTCTGGTGGTCGAAACGGCGATCGAGGCGGGCACGAAGGTCATCATGCGGGTACCGAAGTTCCGGTCCGGGGTGCGGGTATGAGGTCCGGCCTGACCGTCCTCGCCGTCGACGACGAGGTGCCCGCCCTCGACGAACTGGCCTACCTGCTGGGCCGCCACCCCGACATCGGCGCGGTGGTGCGCGTCGGTGACGCCACCTCGGCGCTGCGTGAGCTGAACCAGCGCACCATCGACGCCATCTTCCTCGACATCAACATGCCCGGCCTGTCCGGCATCGAATTGGCGGGCGTGCTGCGGAACTTCGCCCACCGGCCCGCGATCGTCTTCGTCACCGCGCACGACGACAAGGCCGTCGCCGCCTTCGATCTCGGGGCGGTCGACTACCTGCTCAAGCCGATCCGGCAGGACCGCCTCGACGAAGCCGTCCGCCGGGTGGGCGTCGCCCGCAACGCCGAAGCCCCGACCCCCGGCGACGAACCGGACTCCGATGTCGTACCCGCCGAAGTCGGCGGCATCACCCACCTGGTGCCCCGGGAGAGCATCGGATGGGTGGAGGCCGAGGGTGACTACGCCCGGCTGCATTCCGCGTCGGGATCGCATCTGGTGCGCATCCCGTTGAGCACCCTCGAAACCCGTTGGCGTGAGCGCGGATTCCAACGGATCCATCGCTCGTACCTGGTGGCGCTGCGGTTGGTGACGGGGCTGCGCACCAGCGACGGGGCGATGCTCGTGCGGTTGCGCGCCAACGGCTCCTCCCCCGCCGTCGAGTTGCCGGTGAGCCGCCGCCAGGCCCGCGAACTGCGGGACCGGCTGGTGCGCGATCCGCTGCGGCACCTGCGGCCCGCCGGCGGCGATGACTGAGCCCGGCCGACCGCAGCGCGAACGGGTGGTGCTGGCCCACCGTCGCGGCGCCCGCATGGTGCGCACCCGCGTCGAGGTACAGGAGCAGACCCAGGTCGGTGACGCGCTCGTGCGGGGTCTGGTGCGCGCGCAACTCGGTCTGGCGCTGCGTCTGGCGACGGTGGTGGTGTGCGTGGTGGGCGCGATCCCGTTGGCCTCGGCGGTGTTCCCCGGCTGGGCCGCCTTCACCGTCGCCGGGATCCGGCTCAACTGGCTGGTGCTGGGCCTGCTGGTGTACCCGCTGCTCTACGGGGTGGGCCGGCTGTACGTGCGGCTGGCCGAACAGGCGGAGCGCGATTTCATGCGCGTCGTCGACAGCGAGCCATGACCGGATCCCCGCTGACGGCCGCGGCGCTGCTCGCCGCCGCGGTGGCCACGATCGCGATCGGCGCCTACGGCGTCCGGCTCTCACGCACCACGTCGGACTTCCTCGTCGCCTCCCGCACCGTCGGGCCGCAGTGGAACGCCGCCGCGATCTCCGGCGAATACCTCTCGGCCGCATCGTTTCTCGGCGTCGCCGGGTTGATCGCGAAATACGGCGCCGACGCGCTGTGGTACCCCGTTGGATTCACCGCCGGCTACCTCGGGCTGCTGCTGTTCGTCGCCGCGCCGCTGCGGCGCTCGGGCGCCTACACGGTGCCGGACTTCGCCGAGTTCCGGCTCGGCTCGCGGCGGCTGCGCAAGGTCGCGATGCTCGTGGTCATCGTGATCTGCGTGGTGTACCTGGTGCCGCAATACCAGGGTGCGGGCCTCGCGTTGAAGACGCTGCTCGGGATGCCGGTGTGGATCGGGCCGGTGGTGGTCGGCGGCATCGTCATCACCAACGTGGTGGCGGGCGGTATGCGCTCGATCACCTTCGTCCAGGCGTTCCAGTACTGGCTGAAGCTGACGGCCATCGCGGTCCCCGCACTGGCGCTGCTCGGGTTGTTCTTCGCCGACCGCGGCGAACTGGGCGGCCCGCTCCCCCCGGCCGTCACCCATGACACGACCGTCGCCATCGAGACCGACGTCGTCGTGCAGGTCGCCGAGCCCGCGGGCATCACGGTGACCGGCACGCTCGACGGCGAACCGGTGACCTCCGCGCCGGTCGGGGCACCGGGTGAGCACCGGCTCGCAGAAGGCACCACCATGACGCTGGCCGAGGGTGCGGTCACACCGGTGCTCGCCGGCACCCCCGCGGCGGGCGGCGAGTGGCTGGCCTCCGGCGGCGGCCTCGGGGGTGCACATCCGCTCTACCAGGTGCTGTCGATCATCGTGGCGACGTTCCTCGGCACGATGGGACTGCCGCACGTGCTGGTGCGGTTCTACACCAACCCCGACGGCCGGGTCGCCCGGCGGACCGCGCTGGCGGTGATCGCGCTGCTGGCGCTGTTCTACCTGTTCCCCATGCTGCTCGGGGTGTTCTCCCGCCTCTACGTACCGCAGCTGCTGATCACCGGCACCGCCGACGCCGCGGTGCTGCTCGCGCCGGGCGCCGCGATCGGCGGGGTGTTCGGCGAGTTGCTCGCCGCGCTCGTCGCCGCCGGGGCGATCGCGGCGTTCCTCGCCACCTCGTCGGGGCTGCTGGTGAGCATCGCCGGGGCGCTGGCCACCGATGTGCTGCGCGGCCGGGTGCGTGACTTCCGGGTGGCCGCGCTCGTCGGCGGGCTGATCCCGATCCCGTTGTCGCTCATCACCTCCGGCCTCGAGTTGTCGCGCAGCGTCGGGTTGGCGTTCGCCGTGGCGGCGTCGACGCTGTGCCCGCTGCTGGTGTTGGGCATCTGGTGGCGGGGACTGACCGCGGTCGGCGCCTCGTGCGGGCTGGTGGTGGGCGGGCTGGCGTCGGGGACCGCGGTGACGCTCGCGATCGCCGGCGTGGTCGACGAGGAGGCGGCCGGCGGATGGGCGGCGGTGGTCGTCGGCTATCCCGCCGCGGTGACCGTGCCGCTGGCGTTCCTGACGATGATCGCCGTCAGCCGGTGCACCCGGGGCAGCGCACCGCCCGACGTGGCGCAGATCTTCGCGCGGATGCACGTGCCGGAACGGCTGGGGATGGGCATCGAGCGGGTGCCCCGCGACTGAGGGCGTGCGCGCCGTTTGTCGTCGGCGACCGACCGTTCACCGCACCGCCCGACGGCTTCACCGTGTGACCGACCCGAGGTGCGGGTATGTGACCTGCATCTCATCTAGTTTCGGCCGAGAACCGGTTCACACGACGAGGTCAGGAGACACGGTGCCCGATACGGACATTCCACCGCGGGAGGCAGGGATGCCCAGCGGTGAACAGTACTTGGCCATGCAGGCCAGCCCCGAATTCCAGGAGCTGCGGAACAGGTTGCGCCGCTTCGTGTTCCCGATGAGCGCGGCATTCCTCATCTGGTACACCACCTACGTGCTGCTCGGCGCCTTCGCGCACGACTTCATGGCGATCCGGGTTTGGGGCAACATCAACGTCGGCCTGCTGATCGGCATCGGCCAGTTCGTCACCACCTTCCTCATCACCGCCGTCTACGTGCGGTTCGCGAACAAGGTCATCGATCCGCGCGCCGCCGCGATCCGCGCCGAACTGGAAGGACACGCACCGTGACCGTGGTGGCCGCCGAGACCATCGGCAACCCCGTCGCCAATATGGCGATCTTCGCGCTGTTCGTCCTGGTGACGCTGTTCATCGTGATCAAGGCCAGCAAGAAGAACGCCACCGCGACCGAGTTCTTCACTGCGGGCCGCGCGTTCACCGGCCCGCAGAACGGCATCGCGATCAGCGGCGACTACCTGTCGGCCGCCAGCTTCCTCGGCATCGCCGGTGCCATCGCCGTCTACGGCTACGACGGGTTCCTCTACTCGATCGGGTTCCTGGTGGCCTGGCTGGTGGCGCTGCTACTGGTGGCCGAATTGCTGCGCAACACAGGCAAATTCACCATGGCCGACGTGCTGAGCTTCCGGCTCAAGCAGCGCCCGGTGCGGTTGGCCGCGGCCACCAACACCCTGGCCGTGTCACTGTTCTACCTGCTGGCCCAGATGGCGGGCGCCGGCGTGCTGGTCGCGCTGCTGCTCAACATCGAAAGCGACCTCGGCCAGTCGATCGTGATCGCGGTCGTCGGCGTGCTGATGATCGTCTACGTCCTGGTCGGCGGGATGAAGGGCACCACCTGGGTGCAGATCATCAAGGCGGTGCTGCTCATCGGCGGCGCCGGGATCATGACCGTAATGGTGCTGGCCAAGTTCGGTTTCAACTTCTCCGAGATCCTCGGCACCGCGCAGTCGATGGTCAGCGGC
Source organism: Mycolicibacterium litorale (assembly GCF_014218295.1). Next base: position 4,109,105 of record NZ_AP023287.1, read on the forward strand.
AGCGGGGACGCGAAGGTCGCCGCGCGTGACGTCCTCGCCCCCGGCGCGCAGTACGGCGCCTCGCTGACCACGCAGATCAACTTCATCTCCCTCGCACTGGCGCTGGTCCTGGGGACCGCCGGGCTGCCGCACGTCCTGATGCGCTTCTACACGGTGCCCACCGCGAAAGAGGCGCGGCGCAGCGTGGTCTGGGCGATCGCGTTGATCGGTGCCTTCTACCTGTTCACGCTCGCCCTCGGGTACGGCGCCGCGGCGCTGGTCGGTCCGGACCGCATCCTGGCCGCACCGGGCGGGGTGAACTCCGCCGCACCGCAGCTGGCGTTCGAACTGGGCGGCGTGGTGTTGCTCGGCATCATCTCGGCGGTGGCGTTCGCGACGATCCTCGCGGTCGTCGCCGGGCTGACGATCACCGCGTCGGCGTCGTTCGCCCACGACATCTACGCCAGCGTGATGAAGAGCCACCAGGTCACCGAGAGTGAGCAGGTCAGGATCTCGCGGATCACCGCGGTGGTGCTGGGCACGTTCGCGATCGGTCTTGGCATCCTGGCCCGCGAGCAGAACGTCGCGTTCCTGGTGGCACTCGCGTTCGCCGTGGCGGCCGCGGCGAACCTGCCGACGATCCTGTACTCGCTGTACTGGCGGCGGTTCAACACCCGCGGCGCCCTGTGGAGCATGTACGGCGGGTTGATCTCGACGATCGTGCTGATCGTGTTCTCACCTGCGGTGTCCGGGACGGCCACCTCGATGATCAAGGGTGTCGACTTCGCGTGGTTCCCACTGGCCAATCCGGGGATCGTGTCGATCCCGCTGGCGTTCATCCTCGGCATCGTCGGCACCCTGACGTCCCCGGACGATGAGGATCCGACGATCGCGGCCGAGATGGAGGTGCGTTCACTGACCGGCGTGGGCGCCGAGAAGGCGGTCGCCCACTGAGCTGCCTGCGGTCCGACTGAATGGGGCGGGGCCGCCGCGCGTTGCAGTTACCGTGACGACGCGCCGCGACCTCGCCCCCGACCGTCCCCTACCGTCTGATGCTGTGCCGAGCCGCGTGAGACGATTCGCTTTTCCCCTTCTGGCGTACGCGTTCGCGGCGATGATGCTCGGCACCACGGTTCCCACGCCGCTCTACTCGCTCTACGCCGACCGGATGAACTTCGAGGTGTTCACCACCACGGTCGTCTTCGCGGCCTATGCGGGCGGCGTGTTGTTCGCGCTGCTGGCCTTCGGACGGTGGTCCGACGCCGTGGGACGCCGGCCGATGCTGATGGCCGGGGTGGTGTTCTCGATCGTCAGCGCCGCGGTGTTTTTGGCCGCCGACTCGGTGGCCCTGCTGCTGGTCGGTCGGGTGCTGTCGGGTCTGTCGGCCGGTGTCTTCACCGGCACCGCGACGGCGGCGGTCATCGAGGCCGCACCGGAGCGGTGGCGCGGCCGCGCGGCGGCGGTCGCCACGGTCGCCAACATCGGCGGGCTCGGTGGGGGCCCGTTGCTCGCCGGTCTGCTCGTGCAGTACGCCCCACATCCGCTGCACCTGGTGTTCGTCGTCCACATCGTGATGGCGGTGCTGGCCGGGCTCGCGGTGCTCACCGTGCCGGAGACCTCGCAGCGCCGCGGCGGTATCGGCCTGCAGCGGCTCTCGGTGCCGCCCGAGGCGCTGCCGGTGTTCGTGATCGCGGCGCTGGCCGCCTTCGCCGGATTCGCCGTCACCGGACTGTTCACCGCGGTGGCGCCGTCGTTTCTGGCCGAGGTCATCGGCATCGGCAACCACGCCGTGGCCGGGGCGATCGTCTGCTCGATCTTCGCGAGCTCGGCGGTCACCCAGGTGCTCGCCAACCGCATCCCACCGCCGCGGGCGGTGGCGGTCGGCTGCGCGATCCTGGTGGCGGGAATGGCGGTGCTCGCTGTGGCACTTCACCTCTCATCGCTGCCCGGCCTCATCGCGGCCGCGCTGATCTCCGGCGTCGGGCAGGGTATGAGTTTCAGCCGCGGGCTGGCCGCCGTCGCCGAACGCACCCCGCCGGAGCGGCGCGCCGAGGTCAGCTCCACCTACTTCGTCGTCGCCTACGTGGCGATCTCACTGCCGGTGATCGGTGAGGGCCTGGCCGCACAGGCGCTGGGATTGCAGACGGCGGGGGTGTGTTTCGCGATCGCGGTCGCGGTGCTCGCCACCGTATGCCTGATCGCCATCGTGTCGCGGGAGAAGAGGAGCGCGGGCTAACCGCTCTTGCGGCGGAACTCGCGACGGTTCTCCACCGGGCCGTGGGCCTTCGGTTTCTTGGGCCCGCCGTCGCGGTGCGCGGCCGAACCCGCCGAGTTGGCCTTCTTGCGTTCGAGGGCCTCCCGGAACTTGCGCTTGGTGTCGTCTTCCGGTGCGTCAGCCATGCCGGCAGCGTAGCGCGTGCGTGCGCCCGCCGTCGCGTCCATTTACCGTCGGCCGGGCGGCATCCCGTACAGGTGGGTGATCGGCAGGGTGAGCAGGACCCGGCGGTCGTCGACCATGGCGCGGCGGTAGTCGTCCCAGTCCGGGTGTTCACCGGCGATGTTGCGGTACAACGCGATCAGCGCCTCGACGGTGTCGTCGTCCGGTGACGCGGCGGGCGGGGTGAGGATCGCGTCACCTTCGGCGACCGCGTACGCCCAGCCGTCGTCGGAGCTGACGTGGATCGACGCGCGGGGGTCGCGGCGCAGGTTGCGGGTCTTGGCCCGCGGTTCGGTGACCGACACCTCGATGGCGACCGCCCGCGGATCGAAGTGGTAGGACACGTTCGACAGCTGCGGCCGGCCGTCGCGTTTGATGGTGGCCAGCACGCCCAGCGAGTTGCCGCTGATCAAGGCCAACAGTTTGTCGTCGAACACCTGGCGCACCATGAGTCGAGACTACGTTCCTAAACTCTGCGGTGTGGCGGTGATCGACGGCAGCACCCTCGAAGGCGTCTCGGCGACGACGCTGTGGACACTGCACAACCGGGCCGGCGAGGCCAAGCGCTCCGACGGCGTGATCCGCGACCCGTGGGCCGTCACGCTGCTCGACGCGATCGAGTACGACTACCTCAAGTTCGGCAAGCCCAACCAGTCGCACGCGTTGCGCGCCCGCGCCTTCGACATCGCCACCGCCGAGTACCTCACCGCCCACCCGAAGGCCTCGGTGGTGGCGTTGGCCGAAGGGCTGCAGACCAGCCTGTGGCGGCTCGACCGGATGGGCGTGGCCGACGAACTGACCTGGTACTCAATCGATCTGCCCCCGGTCATGGCGCTGCGTGAACGCTTGCTGCCCGCCGACGAGCGCATCGTCGCGCTGGCCCAGTCCGCGCTGGACCGCTCGTGGCTGGACCGGGTCGACCCGGCCGACGGCGTGTTCGTCACCGCCGAGGGACTTCTGATGTACCTGGACCCGCAGGACGTGACGGACCTGATCGCCGAGTGCGCCGCACGCTTCCCGGGCGGCCGGATGATGTTCGATTCCATTCCGCACTGGCTGAGCCGCCGGACCATGAAGGGCCTGAAGCTGTCCGACCGCTACGTGACGCCCCCGATGCCGTTCGCGCTGACGGCCGACGAGGGGCTGGCGCTGGCCGACCGGATTCCCGGTGTCGCCGCTGCCCGCGACATCCCCATGCCGCGCGGCCGCGGACTGTTCAACGCGTTGTTCTGGCCACCGCTGGACCGGGTGCCCCTGCACCGCCGCGGCAGGCCGAGCATCACGCTGCTGGAGTTCGCGCCGTGACGCGCTTCGTGGCCTTCCTGCGCGGGGTCAACGTCGGGGGGGTCAACCTGAAGATGGCCGACGTGGCGGCGGCGTTCACCGACGCCGGTTTCACCGAGGTGAAGACGATCCTCGCCAGCGGCAACGTGGTGTTGACCAGCGACGCCGACGTCGCGGAGGTGCGCCGCACCGCCGAACGGACGCTGCGCGAGCGGTTCGGCTACGACGCCTGGGTGCTGGCCTACGAGGCGGACACCGTGGCGGCCATCTCGGCGGGGTATCCGTTCGAGCGGGAGGTCGAGGGCCACCACTCCTACGTCACGTTCGTCACCGACGAACAGGTCCTCGACGAACTGGCGAACCTCGCGGGCACCGCCCACCCCGACGAGAAGATCCGCCGCGGCGAGGGCGTCGTCTACTGGCAGGTCCCGAAGTCCGGGACACTGGACAGCACGATCGGCAAGACGATGGGCAAGAAGCGCTACAAAGCGTCGACCACCACCCGCAATCTGCGCACCCTCGACAAGGTGCTGCGTTCGGTAGATTCGGCTGGGTGACGAACACACCGGCCGCCAAGGTGGACGGCAGCGCCCTGACCGGGGTTTCGGAGACCGCGCTGCTCACGCTTCTCGTCCGCGCCAACGAGGCGCGCCGCCCCGACGGGCTGGTCGACGACCCGATGGCGATCCGGCTGGTCGACTCCATCGCGTTCGACTGGGGCAAGTTCGGGCCCAGCCGCCGGCAGGACATGGGCCTGCGGGCCAAGGCTTTCGACACTCAGACCCGCCGCTACCTGCGCGACCATCCCCGTGCCACCGTGGTGGCGCTCGCCGAGGGTCTGCAGACCAGCTTCTACCGGCTCGACGCCACCGACGAGGTGGGCCACGACTTCCGGTGGCTGACCGTCGACCTCCCGCCGATCATCGAGCTGCGCCGCAAACTGCTCCCACCGTCGGACCGCGTCGGGGTGTGCGCACAGTCCGCGCTGGACTTCACCTGGATGGACTCGGTCGACGACTCCGACGGGGTGTTCATCACCGCGGAGGGACTGCTCATGTATCTGCAGCCCGAGGAGTCGATGTCACTGATCAAGGCGTGTGCGCAGCGGTTCCCCGGCGGCCGGATGATGTTCGACCTGCCGCCGTCGTGGTTCGCCTGGTGGGCGCGGCACGGGATGCGAACCTCGTTGCGCTACAAGGTTCCTCCGATGCCGTTCAGCCTCAGTCCGGCCGAGGCCGCCGCCCTGGTCGACACCGTGCCGGGGATCCGGGCCGTGCACGACCTGCCGCTGCCCGAAGGGCGTGGCCGCATCGCCAACGCGCTGCTGTGGACGGTCCAGCGGCTGCCGGTGTTCGACCCGGTGCGTCCGGTGTGGACGCTGCTGGAGTTCGGCTGACCGGCTCGCGTCAGTCGAACGCCGACTCGACGTAGCGCAGCGCCTCGGCCTTCTCGATGCCCAGCGCCCTCGCCGCGGAGACGAAGTTCTGGGCGGCGGTCGCCATCGCGGAGTCGGCGGGGTCGACCCGGGAGACGAAGGTGCCGAAGCGGCCCCGCGTCTCGAGCACACCGGCCGACTCCAGTTCGCGGTAGGCCCGCGCGACCGTGTTGACCGCCAGGCCCTTCTGCCCGGCCAGCTCACGCACGGTCGGCAGCCGGGTGCCCGGTGACAACCTTCCGTCGCGGACGGCGTCGATGATCTGGGTCCGCAGTTGATCGAACAGTGGCCGGGATGCCCGCGCATCGACCGCCAACCACTCCCCCACTTCGGCCACGTGACCAGTATCTCCCACACGGGCTACTTTGGTCATGTGCAGGTGACGGTGCTCAGCGGGGCCGGCATCTCCGCCGAGAGCGGGGTGCCGACGTTCCGTGATGTCGAAACGGGGCTGTGGGCCACGGTGGATCCCTACGAGATCTCCAGTGCCGAAGGATGGCGGGCGAACCCCGACAAGGTGTGGGCGTGGTATCTGTGGCGCCACTACATGATGGACGGGGTGCAACCCAACAACGGCCACCGCGCCGTCGCGGCGTGGCAGGACCACGCCGACGTGCACGTCGTCACCCAGAACGTCGACAACCTGCACGAGCGGGCGGGCAGCTCGAACGTCTACCACCTGCACGGCAGCCTGTTCGAGTTCCATTGCGACGTCTGCGGTTCGCGATTCGAGGGCACGCTGCCGGAGATGCCCGAACCGGTCGAGTCGGTGGATCCGCCGCAGTGTCCGTGCGGCGGGCTGATCCGGCCGAACGTGGTGTGGTTCGGCGAGGCGCTGCCCGAGCAGGCCTGGCAGCGTTCGATGCACGCGGTGCTCACCGCCGACGTGGTGGTCGTGGTGGGCACGTCGTCGATCGTCTACCCCGCGGCGGGCCTGCCCGAGATGGCGCTGTCCCGCGGGACCACGGTGATCGAGATCAACCCGGAGCGCACCCCGCTGTCGGACAGTGCCACCGTGTCCCTGCGCGAGACCGCGACGGTCGCGCTGCCCACGCTGTTGCAGCGGCTGCCCGAACTGCTGCCCTGACCTACGGCCGCACCGCGCGGCCCAGCGCCAGTTCGGCCACCGGCAGCTGCGCCCAGGCCGGGAACATCCATTCCCGGCGGGTGTCCTCGACCCGGAAACCGGCAGCGGTGATCGCCGCCTCGGTGTCGCGGTGGGTGTGGCAGTTGCCGAGCATCCGCGGCCACACCGTCGCGTCGGCGAACCGCTGCAGCACGGCGCGGGCGCCGGTGCCCGCGATGTGCTCGAGGTAGCGCAGTTCGCCGCCGGGCCGCAGCGTCGAGAACAGTTGGCGCAGAACGGCCTGCGGGTCGTCGACCGAACACAGCACCAGCGAGCAGACGACCGCGTCGAACGGCTCGGCCGCACCGAACTGTTCGACGCTCTCGGTGCTGACGGTGACCGGGACCGGGGCGTGCGCCGCCGCGTTACGCGAGTGGGCGGCCAGCCGGCGTTCGGGCTCGACGGCGACGACCTCGGTCACCGTCGGCGGATAGTGCGCGAAGTTCGTCCCCGTGCCCGCGCCGACCTCGAGGACCCGGCCGCGTAGACCGGCGAGGTTGTCGCTGCGCAGCCGGCGCATCGCCTCGGTCTCGTGTCCCGACATGGCCGTCCACAGCCGGGCGAAGAACGGGTTGTCGACCTCGGTGCTCATCGCATCCATGATCCGCTCAGGCCGGGCGCGCCGCCACCGGTTCGGGGTGCTCACGCGCACCGGATTCGTCGATGCCGATGCGGTCGTGCAGGCGGGCCAGCGGCCGCGGCGCCCACCAGTTCCAGGCGCCCATCAGGTGCATGAACGCCGGGACCAGCAGCATGCGCACCAGCGTCGCGTCGGCCAGCACCGCGAGTGTGAACCCGACGCCGAACATCCGCATGAACGCCACCTGCGCGGCGATCAGCGCGGCGAACGAGATCGTCATCAGCAGCGCCGCGGCGGTGACCACCCGGCCGGTGCGCGCCAGGCCGAGCGCGACGCTGCGATCGTTGTCGGCACGGGTGCGGCCGGACTTCAGCCAGAACTCCCGGATCCGCGACATCAGGAAGACCTCGTAGTCCATCGACAGGCCGAACGCGATGCAGAACAGCAGCACCGGCATGTTGGCGACCAGCGTTCCGGTGGGCGTGGTGCCCAACGCCCCGAGGTGACCCTCCTGGAAGATCCACACCAGCGCGCCGAAGGCCGCCGTCAGCGACAAGATGTTGAGCACCAACGCTTTCAGCGGAAGCACCACACTTCCGGTGAGCAGGAACAGCAGGACGAAGCTGATCACCGCGATGACGCCGAGCACGAGCGGCAGCCGGGAGGTGATCGACTCCGAACTGTCGCGGTTGATCTGCGCGTTGCCGGTGAACTCCACGGGTTGCCCACCCGGTGGCGCGACGGCGTGCAGGGCGTCGAGTTGCCGTTCCGACTCCTCGGAGAACAGGTCGGCGTTGGTCGCCACGGTCAGGTAGGCGCTGCCGTCCTTCAGCCCGGTGGCCGAGGACGGGGGCCCCACCCGCGCCCCGGCGACGTAGGTGCCGCCCGGCGCGGCGACGCTGAGTACGTCGCCGACCCGGGACAGGTCGGCGGCGTAGCGGTCGATGTCCGACGGTGTCAGCCCGCTCGCGTCGGGCATGACGACGGTGACGTCGGTGGCGGTGTCGACGGCGAAGTTGGTGCGCAGCTCGTCACCCACCTGCCGCGCTGACGACGACGACGGCAGCACGCGGTCGTCGGGGAAGCCCCACTTGATGCCGAGGAACGGTGCGCCGAGCACCAGCAGCAGCGTCACGATCGCCACGCCGACCGGAACGGACCGGCGCTGGACGAACGTGGTGCAGCGATACCAGAACGTCTGCTCGACGGCTTTGGGTGCGGGTTCGGGCCGGCCGAGTGCGCGGCGCAGGAGCCGGCGGACGTCGTAGGCGTCGAGCCGGTCACCGAGCAGTGCGATGGCCGCCGGGGCCACCACGATCGCGGCCGTCGCCGCGAACCCCACGACCGCGATGCCGGCGTAGGCGAACGATTTGAGGAAGTACATCGGGAACAGCACCATCGTCGCCATCGACAGCGCGACGGTGAGCGCCGAGAACAGCACGGTGCGGCCGGCGGTCGCCATCGTCGTGAGCAGCGCGCGGTGCCGGTCGGCGCCGTCGGCGAGCTCGTCGCGGTACCGGCTGACGATGAGCAGGGTGTAGTCGATCGCGAGCGCCAAGCCCATCGCGACCGACAGGTTCAGCGCGAAGATCGACACGTCGGTGACCGTCGTGAGCAGCCGCAGCACCGCCATCGTCCCGACGATCGCGAACAGCCCGACGGCCACCGGCAGTGCCGCGGCGAGTAGCCCGCCGAACACCCACACCAGCACCACGAAGCTGAGCGGGATGGCGATCAGTTCCATGGTGAGCAGGTCTTTTTCGGTCTGCCTGTTGATCTCGACGTAGGTCATCGCCTCGCCGCCGGCACGGACCGTCACCCCGTCGCGGTTGTACACCAACCGGTCGGCGAGCGCCTTCGCGTGCTTCTGCGCGCCGCTCTCGCCGCCGGTGATCCCGGCGATGACGAGCCCGGTCCTGCGATCCTTGCTCAGCAGCGCGGGCGCCGCTTCGCGGGGTGCGGTCCACGCCGACGTCACGCCGGCGACGTTCGGGTCGGCCTCGAGTTCGGCGGCGATGGCGGTGCCGACCGCGGTGGCCGCCGGACCCTGCGCACCGGCGTCGGAGGTGACGGTGATCATCAGGTCCATGTCGCCCTGGTCGAACGTGTCGACGAGGGTCTGGGTGGCGCGGGCCGATTCGGATCCCGGGTCCTGGAATCCGCCCGCCGACAACGTCTGGCTCACGGGTACGCCGAAGAGACCGGCGGCCACCACCACGAGGGCCGCGACGACGAGGATCCGTTTGGGCGAGGCGATCGCCGACCTGGCAATACGTGTCAGCACGTCCGAGTTCCCTTCGCCCGACCGATTGGCTACTTGTAACCACGAGACCGGCGCGTGAATCTTTCGAAGTCGTGACGGCGAGTTCCGCGATGAGAACCCGTTCGGCGCCGGGTCTAGACGATCATGGGAATCAGCTCCAAGGTCATCCACAGAAAAGGTCCGGACACCATGGCCAGCACAGACGTCGAGAGCACCGTCACCGCACCCGCGACGACCACGAGAACCGACATCGCGCTTCTCGTCCTGCGCCTCGGGGTGGGCGCCACCATGCTGCAGGCCGGCCTGATGAAGGCCGTCGACTTCAGCACCGTCGCCGGATTCATGGAATCGGGCGGGTGGCGGCCGCCCACGCTCGCGGCGTTCATGGTCACCGCTGCCGAGACGCTGGGCGGAATCGGTCTGCTGCTGGGTGCGGTGACACCGCTCGCGGCGGTCGCGGTGATCGCCGCGATGATCGACGCCTGGGCGGTCAACGTGTCGGGCGGGGCGTTCTGGTCCGAGCCGTTCAACGTGCCGTTCCTGGTGGCATTCGGCGCGACGGCGCTGCTCTTCGCGGGGGCCGGCGCGTACTCGGTCGACGCCCGACTGACCCGTGTGCGCTGGTCGGCGCGGACCGCGGCGATCCTGCTGGGGCTGGCGATCGCGGCCGCGGTAATCACGTGGATCGCCCTCAACGGGACCAATCCGATTCACGTGACGGCGCCTACTGGCTAGAAACCTACCCAAAAGTAGGATTGCCACCATTTTCCGAATCGTGACTCAACGATTCCTTAATGGTGACTCATACGCTCATTGGCATGTGGATCGACGACACCAGTGCCGATGTCATCAAGGTTGATTTCGAGGCCCTCTACCACGGCGATTTCCTCGTCGAGGGGGACACCTCCGAGCAGCTCGACGACTGGACGCCGCTCGCCCAAGCGGGGTGAACACGCGCGCCCCTGAGGGCGCGCGTGTCCATCAGCCGTTTGCTGCCCCTTGCGCGGTCAACTGATGCGCCGCGTCAGGCCGGAACGGGCTCGTCGGCGGGCTTAACCAGTCCCGCCAACCGACCGGTGATCAGCTGTTCGGCCTCCTCGACCATCCGGCCGACCAGCTCGCCCACCGTCGGGATGTCGTTGATCAGCCCCATCGACGTCCCGACGCTCCAGATCCCGGCGTCCAGATCGCCGATCTCGTAGACCTTCACGCCGCGCTTGCCGGCGACCAGATCCTTGACGTCCTCGAACTGACCGCCCCGGTTGAGGATCTCCACGACCTCCCGGGAGACGGCGTTGCTCGCCACGCGCGCGGTGTTGCGCAGCGGCCGGAAGATCAGCTCCGTGTCGAGCTCGGTACCCGCCACGATCGCTTCCTTGACCTTCTGGTGGATCGCGGACTCCACCGTGCACATGAAGCGGCTGCCCATGTTGATGCCGTCGGCACCGAGGGCCAGGGCCGCCACCAGCCCGCGGGCGTCGGCGAAGCCACCGGAGGCGATCATCGGGATCTCGATCTTGTCCGCCGCGGCAGGGATGAGCACCAGCCCCGGGATGTCGTCCTCACCCGGGTGGCCGGCGCATTCGAACCCGTCGATGCTGATGCCGTCGACCCCGAGGCTCTGCGCCTTGACCGCGTGTCGCACCGACGTGCACTTGTGCAGCACCTTGATGCCGTTGTCGTGGAACATCGGCAGGTGCGGCGCCGGGTTCGAGCCCGCCGTCTCCACGATCTTGATGCCGGAGTCGACGATGACCTGGCGGTACTCGTCGTAGGGCGGCGGGTTGATCGTCGGCAGGATCGTCAGGTTCACCCCGAACGGTTTGTCGGTGAGGTCGCGGCACCGCGCGATCTCGTTCGCCAGATCGGCGGGCGTGGGCTGCGTGAGCGCGGTGATGAACCCGAGCGCACCCGCATTGGCCACGGCCGCAACGAGTTCGGCGCGGCCGACCCACTGCATCCCACCCTGCACGATCGGGTGCTCGACACCGAACGTCTCGGTGAACTTGGTCTGGAGTGCCATCGGCGGCCTACCTGGGCGCCATGCGGATCGCGCCGTCGAGGCGGATCACCTCGCCGTTGAGCATCGGGTTCTCGACGATGTGGGTGGCCAGCGCACCGTACTCGTCGGGATCGCCGAGGCGGGCGGGGTGCGGCACCTGCTTGCCCAGCGAGGCCTGCGCCTCCTCGGGCAGCGAGCCCAGCAGCGGGGTCTTGAACAGACCCGGGGCGATGGTGCAGACGCGGATCAACTCACGCGACAGGTCGCGGGCGATCGGCAGGGTCATGCCGACCACACCACCCTTGGACGCCGAGTACGCGGCCTGGCCGATCTGGCCCTCGAACGCCGCGACGGAGGCGGTGTTGACGATGACGCCGCGTTCCCCGTTGATGGGCTCGGTCTTGGCGATGCGCTCGGCCGCCAGCCGCAGCACGTTGAACGTGCCGACGAGGTTGACCTGGATGACCTTGTTGAACTCGTCGAGCGGGAACGGACCGTTCTTGCTCAGCGTCTTGATCGCGTTGCCGATGCCCGCGCAGTTGACGTTGATGCGCAGCGGCCCCATCTCCTCGGCGGCGTCCAGCGCGGCGGTGACCTGCTCGGGGTCGGTGACGTTGGCCTGCACGAACTTCGCGCGCGCGCCGAGGTCGGCGACGGCCTCTTCACCCTTGAGGTCGATCACCACGACGGAGGCGCCCCGGTCGAGCAGCCGCTTCGTGGTGGCCAGGCCCAGACCCGAGGCTCCGCCGGTGACGACCGCTGCGGCGTCTTTGATTTCCACTCGCACATACCTTTCTGTTGGTTGAGGTCGACCGTTCGAATCAGACCTCGGGATCAAACCCAGTCGTTGAGGACCGCTTCGGTGTCGGCTCCGGGCGGGCCGGGCGGCGTCGGCGTCGCCGTCGTGGTCCGGGAGAACCGCGGGGCCGGCGCCGGGAACAGGAAGTCACCCTCGCGGTAGAAGGTGTCGCGTTCGGTGTTGTGGGGTTCGCTCTCGACCTCCCCGAAGGACAGCACCGGCGTGCAGCAGGCGTCGCTGCCGGCGAAGACCTTCGTCCAGTGGTCGCGGTCGTGTTCGGCGAACGCCTTGGTGAGCACGGCGCGCAGTTCGGGCCAACGGCTCATGTCGTTCTGGTCGGGCAGCTCGGCGGGATCGAGCCCGAGCTTGTCGAGCAGTTCGGCGTAGAACTGCGGTTCGATCGCCCCGACGGCGACGTACTTGCCGTCCGACGTCTCGTAGGTGTCGTAGTAGGGCGCACCGGTGTCGAGCATGTTGACCCCGCGCTCGTCGGACCACATGCCCATCGCACGGAAGGCCCACATCATCTGTGCCAGCACGCTCGACCCGTCGACCATCGCGGCGTCGACTACCTGACCCTTGCCGGAGCGCTCGCGCTCCCACAGCGCGGCGAGGATGCCGACGAGCAGGAACATCGACCCGCCGCCGAAGTCGCCCGCCAGGTTCAGCGGCGGGACCGGACGCTCGCCCGCACGACCGACGGCGTGCAGCACACCGTTGAGCGAGATGTAGTTGATGTCGTGGCCGGCCTGCTGGCTGCGTGGGCCGGTCTGGCCCCAGCCGGTCATGCGGCCGTAGATGAGCCGTTCGTTGACCTTCGCGCAGTCCTCGGGGCCGAGCCCGAGACGCTCGGTGACGCCGGGACGGAAACCCTCGATGAGGACGTCGGCCTTGGCGATCAACCGCAGCACCAGCTCGCGGCCCTCGTCGGTCTTGAGGTTGGCGCCGACGGATCGCCGGTTGCGCAACAGCTGGTCACGGCCCTTGGCGGGGATGCCGGGTCCCTTCCCGGGCCGTTCGATGCGGACCACGTCCGCCCCCAGATCGCCGAGGATCATCGCCGCGTGCGGACCGGGGCCGATACCGGCCAATTCCACGACGCGCAGTCCCTGCAGTGGTCCCGCCATTTCTACCGCCCCTTCGGAGTAGTTGACCGCGACATAGCTTACTTATATAACCTTCTCGACCGGCCACGGGCCATAGCCCACTCATGCGAAGGTGTAGCCATGACGACCACCGACTCCGGAACCGGCACATACGTGAGCATCGACGACCTCATCGTCGCACTCGACGACGGGGTGCTGTCGGTGACGCTGAATCGGCCCGACAGCCTGAACTCGCTGACCGCGGAGATGCTGACCGGGATCGCGGATGCGCTGGAGCAGGCCGCGGGCGATCCGGCGGTGAAGGTGGTGCGACTCGGCGGTGCGGGACGCGGCTTCAGCTCGGGCGCGGGGATCAGCGAAGAGGACCAGGCCAAGAAGTCGGAGATCGGGATCAACGCCGTGCTCGATGCGGCCAACCGCGCAGTGCGGGCGATCGTCGCGCTGCCGAAGCCGGTGGTGGCGGTGGTACAGGGGCCGGCGGCCGGGGTGGGCGCCTCGCTGGCGTTGGCTTCCGACGTCGTATTGGCTTCGGAGAGAGCGTTTTTCATGCTGGCCTTCACCAAGATCGGGTTGATGCCCGACGGTGGCGCGTCGGCGCTGTTCGCCGCGGCGGTCGGGCGTATCCGGGCGATGCGCATGGCGCTGCTGGCGGAGCGGATCTCGGCGGCGGAGGCGTTCGACTGGGGCCTGGTCACCGCGCTGCATCCGGCCGACCAGTTCGAGGCCGAGGTCGACAAGGTCCTCGCCGTGCTGAAGTCGGGGCCGGCGGTGGCGTTGCGAAAGACCAAGCGGGCGATCAACGCGGCGACGCTCACCGAGCTGGAAGGTGCGTTGGAACGCGAGACCGAGGGGCAGTTGCAGTTGCTGGCGTCGCACGACTTCCGGGAGGGCACCCGCGCTTTCCAGGAACGCCGTGAGGCCGACTTCACCGATCACTGAGCATGCGTCGACGGCGCCGACCGTGCATTCGGGACGGGAGTATCGCGGGATGATCGCCGCGGTCGCACAGTCGACGCCCTGAGGTCGAAAATCGTTGGACTGCCTACCCGTCCGTCGATCACCATCGAGGGGTGAGTACGTCCAGCCTCGACACGCAACCGGCGCGCGGCGCCGGTCGATGGCGCGTGCTCGCCCCGTTCTCCTCCCGGGAGTACCGGCTGCTGATGGCGGCGGTCTCACTGTCGATCTTCGCCGAAGGCATGTGGACGGTCGTGATGGCGCTGCAGGTCATCGCGATCGACAACGACCCCGCGGCGCTGTCGCTGGTGGCCACCTGCCTGGGCGCCGGGCTCGTCGCGTTCGTCCTCGTCGGCGGCATCGCCGCCGACCGGTTCAGCCAACGCACGATCATCATCGTCGTCGAGGCGGTCAACCTGCTGACCGTCACCACGGTGGCGGCACTGGGTTTGTCTGGCGCCCTGCAGATCTGGCACCTCGCGGTGGCGGCGGCCATGCTGGGTGTCGCGGCGGCGTTCTTCTTCCCCGCTTACAGCGCGATCCTTCCGCGCATCCTGCCCGCCGAACAACTGTTGGCCGCCAACGGTGTCGAGGGTGTGGTGCGTCCGGTGTTCCAGCGCTCGGTGGGGCCTGCGGTGGCCGGCATGGTGGTCGGTGCGACGCTGCCGTCGATCGGCGCCGCCGTGGTGGCGGTGCTGTTCGGGCTCGGTCTGCTGCTGCTGATCGCCACGCGGCCCGAACCTGCCACCCCGCAACCGGTCACGCAGTCTCACGTCCTGCACGATCTGCGCGACAGCTTCCGCTTCATGCTGCGCACCCCGTGGCTGCTGGCAACGCTGTTGTTCGCCAGCATGTTCGTGCTCGTCGTACTCGGGCCCATCGAAGTGCTGCTGCCCTTCATCGCCCAGGAGCGGTTCACCGACGGTGCCCGCACCTACGGCTTCATCCTGGCCTTCTTCGGGGTGGGCAGCGCGCTCGGTGCGCTCGCCGTGTCGTCGATGCGGATGCCGCGGCGCTATCTCACCGTGATGATGACGATGTGGGGTGCGGGTTCGATCCCGCTGGTGGTCATCGGGACGACGTCGTCGTTCCCGGTGATGGCCGCCGCCACGTTCGTCGTCGGGGTGACCGACGGGGCGGGCATGGTCATCTGGGGCACACTGCTGCAGCGGCGGGTGCCCAGGGAGATGCTCGGCCGGGTGTCGAGCCTCGACTTCTTCGTCTCACTGGCGTTCATGCCGGTGTCGTTCGCGATCGTCGGGCCGCTGTCGAAGATCGTGTCGATGGAGACGATCTTCATGGTCGCCGGTGTCGTACCGGTGCTGCTGGCCGCGGTCGCCGCAACGGCCGCCCGGATGCCCCGCGACGAGCTGGCGCACCCGTTGCGTTAGACGCCGAACACCGGGGGAAGCGCGAGCACCATGACCAGACCCCAGAAGAAGTGGGTGAGCATCGGTGCGAGCACTCCCCCGGTCGCGCGACGTTCCAGGGCGCACACCGTGCCGAGCACGATCGCCGCGATCGCCAGCATGAAGTTCTGCGTGCTCACGCCGGTCACCACGACATAGATCGCCGTCGACCACAGCACCGCCCACCACCCGTTCCACCGGTTGCCCAGCGAGGTGTAGAGCGCGCCGCGGAAGAACAGCTCCTCGGCCAGCCCGTTGACCACGGTGATCACGACGACCAGCCACAGCGCCCCCACGTTGGCGTGTTCGAGCACGCGGACGGCGAACTCCCGCATCAGCGGGATCTCCCGGGCCACCAGCCCGGCCACCAGGAACGCCCCGCCCAGCGCCAGGCCGACCGCGGTGCCGGTGATCACCGGTCGCTGGTTGCGGCCCCGAAAACAGATGCGGCCCAAGTGAAGTGGACCGGAGAAGAACGCACCCGCGGTCCACCAGACGGCGAGGCCTGCGGTGAACCAGTAGAAATCGGGATCGCCCGGCGGGATCGACAGCGAATAGCCGAGCAGCCCGAAACCGATGACGACGAAGATCGCCACGATGATCCGGCGGCGACGGATCACCGCGGGCCACTCGCCGGCCGGTGCGGCCACACTGGTGACGACGTCACGCGCCTCCCGGAAGAAACCGGTCCGTTCGTCGCACGGCGCGGGGGTCGGTGACGACTGATCGGTTTCCGTCATGCCGAATGCCCTTTCGGTACCAGGTTGACGAGGGTGTCCAGACCCGTGCGCACCGCCGCCGCCACCGGTCCGGGCACCAGGCCGAGCAGTGCGAGCGCCGGCCGGGCGATGGGCGGGGTGACCGGACGGATCAGCCGGGTGATGCGCTCGTTGTCGCCGCCGGCCCAGTCCGGATCCGTGTCGGCGAGGTGGTGCACGTCGACCAACGCGTTGACCGGACGAGGGCGTTGCGGTGAAAGCGCGCGCCGGATGGCGTCGTCGATGCCGGTGAGACCGCCGGCGGGGGCACCGACGATGTCGTAGAGGCCGTCCTTCGAGGCGGTCATCGGATGGTCGAGCGATTCGATGAGGTCACCGGCAAGTCCGCCCGGCACCGGGAGCACCAGGCCGCTCAGCTGGGAGACGACGGTGGTGTCGATACCCCGCACGGGCAGCGGCGCGCGCCGCCTGCCGGCCAGCCGCGCGTACTTCTGCAGCAGCTCGCCGTAGGTGGTGGTCTCCGGACCGCGGATGTCGTACGCGCCCGCGGGCACCTTCTCGGTGTCCGCGGCGGCCACCAGATAGTGCAGCGCATCGCGGATCGAGATGGGGTCGATCGGATTGGCCGCCCACTTCGGCATCGGCAGCACCAGGAACCGGTCGCCGACGTACCGGAGCATCTCGAACGAGGTCGATCCCGCGCCGATGATGATGGCCGCACCCAGCCAGACGACATCGGGCCCGCCCGCAACGGTCAGCGCCTCGGCGACCTCGGCGCGGCCGGCGAGGTGCTCGGAGAGCGTCTCGTCGGTGGGGACGAATCCCCCGAGGTAGACGATGCGCCGGACCCCGGCGTCCCGCGCCGCCTCGGCGACGTTGGTGGCCGCCTGATTGTCGGTGTCCCGGAAGTCCGGCTGTCCGATCGCGTGCACCAGGTAGTAGATGACGTCGATCGGCCCGGCATCGGCCAGCGCCTGCTTCACCGAATCCGGTTGCTGCGCGTCGAGTGCGACGGACGTCACATCGTCGTACCACCCGAACGCGCGCAGCCGGTCGGGGTTCCGGCTGGCCACCACCACGTCGGCGCCCACGTCGAGCAGGGCGCTGACCAGCCGGGATCCGACATAGCCGGTGGCACCGGTGACCAGGACTCGCAGGTTTTTCACCGTCCCTAGGTACCCAGGTCGGGCGAACGGGAACCGCCCCGACGCCGTTTGCTCGGGTCAGCGGTGCGCGTCGACCAGGTGCTGATAGAGCACCGCGTTGGTGCGGTTGCCGTCGATCTCCTGTTCAGTCAGCGCGCGACGCACCTTGCCGGGCACCCCGGCGACGAGGGAGCCGGGCGGAACCTCGACGCCCTGGGCGACGACGGCTCCCGCCGCGACCAGGGAGCCGCGGCCGATCCGCGCCCCGTTGAGGACGACCGCGCCCATGCCGATCAGGCAGCCGTCCTCGATCGTGCAGCCGTGCAGTACGGCGTTGTGCCCGACGCTGACGTCGGCGCCGATGCGGGCGGGGAATCCGGGGTCGACGTGGACCGTCACGCCGTCCTGGATGTTGCTGCCCTCCCCGATCTCGATCGGCTCGACCTCGGCGCGCAGCGTGGCGCCGTACCAGACGCTGGCCTTCGCGGCGAGCCTCACCCAGCCGATCACCGCGGCGTTCGGCGCCACCCATGACGTGTCGTCGAGTGCGGGGGCGTGTTCGCCCACGGCGGCTATCAGGGGTTCCGGCATGGCCGTCATGGTAAGCGGCGGACGTCGGTGTGAGACAACCAACGTAACGTTTCAGGATTTGGCTGGTCAGCGCCCCGCAGCGGGTCGCAACCCTCGACCTCGACTTGGCCGTTACCAATCTGTGCCCTTACGATCCGAGGCGGCGCCGCATAGGTAGCCGGCCCGACGCCGCCCATCGGCGGGCGTCCTGACGAGCTGAGGAGCCGATCGTGAAGACCCGTACCAGGACCCTGGGCGCAGCCGTGGGCATCGCCGCCATCGCCGTGTCGCTGCCCCTTTCCGTCACCGCCCACGCCGAGCCGACGACGGTGGAGACGCCGCTGCCGAACCTCGAGGGCGACTGTGATCCCTTCCGCGCCGCCGTGCCGAACTGGAAGACCTTCGCCAATCAGCCGGTCAGCCAGGTGCTCGCGCAGATCCCGGACATCAGCACCTTCAGCTCCGCGGTCTCCGGCGGACTCAATCCCGCGGTGAACGTCGCGTCGGTGCTCGACAACGGCCCGTACGTCGTGTTCGCCCCGACCAACGAGGCGTTCGCGAAGCTTCCGCCGGAGCAGCTCGAGGCGCTCAAGAACAACCCGGCCGCGCTGACCGACCTGGACTACTACCACGTGTTCCTCGGTCTGCTGGGCCCTGCCGACGTGAAGGGTCAGCGCGCCACCCAGCAGGGCGCCGACATCAAGGTCGTGGGCACCAACGGCGACATCAAGATCAACGACACCGCCAAGGTGATCTGCGGCGGCATCGCGGCCGAGAACGCCCGCATCTACCTGATCGACACCGTGCTCGACCCGGCCAACGCGCCGACGGCGGTCAGCCCGTCGGGCACCTCGTCGACCTCGACCACCTCGACGGCACCGACCACGCCGACGACGGAGCCGGCCCCGCTGCCCGCGGAGAGCCCGGCACCGGCCGAGACCCCGGCCGCGGCCGCCGACATCCCGGCCGCCGACGCCCCGATCGGCTGAGTTCCACTCGCGAGCAGACGTAAAAACCCCCGAAACCACGCTCGTGGTTTCGGGGGTTTTGCGTCTGCTCGCGGTCGCTAGACCCCGAGGTCGCGGCCGATGATCTCCTTCATGATCTCGGTGGTGCCACCGAAGATCGTCTGGATGCGGCCGTCGACGTAGGCCCGCGCCACGCGGTACTCCAGCATGTAGCCGTAGCCGCCGTGCAGCTGCACACAGTTGTCGACCACCTTCTTGGCCACCTCGGTCGCCCACCACTTGGCCTTCGCAGCCTCCACGGCGGTCAGCTCACCGTCGACGACGCCCTGCAGGCAGCGGTCGATATAGGTCTCGGTGACCTCGAGCTCGGTCTCCATCTCGGCCAGCAGGAAGCGGTTGTGCTGGAAGCTGCCGATCGGCTGACCGAACGCCTTGCGGTCCTTGCAGTACTGCAGCGTCTCGTCGAACACCGCGCGTGCACCGGCGATCGCCGAGATCGCGATCGACAGCCGTTCCGACGGCAGGTTGGTCATCAGGTGGTAGAAGCCGCGACCTTCCTTGCCGAGCAGGTTGGCGTTCGGCACCCGGACGTTCTCGAAGTGCAGCTCCGAGGTGTCCTGGCTGTGCAGGCCCATCTTGTCGAGCTTGCGGCCGCGGCTGAAGCCCGCCATGTCGCGCTCCACCACGAACAGCGAGAAGCCCTTGTGGCCGGCTTCGGGATCGGTGCGGGCGACCACGACGATCAGGTCGCTGTTGATGCCCGACGAGATGAACGTCTTGGAGCCGTTGATGATCCAGTCGTCACCGTCGCGGACCGCCGAGGTACGGATGCCGGCCAGGTCGCTCCCCGCCCCGGGTTCGGTCATCGCGACGGCGATGATGGTCTCGCCGCTGGCGATGCCGGGCAGCCACCGCTGCTTCTGCTCGTCGTTGGTGAGGTCCTTGAAGTAGGGTCCGACGACGTCGTTGTGCAGGCTCAGCGCGGGCCCGTGCACACCGGCCTTGGCGATCTCCTCGTCGATGATCGCGTTGAACCGGAAGTCGTCGGAGCCGCCCCCGCCGTACTCCTCGGGCATGTTGAATCCGATGAGCCCGTACTTGCCCGCCGCGGTGTACGCCGACCGGTCGACGATGCGTTCGGTCTCCCACTTCTCGTGGTTGGGGACGAGCTCACGCTCGATGTACTCCCTGACGGTCTCGCGGAACGCCTCGTGTTCGGCGTCGTAGATCGTTCGCTTCATTGGTTCATTCCTCCACTTGGCTTACTGCGCCTTCCAGACCGGTTGACGCTTCTCGGCGAAGGCCAGCGGCCCCTCCTTGGCGTCCTCTGACTTGAGCACCGCGCCCATCTCGCGCACGGTGCGGGCCCATGACGGTTCCTCGGCGGCGATGACCCCGTCCTCGGCGCCGTAG
Organism: Mycolicibacterium litorale; assembly: GCF_014218295.1. The sequence continues at coordinate 4,129,297 of NZ_AP023287.1, forward strand.
GCCACCCGCTTGCTCGCCCACACCGCCAGCGGTGCGTTGACCGTGATCCGCTCGGCCAGCGCGATCGCCGCGTCGAGTGCTCCGCCTTCCTGGCCGTCGGGCACCACCTCGTTGATCAGGCCCCACTTCAGCGCGTCGGCCGACGTCATCGGCTCACCGGTGAAGATCATCTCCATCGCGACCTTGCGCGGCAGGTGCTCGACGATGCGGAAGACCCCGCCCGCAGCGGCGATCAGCCCCCGCTTCACCTCCGGCAGACCGAATTTCGCGCGCTCCTCGGCCACCACCAGATCGCTGGCCAGTGCCAGTTCGGAGCCACCGCCGAGCGCGGTGCCGTTGACCGCGGCGATGGTCGGCTTGTCGATGAAGTGGTGGACGTAGCCGGCGAACCCCCACTCCGGGTGGTCGGGGTGAAAGAGGTTCTCGCGCCGCGAGATCGCCTTGAGATCGGCACCGGCGCAGAAGGACGGTCCGTTGCCGGTCAGGACGACGGCACGCACCTCGGGATCATCCTGCGCCTCCTGCAGCGCATCGCCGACCGCGGTGCTCACCGCGCCGTTGACGGCGTTGCGGGCCTCGGGCCGGTTGAGCGTGATGATCAGGATGTTGCCCCGCCGCTCGGTCAGTGCGGCGGGTGCCTGCGACGTCTCGGTCGTCTCGGTCACAGCAGCTCGAGGATGGTGGCGTTGGCCTGGCCGCCGCCTTCACACATCGTCTGCAAGCCGTACTGAATGCCGTTGTCGCGCATGTGGTAGAGCAGCGTGGTCATGATGCGCGCACCCGAGCCGCCGAGCGGGTGGCCGAGCGCGATGGCGCCGCCGTTCGGGTTGAGCTTCTTCTCGTCGGCGCCGATGTCCTTGAGCCAGGCCATCGGAACGGGTGCGAAGGCTTCGTTCACCTCGAACGCGCCGATCTGGTCGATGGACAGTCCGGACCGCTTGAGCGCCTTCTGGGTGGCCGGGATCGGCGCGGTCAGCATGATGACCGGATCGGCGCCGGCGAGCACGGCGGTGTGGACCTTGGCGATCGGCTTGAGGCCGAGCTCCTTGGCCTTCTCGGCCGACATGAACAGCAGCGCGGCCGAACCGTCGGAGATCTGCGAGGAGTTGCCGGCGTGGATCACGCCGTCCTCCCGGAACGCCGGCTTGAGCTGACCCATCTTCTCCAGCGTGGTGCCGCGGCGGATGCCCTCGTCCTTGAGCACGGCATTACCTTCGGAATCCTTGATCGCGACGATCTGATCGTCGAAGGCGCCGGAATCCTGTGCGGCGGCGGCTTTCTCGTGCGAGTCGAGGGAGAACTGGTCGAGGTCGGTGCGGCTGAAGCCCCACTGCTCGGCGATCATCTCGGCGCCGATGCCCTGGTTCGGGGTCTGCTGGTAGCGGTCCTTGAAGCCTTGCGGATAGGGGTTGCCGCCGTTGGCCAGCGAGGCGCCCATCGGCGTGCGCGACATCGACTCGACGCCACCGGCGACGACCACGTCGTAGTGTCCGGCCACCACACCGGCGGCAGCGAAGTGCACCGACTGCTGACTGGAACCGCACTGACGGTCGACGGTCACGCCGGGCACGCTCTCAGGCCAGCCGGCGGTCAGCAGCGCGGTGCGGCCGATGTCGAGTGCCTGCTCGCCGGCCTGCATGACGCAGCCCCAGATGACGTCGTCGACGAGCGCCGGATCGACCCCCGCGCGCTGCACCAGACCGTTGAGCACCTGAGCGGACAGTTCGGCCGGGTGCACGCCCGACAGACCCCCGTTGCGTTTGCCGACCGGCGACCGGACGGCCTCGACGATGACGGCTTCAGCCATGACACTTCTCCTTCGAAGTCGGATCCCGCTCTCACACTTGGACACGACGGTAGAGGACAAGGTTTACTAGGTCAACCAGCTGGTTGGTGGGCCCGGCGTCGGCCGAACCGCCCCGGTCAGGTGGTTTACTGAGTTGTACAGCTGGCCGTCGGCCGGCGCGGCGCGGACCCGGGAGGACAGGTGGCTCGGACGACACCGCTTGCCCCCATGATCGGGGCGAGCCCCTCGACGACCGCCGTCCGCTCCCCCAAGACGGCGGAACTGGTCGCCGGCACCCTGCGCCGCATGGTGGTCGACGGCCAACTCAAAGAGGGCGACTTCCTGCCCAACGAAGCCGAGCTGATGGCCCACTTCGGCGTCAGCAGGCCGACGCTGCGCGAGGCGGTGCGGGTGCTCGAATCCGAGCGCCTGGTCGAGGTGCGCCGCGGGTCGCGCACCGGCGCCCGGGTGCGGGTGCCCGGACCGGAGATCGTCGCGCGCCCGGCCGGCCTGCTGCTCGAACTGTCCGGCGCGACGATCGCCGACGTGATGACCGCCCGCTCGGGCATCGAGCCGATGGCGGTGCGCCTGCTCACCGAGTCAGGCGACACCGCCGCCTTCGACGAACTCGAGCAGACGCTGGACGAGCACGTCGCGCACAGCTGGCAGTCGGGCCGGCTCGCCGAGACCACCGGCGACTTCCACCGGCGCATGGTCGAGCTGTCGGGCAATGCGACGCTGACCATCATGGCCGGCATGCTCCACGAGATCACGGTGCGCCACACCGCTTTCGCGATGAACGAGAGCAACCCGCCGTCGAAGGCGGACTACGACAAGCTGATGCGGTCCTATCGGAGGTTGCTTCAGCTGATGCGGTCCGGCGACGGGGCGGCCGCCGAGGCGCACTGGCGCAAACACCTCGACACCGCCCGGGCGCTGCTGCTGCAGGGCCTGGAGGACGTCAAGGTCCGCGACGTCATGGGGTGAGCGTTCCGCCGAGACTGCGGTGAGGTCACGTCACTGCGCGGATTCGCGATCTGACCGCAGGCTCGGCCCGTCGGCGCCGTCCTTCCGCCACGTCACATGCACCGGGATGTCGTCGGTCCACGGCTGTCCGGTCACCATGTCCGAGACGTTGACGTAGCCGCGCTCGAACTCCCCCGTGGCGGCGTCGACCAGCCGGTACTCCTGACGCTGCCGGTGGATGGGTTGGGCGTCGAGGAGGATGACGCGCACCTCGCCCGGCTCGAAGTGGCAACGCCGCTGCATCGCCGCGATCAACTGCTCGTTGTGCATGTGGCCGTCGCCGAAGTTCCAGCCGACGGCGGTGCTGCACAGCCGTTCCCCTTCGGTGATCACGTACTCGTCCTCGTCGCGTCCGGCGAGCGCGTTGTGCACCAGGGTCAGCAAGGCCTTGCCGTGAGAGTTGAAGCCGCGGAAGGCGTATCCCTTGTAGAGGTAGATCATCGCCTGTTCCTGGCTGCCGTAGAACCTCTCGAGCTGGGAGGTGGGCATGCTCGCGATCGCGACGAGGCCGCGCTCGATCTTCTCGTTCGCCGACGGTTTGATGCACCACCACGAGGTGTCCCAGTTGCCGGCGTAGTAGCGCATACCGGGCAGGAAGGAGATCTTGCGGGGGAACAGGTTGCCCAGCGCGACGGTGACGGCCAGTACGGCGAACAACACGACCGGCAGGGGTGTGCTCAGCTGGGACAGACCGAGGTCGGCATGGCCGACGAACAGCGTCACCACACAGAACATCATGAAGACGTTCCATTCCAGCGGCACGCCCATCGGGATCGCCGACAGGATGCCGAAATGGAAGACCAGCATGACGAACGCGGCGATCGCCGTCGGCCAGCCGCCGTGGGAGAACAGCAGCACCAACGGCACCAGCATCTCGATCGCGGTGCTGAAGTGGGCGATGACCCGAGAAACCCGGCCGGGCCGCAGGTCATCTGGGAACCTCTCGAAGAATCTGCGTTTCAGCGACTTCGTCCGGATCAGCGGATTGTTCGACATCATCGTCGAGATCACGAACGGGAAGTGCTTGTTGAGCTTCGAGGTCGCCGCACCGATCCAGATCGCGACGCACACCAGCTTGGCGGCCAGGAGCATGTCGACTCCGTAGCCGACGAACAGGAACGCGACGGTGAACGAGCCGTAGACCTCACCGCGGGCGGCCAGGAAGATCACCTTGTCCCGCAGGCCGAGCACGGCCAGCAGCCCGAGGATGGTCCAGATCTGCCAGAGGGGCAGCACGCCGATCGTCGTTCCCAGCGCGGGGACCGGTCCGGTGCCGTCGGAGAACAGCGCGACCAGCAGCACCACGAGCAGTGCGCCGTAGAGCGCGGCGTCCAACGGGGTACGGGTGTCGCCCTTGGTCAGCGGCACCCGGCCGGGCCACGGAGGTAGGCGGATGGTGCCGGGCCGCAACCAGTACAGGATCGAACCCATCGGCGGGAAGAACCGGTTGTTGAGCGGGCCGAAGCCGCACCCGAGGCCGACGACCTCGAACAGCATCGTGTAGAGCACGACCTTCTGGAACACGATCGGTTCGGTCCACCACTGCGCGACGTCGGTGAAGCCGTCGACACCGGAGGTGGCCAGCGCGAACAACCAGCCGCCGAGGATGTAGAGCAGGATCTTCACGACGTAGAACAGGTGCATCACCACGGGCGTGCCGAACCCGACCTCGGCCCAGTGCTGGGCCATCGGACGGATCTTCTCCGAGCGCGTGCCCTTGCTCCACTCGGCGAAGTCGACGACGGGCATGTCGGGCTTGAGAAATCCCATGGGACAAAGACTAGAACGTGTTCTAGTCAGAAGGAATGAGTTCCACCGTTCCGGGAGTCAACCGCGCGTCAGGCGCCGGTCTTGGCCGGCGGGCGGTAGAAGATCGCCAGCTGGCCGATGCCGCCGGCGAGGCCGAGCGCCAGCGCGATGACCAGACCCCACCAGCCCTGCACCACATCCCACACCACGGTGCCGTGGAAGAGGGCGTAGTCCAGGCTGAGCCGGCCGGGCCCGATCGCCGGGATCGCGGCGGCCGCCGCCGCGAGCACCAGGTTGTACTCCCAGCCCTCCTTGACGATGAAGAACCCGTTGGCCCGGTGCACGGTCCACGCGGCGACCAGCATCAGCGCCACGAAGCCGGCGGCGGGCACGGGGGTGAGTAGCCCGACCGCCAGCCCGATGCCCGCGGCCATCTCCGTGGTGGCGGCGACCCTGGCGTGGAACATGCCCGGCTTCATGCCGATGCTGTCGAACCACCCGGCGGTGCCGGGGATCCGGCCGCCGCCGAAGAACTTGTTGTACCCGTGGGCGGCCATCGTCAGACCCAGCACCACACGCAGGATCAGCACGCCCGTATCAGGGGCCCAGTCGTAGGCAGTCATGTAACGAAATCTAGGCCATCTGTAAGGGCGCCGACCACCCCTCCTCGCTAGCTGCGACGGTCCAGCGCGACCGACAACCGGTCGACGTAGGCGTCGATGTCGCCGACGGCCGATGCCGCGGCGTGCACGCTGACGGCGATGGTGTCGCCGATGCCGTGCACGCCGTGCGTCAGTCCCATCATCGGCGACAGCGACGGACAACCCGTCGTCACCGCGACCGGCGCCCCACCGAAGCGCAGGTCGGCGGCGCCGCGGTGCACGCTCGTCACGACGGTGTTCCCAGTCGCCGTCGGTGACCGGACCGTCGGGTCGAACGCCGTGACCCCCCACCGCACCAGCGGGGCAGGCACCGCCGCGGACGCCAGTGCGGCGGCCCGCAGCCCCGGATGCGCGGCCCGCGCACGGCGCTGTGCCAACTCCTCGGCGATGCGGGCGGTGCGCTCGGCGTAGGGCAGGCCGGGGTGCAGACCGACGCCGACGTTGCCGAAATGGTTGTGCGCCCGCCGCGGGCCGGGGCTCGCCATCGGCAGCTCGGCGCCCAGCGTGGCGGGGTCGTCGCCGAGTGCGCGCAGATGGTCCGCCAGGGCACGCGAGATCGCGGCCAGCACCGCGACGGTGACAGTGGTGTCGGCCAACTCGCCACGCCCGCGGACCAGGACGCGCAGACCGCGCTCCCCCTCCGGAGCGGCGTTGCTTCGCAGCACCGGACGCGGATCGGCCTGCGGCGCGACACGTCCGGCCGCCACGTCCCGCATGAGCGCGCGGTGCCCGCGCGCCGCGCGGACCGCCCGCACCGGCAGCGTCGCCGACTCCCACGGCGCCACCGTCACCGGCGGCACCTGCGCCTGCCGCCCGAAGAGCCACGCCGCCAGCGCCGAGGACCGCATCCCGTCGGCCAGCGCGTGCGACACCTGGACCACGGCCACGGTGCCCGGTCCGGTGACGCCGGGAACTCCGCGCACCGGACTGAACACGTGTAGCCGCCACGCCGACGTGTGCGCGTCGAGCCGGTCGCCGGTCAGCGCCGTCACGGTCTCCAGACACCCCGCCCAGTCCTCGGGGGCATGCGTGAGCACCTGACGCGCGTCGATGCCACCGTCGACCCACTCGGGGAACCGCAGCCGGCCGCGCTCACGGACCCGCAGCCGTAACTCACCGCAGGCGCGGGCCCGGTCGACGACCGCGGCGAGTGCCCCGGGCAGATCCCCAGCCACCCCCGCGAATCCGTAGATCAGGAACTGGTCGTTCGGCATCGCGGCCGACATCCACAGGTTCTGGGCGTCGATCGCCGCCAGCCGGCGCGCCGTCATAGCGTCCGAGGTTAGGCTTCGCGGCATGCTCCCGGCCACCAGGAACACCGGCGTGGCGCTGGTCACCGGCGCGTCGAAGGGCATCGGCGAACAGTTCGCCCGGCAATTGGCAAGCCGCGGTTACGGTCTCGCGCTCGTCGCCCGCCCCGGCGACCAGTTGCACGCCGTGGCGGGGGACCTCGGGCCGACCGCCCACGCCCTGCCCACCGACCTGTCCCGCCCGCAGGAGCGCGCCACCCTGCCCGAGCGGATCGCCGCCCTCGGCCTCGAGGTGGACATCCTGGTCAACAACGCGGGCATGTCGAATCTCGGCCCGGTCGCACACGCCGACCCGGCGGACGAACTGACCCTCGTCGAACTCGATGTCGCCGCGGTGGTCGACCTGTGCAGCCGGTTCGTCCCCGGCATGGTGGCGCGCGGCCGGGGCGCGGTGCTCAACGTCGCGTCCGTCGGCGCGTTCGGCCCGGTGCCCGGGCAGGCGACCTACGGTGCGGCCAAGGCGTTCGTGCTGTCCTACACCCACGCGCTGCGGCAGGAACTGCGCGGCACCGGCGTCTCGGCCGCCACCCTGTGCCCGGGGCCGGTGCGCACCGGGTTCGGCGAACAGGTCGGCATCCCCGACGACGAGGCGGAGAAGATGCTGCCGCCGTTCATGTGGCGCCAACCCGAGACCGTGGCGAAAGCGGCGATCGACGGGCTGGCCGCGGGCCGGGCCGTCATCGTGCCCGGTACGCCCAATCGCATCGCCGCGGCGCTCAACCATCTCACGCCGCGGCGGGTGCTGCTGCCGATCCTCGGCCGCGTCCACCCCGGTATGCGCACCAGCTAGCGCGCGTCCCCGATGAAGTCGACGATGCGGCGGCCCACCGCGTCGGGCTGTTCCAGCTGCAGGAAGTGTCCGGCGTCGTCGACGATCGCGGTCCGACTGCCCTCGGGCAGCGCACGCCGCACCCACGGCTCGAAATCCGCTGTGGCGCAACCGTCGTCGCGACCGTGCAGATACAGGGTGGGCAGCGCCGGAGCGGACAGCCAGTGCCGGTGCAGCTCGGCGTACTGCGCGGGCGGACGGGTGTTGCGCACGGTCGCGCGGTAGTAGCCGAGCGCGGCCCGCCAGCGTCTGCGCGCGCCGATGGCGGCGTCGACGTGACGCACGTCCTCGGCGGCGCGGTAGCCGGGCGACCACTGCCGCCACAGCCAGGGCACCACCCACGATGCGGACCGGTCCGGCAGCCACGGCAGCTGGAAGTAGAAGATGTACCAGCTGCGCAGCATCTGCCGGGGCAGCTGGGCGGCCAGCCGCAGGCCGTGCGGCACCCGCCCGAGCGGGCGGAACGCGGCGGCGGGCGGCACCGACATGATCACGGCGCGGGTGAACGGGCTGTGCGGCATCGCGGCCAGCCCGGTCCCCGCGATCGCGCCCCAGTCGTGCCCGACCAGGACGTCGCGGCCCGTCGGCCCGGCGGCGGCGAGCACGCGCAGCGCGTCGTCCATCAACGCCCCGACGTGATAGCTGCGATCGGACGGCACCGACGACGGCACGTAGCCCCGCATGAACGGGGCCACCACCCGCCAGCCGGCGTCGGCGAGGACGGGTGCGACCTTGCGCCAGCCGTAGGCGGTGTCGGGAAAACCGTGCAGGCACAGGGCGATCGGGCCGTCGTCGGGACCCCAGACCAGCGCCCGCAGCTGTCCGGCGGGGGTGGCGACGTCCAACCAGCGCGGCGTCATCAGATCGGCTGGAAGTTGGAGACCAGCCACTGGTCGCCGACCTTGTCGAGGGTGACCCGGACACTCGATGCGGTGTTGGTCGGCGGGTTCGTACCGACGGTGACCGTCTGGTTGACGAACAGCAGCACGACCGCGTGCCCGGCGTCGGCGCTGACCGACGCGGCCGCCGGGACGTCGGTGACCGCGGAGATCTGCTGTTCCTTGGCGCCGGGCACGACGACGGTGTCGATCATCGAACCGTAGGTGTCGCGGAAGGCGCCGGTGAGTTGTTCCTTGGCCGCCCCCAGCTGCTGCTCGACCGTCTGCGGCTCGTAGGTCAGCATCGCGATCGCGATGCTGCGGGCCGCCGCCACGGAATCCTCGCGTGCCTGGTCGGCCCGGTCGGTGCCGCGGTCCCGCCAGAACAGGAGACCGCCGGCGACGGCCAGAATCAGTGCGAGCGCGGGCACCACGCCGAAGGCGAAGACCCGCGACCACCGGATCGGGCGGCGGGCGGAAGGCGCGGCGGGAGTTTCCTCGGTGGACGTCTGCACGTCGGCGTCGGGAGTCTCGGTCACTGCACGAACTCCACCTGCGAGACCTTCGCCCCGTCGTCGACCCGCTGAACGGTCAGCCGCATCCGCCACGCGCGCGGCGCCTGCTCGGGTGCACCGGCGTTGGAGGACTGCACGGTCACCGCCACCAGCACCTCAGCCGTCTCGCCGGACACCGACTCCAGCCCGGCCTCGTTGAGGGTGCCGACCGACTTGGACTTCGCCTCCTTGACCACCTGGAGGAACGGCTCGGCGCGCTTCTGGAAGTCGTCGTAGAAGGTGCCGGTCGCCACGTCGAGCACCCGCTGCACGTCGGCGTCGGCCCGCTCCCAGTCGATGGTGGTCAGGTTCTGAGCCGCCTGCCTGCCGACTTCGAGGAACAGCTCACGCTGCTCGCGCTCCTGGTCGGCCTGGTACGCCTGGTAGCCGAACCAGCCGGTCACGCCGGCGAGGACGGCGACGAGTACCAGTCCGGCGATGAGCGCCGTGCGCACCGGTGAACGGTCGTCGGGCTCGTCGTCGACCGGGGCGGATTCGTCGGCCGGTTCGGCGACGGCGTCAACCGCGGTCTCGTCGACGACGGTCACGGTCGGTTCGCCGTCGGGGGCGGGGACATCGTCTGCCATGTCTGCTCCTCTGCGGCAGCCGGGACCACCTCATCCCGGCCTCTCGCCAAACGTTACGTGGCGAACCCAGAGCCTCAGGCGGCGACGTGCCGAGCGTCAGGCAGCGACGACCGCGTCCTCGAGTTCGGCGATGACGATCTTGCGCATGCCGAGCATCGCCCTCGACGCCGCCGCGGCCCGCGCCGGATCCGGGTCGTCGAGCAGTTCGGTCAGCCGGTCGGGCACGATCTGCCAGCTCACGCCGAAGCGGTCCTTGAGCCAGCCGCACTGCGACTCCTCGCCGCCGTCGACCAGCCGGTCCCAGTAGTAGTCGACCTCGTCCTGGTCGGCGCAGTGCACGGTGAACGACACCGCCTCGGTGAACGGGAACTGCGGCCCGCCGTTGATCCCGATGAACCGGGTGCCGTCGAGGACGAAGACCCCGGACACCACCTCGCCGGTCGGACCCGGGCAGGCCTCGGTGTAGCGGCTGAGACTCTCCACCCTCGAATTGGGAAAGATCGACGTGTAGAAGGCGGCGGCCTCCTCCAGGTCGTCGTTGAACCAGAGCGATGGGGTGATCTGCGGCATCGGGGGCTCCTCGTTCGGTAGGGGTCGCGTCCCAGTGGTGACTCGCCGGGGCCGCCGAACTCATCGCCGTGGGCGACGACGTCGCCGAGTAACGTGACGCCCGTGTCAGTGAGTACCGCGAAGACCGTGACGTTTCGGGGCGCTGAGGGGCTGAGCCTCGTCGGCGACGAATGGAACCGCGGCGCTGAGTCGGCCGCCGGTCGGCCCACGGTGCTGATGCTGCACGGCGGCGGCCAGAACCGCTTCTCGTGGAAGAACACCGGGCAGATCCTGGCCGACGCCGGTCTGCACGTGGTGGCGCTCGACAGCAGGGGCCACGGCGACAGCGACCGGTCTCCTGAGGCGAACTACTCGGTCGAGATGCTGTGCGCCGACACCCTCGAGGTGCTCGACCAGATCGACCGGCCGGTGGCCCTCATCGGCGCCAGCATGGGCGGATTGACCGGCATCCTCGTCGCCCGTGAGGCGGGGCCGCGGCGGGTCACCCAGTTGGTGCTCGTCGACGTGGTGCCCCGGTACGAGAAGGACGGCAGCGCCCGCATCCGCGACTTCATGTTCAACCACGTCCACGGTTTCGACTCACTCGAGGAGGCCGCCGAGGCGGTGGCCGCCTACCTGCCGCACCGGACGAAGCCGAAGAGCCCGGAGGGGTTGAAGAAGAACCTGCGCCAGCGCGACGGCCGGTGGTATTGGCACTGGGATCCGGCGTTCCTCACCAAACCCTCCGACGATCCGTTCGTCCGGGTCGAGAAGCTCGAACAGGCCGCGGTGGAGTTGGCGATTCCGATCCTGCTCATCCGTGGCAAGCTCTCCGACGTGGTCAGCTCCGAGGGAGTGCAGGAGTTCCTGCGCATGGTGCCGGGTGCCGAGTTCGTCGAGCTGTCCGACGCCGGGCACACCGCAGCCGGTGACGACAACGACGCGTTCACCGAGGCCGTCGTCGAGTTCGTGAGCCGGTGACCGCCGGACGCACCGCCGGGTTCAACTTCCTCGAACAACCGGCGCTCCCCGCACCCCAGGTCAGCGAGGCCGACGCACAGCGCATCGCCGCCACCCACTACGGCGTCGAGGGTGACGCGGTCTCCCTGGGCAGCCAGCAGGACAAGAACTTCCTGGTGCGCCGCGGCGGCACCGCCGAGGTCGTCGGGGTGCTGAAGGTCGCCAACCCCGCGTTCAGCGAGGTCGAGCTGGCGGCCCAGGACGCCGCGGCGAAGCTGATCGCCGACACCGAACCCGAACTGCGGATCGCCGTGCCGGTCCCGAACCGAGCCGGTGCGGAGGTGACGACGGTCGACGGACTGCTGGTCCGGCTGCTGAGGTACCTGCCCGGCGGCACGCTCATCGACGCCGACCACCTGGGGCCCGCCGCCGTCGCCGGGCTCGGGGACGTGGCGGCGCGGGTCAGCCGCGCGCTCACGGGATTCGACCACGAGGGGCTCGACCGGGTGCTGCAGTGGGATCCGCGCTACGGCGCCGACGTCGTCGCCGCGCTCGTCGGTCACGTCGGCGATCCGGCGCAACGGGAGCGGCTGCAGACCGCGACCGACGAGGCGTGGGAGCGCATCACCCGCGTGGCCGGCGACCTGCCGCGCCAGGCCGTGCACCTCGACATCACCGACGCGAACGTCGTGGTGTCACCGGCCGCCGACGGCAGCCGTCGCCCGGACGGGGTGATCGACTTCGGCGACCTCACGAACACATGGGCGGTGTCGGAGCTGGCGATCGCCGCGTCGTCGGTGCTGGGACACACCGGCACCGAACCGGTGTCGATCCTGCCGGCGGTCCGCGCGTTCCATGCCCTGCGGCCGCTGACGGCGGCGGAGGTGGACGCCCTGTGGCCGATGGTGGTGCTGCGGACGGCGGTGCTCATCGTCAGCGGCGCCCAGCAGGCGCAGCTCGACCCGGACAACGCCTACGTCACCGAACAGTCCGACGGTGAGTGGCGGATGTTCGAGCAGGCGACGTCGGTGCCGGTCGACGTGATGACCGCGGTGATCAGGGCCGACCTCGGGCTGGCCGCACCACCCGCCGACGTCGGGACCACGGTGCCGATGCTCGCGGCGGTCGCGCCTGAAGATGTTGTGACACTGGATCTTTCGCCGACCTCCGACGCCTACGACTTCGCGTTCACGCCCGGCGGCTGGCTCCAGTCGGATGTGGAGGACCGGCTGGCCCGCGACGCCGTGCGCGACGGTGCGGCGGCCGTCGTCACCCGTTTCGGCCAGCCGCGGCTCGGGCTGGCTCCCGCGCTGAGTCAGCGCAGCGCCGAGGTGGTGCCGACCGGTGTGCGGCTCTGGCCGGCGCAGGCTCTCACCCTGGTGGCGCCCTGGGACGGCGAGGTGGTCACCGGCGGCGCGGACACGGTCACCGTGCGTGGCGACGCCTACGAGGTCACGCTGACCGGTGTCCGTCCCGTGACCGCGGCGGCCGCCGTGCGCGCCGGTGAACCGCTCGCCGACGCCGCGGCGGCGCAGTGGGCCGACGTCGCGGTGCGCCCGGCCGGTGCGGTGGTGGCGCCGCCGCTCGTGCGCCCGGAAGTGGCGCCGGGCTGGTTGGGCCAGGCGCGCGATCCCCGGCCGGTGCTCGGCCTCGCGCCCGACGTCGCCGTCTCCCCCACCACCGACCTGGTCGCGCGGCGCGATCGCAGTTTCGCGCCGGTGCAGGAGCACTACTACCGCAGGCCACCGCAGATCGAACGGGGCTGGCGGCACTACCTGATGTCGACGGCGGGCCGCTGCTACCTCGACATGGTCAACAACGTCACGGTGCTCGGGCATGCGCATCCCCGGATCGCCGACACCGCTTCGCGCCAGTTGCGCAAGCTCAACACCAATTCGCGGTTCAACTACGCCGCCGTCGTGGAGTACAGCGAACGGCTCGCCGCCGAACTGCCCGACCCCCTCGACACCGTCTTCCTGGTCAATTCCGGTTCTGAGGCAAGCGATCTCGCGATCCGTCTGGCCCTGGCCGCGACGGGCCGCCGGGACATGGTCGCGATGCGCGAGGCGTACCACGGCTGGACCTACGGCACCGACGCGGTGTCGACGTCGACGGCCGACAACCCCAACGCGCTGGCCACCCGTCCGGACTGGGTGCACACCGTGGAGTCCCCGAACAGCTTCCGCGGCAAGTACCGCGGACCCGACGTCGGCCGCTACGCAGAGGAAGCCGTCGCGCAGATCGAGCGACTCGCCGCCGACGGGCGCCCGCCGGCCGGGTTCATCTGTGAGTCGGTGTACGGCAACGCCGGTGGCATGGCGCTGCCCGACTGCTATCTGCAGCAGGTGTACGCCGCGGTGCGCGGCGTCGGTGGGCTGGCCATCGCCGACGAGGTGCAGGTCGGGTACGGCCGTCTCGGACACTGGTTCTGGGGTTTCGAGCAGCAGGGTGTCGTGCCGGACATCGTGTCAGTGGCGAAGTCGACGGGCAACGGCTATCCCCTCGGTGCGGTGATCACCAGCCGGGCGGTGGCCGAGGCGTTCCGGTCCCAGGGCTACTTCTTCTCCTCGACCGGCGGCAGCCCGCTGTCGTGCGCGATCGGGCTGACGGTGTTCGACGTGCTGCGCGACGAAGACCTGCAGGGCAACGCTGTTCGGGTCGGCGGGCATCTGAAACGACGGCTGGAGGCGCTGGGCGACAGGCATCCGCTCATCGGCACCGTGCACGGCATCGGCCTCTATCTCGGGGTCGAGATGGTCCGGGACCGCCAGACCCTGGAACCGGCGACCGAGGAGACCGCGGCCATCTGCGAGCGCATGCTCGACCTCGGCGTCATCATCCAGCCGACGGGCGACCATTCGAACATCCTCAAGACCAAGCCGCCGCTGTGCATCGACATCGAATCCGCCGACTTCTACGTCGACGCGCTGGACCGGGTGCTCAGCGAGGGGTGGTGATCCGGTGACCGGAGCCGAGATCGCCGCTGCGGTACTGGCTGTCGTCGCGGTCGCCGAGGCGGTCGGCCTCGTCACACTGTGGGTGCTGCTGGGCAGGTCCCGGCGTGAGGCCGACGAACTGCGCGCCCGCGTCGATACCCGCAGCATGCTGCTCAACGGCGGACGCGAAGCCGTCAAGCACGTCTGGCAGACCGCGAACCTGGTGCGGGAGAAGGGTTTCGGCGGGGCGATCAGCTCGTCGATCGAGGATCTCGCCGACTGGTTCGAGGTGGAGCGGCCCGATCTCGCCCGCCTGGCGCCCAACGGCCGGGTGGCGATCATGTTCTCCGACATCGAGGATTCGACGGCGCTGAACAACCGGATCGGCGACCGGGCGTGGGCGCGGCTGATCGGGCGCCACGCCCGCTCGGTGCAGCGGTTCGTCAAGGACCACGACGGACATGTGGTCAAGAGCCAGGGCGACGGTTTCATGGTGGCGTTCGCCGCACCGGAGAACGCGGTGCGGTGCGCGATCGCGCTGCAGCACGCACTGCGCCGACGACCCAGCGGTATTCGGGTGCGCATCGGGATCCACACCGGCAAGTCGGTGCGACGCGGGGAGGATCTGTTCGGCCGCAACGTCGCCCTCGCCGCCCGGGTGGCCGCCGAAGCCGAGGGCGGCGAGATCCTGGTCAGCGAGGCGGTGCGGGACGCCGTCGACGGGGTGGACGGCGTGACGATCGGCGACAGCCGTGAGGTCTCGTTGAAGGGTTTCTCCGGCAAGCACCAGCTGTACGTCGTCAGCGGCTAGTTTCCGCCGTCTGCCTCCGCGAGCCGCTGGTGCAGGCGGGCCCGGATGTCGTCCGGGGTGTAGGAGCGGCGGCGGCGCTGATCCCGTGCGACCAGGGCGCCGCCGGCGACCACACCCGCGACACCGGCCAGCCCGACCCACTTCCAGATGCTGCGCATGCACAGAGTGTGCCTAAGCTGCGCTGGTGAACGCGAACACGGTGTCGCTGACGCGGGCACTGGAGGAGACCCGGACCGGGGATGTGTGGTTGTTCCGCGGCGCATCCGGACCGGACCGGGCCATCCAGACGATGACCAACGCGCCGGTCAACCACGTCGGGATGACCGTGGCCGTCGACGATCTGCCCCCACTGATCTGGCACGCCGAACTCGGCGACAAACTGCTCGACCTGTGGACGGGCACTCATCACCGCGGGGTGCAGCTCAACGATGCGCGGCTGACCGTCGAACGGTGGATGCACAGTTACGGGCAGCGGTGTTGGCTCAGGCAGCTGACCCCGGCGGTGACCCGCGAACAGGAGGACCGGATGCTGCGGGTGATCGCCCGCATGGACGGCACCCCGTTCCCCAGCACCGCGCGGCTGACGGGTCGCTGGCTGCGCGGCCGACTGCCCGTGGTCAGCGACTTCACCCGCGGTATCCCCTACGTCCACGGCGAGGTCCGCGAGTCGGCCGAACGCGCCAAGGCCCGCAAACGCACGTCACTGCAGACGGCGTACTGCGCGGAGACGGTGGCGATCACCTACGAGGAAATGGGTCTGCTGGCCACCGAGAAGCACGACAACTGGTTCGACCCGGGGAAGTTCTGGAGCGGTGACGCGCTCCCGCTGGCCGGCGGGTTCCGCCTCGGCGACGAGGTCGCGGTGAGCGCGGATTAACGTCGTCTGAGAGCCACGAGGAGCGGGAGCCGGACGACCGCGAGCAGCTGATTCATCCGGCGGCGTCGGGCGCGCATCCTGAGCCCGATCCGCACCCCGATACCCACGGCGGCCACCACCACGACGATCCACAGGATCGCCGCCACCAGATAGATCATCTCGACCACCGCCACCCTGACGAGCGTCCACGGTCCTCGTCGCGGTCAGGTCACGGGCACGCCACACGTCGGCGGCGGTCTCATCGAAGCTGCTCGCGGATCGCCTCCTTGTCGATGAGGGACCACACCTCGGCGATCTTCTGGTCACCGAACCGGTAGAAGACATGTTCGGCGAACGACACCTGCCCGCCGGTCGGCTCGAAGCCGAGGAATTCGTGACGGGGTGTGCAGTGGAAGAACAGCCGGCAGCCGACGACGCCCCGGTCGGCGAGCAGGAGTTCGGCGGTGAACCGCAGATCCGGAATCGCGTGGGTATCGGATTCCAGCATCGAGCGATATCCCTTGAGCCCGATCCTCTCTCCGTTGTAGACGACGTCGTCGGCGACGAATCGCCCGAGGTCGTCCCATCGGCGGTCGTTCAGGCAGTCGAGGTACCTGCGGTAGACGTCGATCACGTGCCGACACTACGGTTGTTGACGCCTTCGCTCCGATTCACGTCAGGTTCCGTCGTCTCGGCGTGCACTCTTTTTGCCTGACCGGCAACACCACTTGGCGTTATGCGCCGGAATCCCGACGATGGTGTGATGACCGAGCAGGCCGGTTCTTTCGACGACCCGACACACGCCGATTCGTATGCCGAACGCGTCGCACGAATGGTGCCCGCCTACCGGGACGTGCACCGGATGGCGGCCGTCCTCATCGCCGGGTGCGCGCCACCCGACGCCGCGGTGCTGGTTCTCGGCGCCGGCGGAGGCCTGGAGCCGAGGGCGTTCCTGGAGGAGCCGGTTTCTCCGAGGTCACCGAGTTCTTCTCGGCGTTCACGTTCCGCGGCCGGGTCGGCTACGCCTGATCCGACCGGCGCCGGGTCTCGGCCACCGCACGGCCGATCTCCGCGCTCTCGCGCCGGGCAGCGGCTTGCCGGCGCCTGTCGCGGTCGTCGAGACGTTGCAGCCGTTCGCGTTCACGCTCCTCGGCGGCACCCTCGCGTTCGTCGGCGCGCAGCTCCCGATCGTCCGCCACCTGTTCGCGGTCGTCGGCGATGGAGTCACGCTCGTCGGCGACCCGATCGCGTTCGTCGGCCACCCGTTCGCGGCGCAGCAGTTCCCACTCTCGGCGAGCGAGGTCACGCTCGCGGTCGTCGAGTTCCGCCGCGTGCGAATCGTCCCCGGTCCGGCCGTCGGCCCGTTCGTCACCGACCACGGCCCAACTCTAACGCCGGCGCGGCCGAAGCCGTCATACGACCAGAAGCAGGAGCGTCAACCGAGGTGCGCGGACTCCCTTTCTCGCGCCGAGGTCATGTGGAGCAAGGGGTAAGGCAATCCGTCCCCGTCGACGGGGCTACGCCCGACCACGGAGAAACCGGCTCGTGCGTAGAACCCGACCGCCTGCTCGTTCTGCTCGTTGACATCGACCGAAACGACGTCGTGCGTGGCGATCACATGCTTCAGCAAGGCCGAACCGACGCCCTTTCCACGACTGTCGGCGTCGACGAACAGCATCTCCAGCTTTCCCGATGCCGTCCCGGCGAAGCCGATGGGCACACCGTCACGTTCGGCAACGGCGAGGCGGACGTTCGGCAGGTAATCCGTGGCGAGACGCTCCTCGATGGCCAACCGGTGCTCTTCTTCGAGGAAGTCGTGCGTGGCGACGACAGCACTCCTCCACACCGCCACGAGCACCGGGTACTCGGCCGCGCCTCGCGTCTGCCGGATCAGGACCTCACCATCCACGGGGGGCAAGGGTATCGGGCCGGTGAAAAGCGCATACCGCCTCCGTGCGCGAGCGGTGCCGTCGCGAGGTCGAATCGGCATTCACTCACACGTTGAAGCGGAACTCCACCGAGTGTCGCGCTCAATAAACATCAGAGGCCCAGAGCACTGGTGATTCGGTCGATCAGCCGCCTTTGCATGCGATTCTGGTCGAATTGCCGGTGTTTCGGGCCTCCGACCTTGGATCGAAGGAGACGAATGGCAGTCCTGGCCGCGGCGCGACGCCACACGGTTGCCTGTCAATCTGACGGCAGAGTGCTCGCGGTCGGCAATGGGCAAGCTGGCGAGTGTGACGTCCTTGCTTGGTCAGACATTATTGCCGTGGCCGCTCGGAACGTACATACAGCGTCGAACACAGGCAAGTCGCACACCGTCGGCCTGCGCGCCGACGGCACTGTTGTCGCCACGGGCTGGAACGGCGACGGACAGTGTGCCGTCAGCCAATGGAGCGGGATTTCCAGCATCGCCGCGGGATGGCGCTTCACACTGGGAGTCACTGCGACCGGATCAGTCGTTGCCACGGGGCGCAACCGTGAAGGCCAATGCGACGTGGCTGAATGGACCGACATCGCCGCCGTCGCGTGGCGACTGGCATTCGGTGGGTCTTCGTGTCGACGGAACAGCGGTAGCGGCCGGCAACAACCGTCGTGGGCAATGCGCGGTCCGCTTGTGGGATGGCCTCGTTGCAGTTTCCGCGGGCTCCATGCACACGGTCGGCCTCAGATGTGACGGCACGGTCATAGCGGTGGGAGATCAGGCTCCCACCAACGGTGTCGATCAGTGGCGCGACATCATCAGCTTCGCGGCGGGGAGCTACCACACGGTTGGACTGCAGAGTGACCGAACGGTGCTCGCAACCGGTGACAACAGTTGGGGGCAGTGCAACGTGGACCGCTGGCGCGGCATCGTCGCGGTGGCCGCGGGCTCGACTCACACTGTGGGCTTGCAAGCTGACGGCAGGGTGATTGCCGTCGGTAATAACGCGGATGGTCAGTGCAGCGTGTCCGCCTGGCGCGACATCAGCGCGGCCATGCAGCGGAACGGTCAACAATGCTGATGTTCAGCGTCATTGACTACTTGCTTACGTTGAACCGGAACTCCACCACTTTACCGCGTCAATCAACGTATAGTGTAGGCATGATCTCGCCCGTTCGCCGCGCTGCCGTCTACCTGCGAATTTCCTTCGATCAGACCGGCGAAGGGCTCGCCGTGGCCCGCCAGCGTGCGCAGTGCGCGCAGATCATCGAGCAACGCGGCTGGAAGCTTGTTGAGGAGTTTGTCGACAACTCGATCAGCGCCAGCGACGCCCGCAAGAATCGACCCGGCTACGACGCACTGGTAAAGGCATACGAGGCAGGGCAATTCAATGCACTGGTGACCTACGACCTGGACCGCCTCACCCGCCAGCCACGCCAGCTAGAGGATTGGATCGACGCCGCCGAGGGGCGTGGCCTAGCCGTAGTCACGGCCAACGGTGAGGCCGATCTGACCACAGATGGCGGGCGGCTGTTCGCGAGGATGAAGCTCGCCGTGGCCCGCTCGGAGGTCGAGCGCAAATCCGCGCGCCAGAAGGTTGCCGCACACCAGCGAGCCCAACTCGGACGCCCACCGCTGGGGGTGCGGCTCACCGGCTACACCGCGAAGGGGGAAACGATTCCCGACGAGGCCGACGTCGTGCGGCGCATGTTCAAGATGTTCGACGCGGGCGAGTCGCTGCGTTCGATCGCTCGGCAACTCACCGATGAGGGCGTGCACACGCGCCACGGCAAGGCGTGGAACCCGTCCACAGTCCGCGACATCTTGACCAACCCGCGGTATGCGGGCCGCGCCGTCTACGACGGCAAGCCCACCGGCGAGCGCGGGCAGTGGGAGGCGCTGGTCACCGATGACGTGTTCGACGCCATACAGAACCGACTCAGCGACCCGCTGCGCAGAACCAACCGTGTGGGTACCGACCGGCGTCACCTTGGATCCGGGCTGTTCCTGTGCGCCGCGTGTGGAGAGCCGGTGAGCGGGTGGTCTCAAGGCCGGTATCGCTGCAAAGAGCGCCACGTCAACCGAGCACGCGGCCCGGTCGATGCATGGGTCCGCGAGGTCATCGCTGCCCGCCTGCGTCGAGAGGACATGGTCGATCTGCTGGCCCCGGCGCAAGCGGACTTGGCACCCCTGCTCAACGAGGCTGAGCGCCTGCGCAACCGGCTCGCCGCTACGGCTGCCGACTACGATGCCGACCGGATCGACGGTCATCGCTACTTCACCAAAACGCAGGCGATCAAGGCCGAGTTAAAGGGCGTTGAGTCTCAGCTCGCTGCGCACAGAACGGGGCCAGCGCTCGGCGATGTCCTCGGCGCACCTGACCCGGCGCAGGCGTTCCTAGACTCCACGCTGATGGCTCAGCGGGCTGTAATTGCCGCGCTGTGCACGGTCCGCCTCCATAAGGGCACGCGGGGCTCGCGGACGTTCGATTACGCCACTGTCACAGTCGAGCCGAAGCAATGAAGTTCCACAGCCGAGAGGCTTTCGACGCCGACCGTGAGAACATCGAGCTAGCGGTGCGTCTGCTGATTTCAGATGCGAAGCGGCGCAAGCGTTTTCAGATTGCGACAGTCTACGACCGCGCTCACAGTGAGCTAGTTGCCGAAGTGCTCGGAATCAATTCCGGTCCGGTCGTCGCGTATTCGGCCCGAGTCGGCGGCGTGATGGCGAATCGGACGGGTGCGGGCAGTATCACGTTTCATGACCGCCAACTGAGGGACTACCGAATGGTAGTGCCGCTGACGGGCGATGACGGTCAGACAGTGACGGTCATGACGCGCTCGAATACCCCCCATGTTCTGCGGCTGGCCGACCTGACGGCATTCGTTGACGGCGGCGCGCGGTCGGCTACCGAGGGCGCGTTGACCTTCCGCCGCGGCCCGGCGCGGCTGTTTGGCGGCAACGGCTTTTAGTCGGGTATGCTGAGCACTGGTCATCCGGGTCACCGGAAACCCGCTCGCATCAAAATGGGCCGTGAGCGGCGAATCCCGAAGGGGATTGACCAATCATGCCCAACATCTCCCCCGATGTCGCCAAATATCGCGCCTCCGTTGCGCGCCGGGTCCAGTCGTACCCTGCTGATCACCCCCGAGTCACCGAAGCCCGGCAGGCGCTCGCCTACGCCGCGCTGACCGAGCATGCGGCGCGCGTCGTCGCCAGTTGGCCGTCCCCAACCGAAGAGCAGCGCGCAAATCTCGCCGCACTACTGCGCTCCGCGGGCGGAATGCAATGAGCACCCCCAAGCGGCCGATTCACGATCAGCGGTGCCGGGGCTGCGGGAGGGTTTTGACCAGCCGCAAGACAGTCGAGCGCGGTTGGTGCAATCGGTGCTCTCTGGCGGTGAACGATGTCACCACCTGACGAGAGAAGCCCGGACACCTTGGTCCGGGCCACCTCAACGACGCCAATCGCTGTAGCTGAGTCTACCGGCTTTGACACGCTTTTGGACGCACTGACCTATCGGGCCGATGAGTACCTGTCGGTATGCCATCAGCGCGGCGATGAGTTCCGCTCCGCGGTGATGGCACCCGGCGCCGCGCCGCGCTACGCAGTGGAGTTGGGCAGTGGCGCCGATATGTGGTTCGGCGTCAATCCGACCTCAGGACCGGTCCGCGAGGGTGGCGGTCGCGGGCGGTCTGAGGACGTTACGCGGCTGGCAGCGCTGTTCTGCGATCTGGACGTCAAGCCGAATGCGTGCCCCGACTTCGATACTGCTGAGCGGATCATCGACGGGATATCGAGTGTCCTCGGACAGCGGCCGTCTGTCGTGGTGTTCAGTGGTCATGGGCTGCAGCCGTATTGGCCTGTCGATGACGGTGACATCACCGACATGTTCACCACGGCCGACGCCGCGACGCTGCTGAGCCGCTTCGGTCGGCTCGTCGGGCGCGTGGCCGACGAGCACAAGGTGAAATGCGATGCGGTGTTCGATCTGGCGCGGGTGCTGCGCGTGCCGGGGACGGTCAACCACAAGAGCACGCCCGTTTCGGTCACCGCGCGCAGCGACCTCGGCGGCCCCCTGACGGTCGCTGAGGCCGACGAACGGCTCACCGAGGTAGGCATTGCCGCCGAAGCCGTCGACATCGGCTCACAGGCGCTTGTGTCACCGTCGGCCGATTGGGTGTTCGCCGATCAGACCTGCTCCTACGTCGCGGCGATAGTTGACGGTCTGGCTACCGACGCGCCGACGTCGGGCCGCAATCCGTGGGCGTGCAGTCAGGCCGTACGGCTGTGCTGCGCATGGCGTCTCGGCTGCATCACCCGAGAGGACTTCGGTCGCGCCGTGACCGCGCTCGAGACTCGGCTCTCGACGCTGCTGGCGACGACCGAACCACGGCGAGGTCTGCGGCGATATGAGCTTAGAGACGTGCTCGCACTGGGCCAGCAGCGCGCAGAGCGCAAGAGCGAAGATGAGGCGCGAGCGGAGCTCGGCGGGCATCGCCACATGGGCAGCGCGGATGACTTCTGGGGCACCGGGACAGAGCCGTCCATCAACGGTGCGGGCATAGAGCCAGACCCGCCGGCCGACGAGCGCCCGGCGTACGCGGGTCTGCTGCTCACCCGTTCGGCGCTGCGGTCGCTGCCCGAACCTGAGCCCCTGATCGATGACGTGCTCGATCAGGGGACGTGCGCGGTGCTCTACGGCTACCGCGGCTCGCTCAAGAGCTTCACGGCATTCGATTGGGGCGCCAGCGTCGCCACCGGCCGACCGTGGCAGGGGAGACGCACCGTGCAGCGCCGGGCGCTCTACGTCGCCGCTGAGGGCGCTCACGGCTACCCGGGACGTGCCGACGCCTGGGAGATCGGATGGCAACGACAGATCAGTGACGGGGCGCTCGACGTGCTCCCACGGCCGGTTAATCTCATGGTGCCCGCGGAGGTGAGCGAGCTCGCCGCGCTGATCGAATGGGGCAGCTACGGGTTCGTCATCCTCGACACCCTCGCGCGGTGCATGGTCGGCGGCGACGAGAACTCATCGCGCGATATGGGCACGGTGGTCGATCGGCTCTACCACTTGCTCGACAAGACGCCCGACCGGCGTGGAGTGATTCTCGGCGTTCACCACACCGGCAAGGACGGCAAGACGCTTCGCGGGTCATCGGCGCTCGACGCAGGTGTCGACACCGTCTACGCGGCGGTGAGGGAAGGGTCGACCGTCACTCTCAGCCGAGAGAAGCGCAAAGACGGGCCTGAACCTGACCGTCACGCGCTGGCTCTTGACCCAATCCCCGGCACCGGTAGTTGCACCCTGAAAGCCGTCCACGAGGGTGTCTCAGCACCCGGTGAGACACCCGAGAGATCGGCGCAATTGCGTCTCATCGTGTCTCAGCATTTCGTCTCAACCGGAGCAACGGGCGCTGAGCTACGTCGGCTTGCGGTTGACGATGGCGGAATGTCGCGAGCGAGCTACTACCGGGCGCTGTCTGATCTGCTGCAATTCGGCTATTTGGTCAACACCGGCACCGATAGCCGACCGTTCTACAAGGTGAACGATGAGTAGTCGCAGCAAATATCCGTCTCAGGACTGTCTCAGCGTGTCTCAATCGGCCGCAACAGTCTCAGTCTCACTCCACTCCTTTAGGAGTGAGACGGTGAGACGTGAGACGGAGACGAAGCCCGAGAACGGGGTCGAATCCGTCGAATTGCCGCATGGCTTGCGAGCCTTGCTGATCGGTCATAGCGCGGTTGGCCCCAAGCCGCCAGAAGACCCAGAGCGAGCACGCCTGCGGCGACGTGCCCGCTCGGCTCGGCGTTACCGGCGCCGCGTGGAGAAATCGAATGAGTGAAAACCATTGCCCTACAACCAGATTGGAGTGGCGAAATGCATTGCGACACAAGGAGATTCATCAAATGAGCGCATTGCGCGGCGACGGGTCAACGAGTACACTTGAGGCATGTCATCGCAGGTCAGAGGGTTACTTAGCTTTTTTAAGTGGTTCTAGGCGGGGAGACTGCAGTCGCCGCCTGATCTCTATAGCAAGGCTAAATACCCCAGCGAAAGTTGTTGCGCCTCAAGGCGTTTCGTGCGTTAGCCCAGCGCGGAAGTCGTTGGATTGCAACGAATTTCGCCGCGATCAGCGCCGAAACGACCGGATTCCTGCCGGGGGTGTGATGTGAGCAGCGGTTATGCCCCGCGCGGCCTGCAGGCGGCCGGTCGACGGCTCTGGAAATCAGTGACCGACGAGTTTGATCTCAGCGAGCATGAGCGCATCCTCCTCGTGGAGGCGTGTCGCACCGTCGACACGCTCGACAGGCTCGCGATGGCCGCCGCCGAGGTCGACGGACCATCACCGATTTTGACCGAGGTCCGCCAGCAGCGGGCGACGCTCGTGAGGTTGCTGGGTGCGCTTGGTCTGCCCGACCCGGCGCCCAGCACGGACCCGGCGCCGAGCACATCCGGCCCGGTCCGCCAGCGCGCGGCGAGCATGCGCAGGACTCGGTCATGGTGAGGCGGAAAGAGAGGCCGGTCGGCGCGGTGAAGGACGCGAAGCTGACTGACTTTGACGAGTGGTGTCGCGCCGTCGGTGTGCACGTCGGCAATGACGTGTCGGCATGCGCCGATCCGCGCGCCGCTGTCGCCGCCCGATTCCACGCCTTCATGCAGTGGGTGGCAACCCGGCGAGCGCACGCCGATGAGCACGGCTGGCCCGGGGGCGACTTCGAGCGGCGCATGCAGGAGTGCGTGGCGTACCCGGGAGAGCCTTTCGACCCGAACGACCTGTGAAACATGACGTATCATCAAGTTGCCGACCGTTGTCGGCAGCAGGTGTGCCGCCGTTGTGGCCCTGCACTTTGCAGAACGTCGGGCCGTTGCCCGCTTCTGCGGGGCCGACGCCAGATCGCGCCGCCCGGGGCCGCTTTTCAACGGTCCTCCTTTCCCGTTCTTCTGTGGTTTTCGAGCGCTGGCGCATCTGGCGTCGAGCCCTGACGCCCCGTTTTTGTTTTCCACAACCCATCATCGAAAGAAGGCTGAACAATGCCGAAGTTGACGACCGACGCCGCCGTCCTGCTCCCGGATACTGAACTTGAGAGCCGCTCCGCGGCGTGCGCGGAGCGGCTCAATACCCGCATCGAGCGTGCTCGCGACGAGGGCCGCGACTTGACTCCGCGCGAGCACGATTTGTGCCAGGCGGACAAGGATGAGTTAGTCGTCATCCGCGACGCGACCGAAATTCGGGCCGCACGCCGTGCGGAGGGTGAAGCCATCGAGGCGCGGCGCCGCGAGATCGGTGCGCAGATCGAATCGTTGCCGCGACCCGAGTCGCGGGCCGCGATTGGTGCGTTCGTCGAAGGACTGTCCCACGGTGTGCCAGTGCGAGTGCAGGTTGAGACGCGTGCGGTGACCACCGCCGTCGCCGGGGCCCGCGGCGCGGTGGCAACGGAATCAGTCGGCCGCCCGCAGTGGTTGTGGCAGGCCGCTGGCATCCCGTTCTATCAGGCGGATTCGCTCACGGTTAGCGGGCCGAAGTTCGCGGCACTGGTGGCCCGCGGCGCGACGGCCGAGGCGGGCACAAAGCCGAACATGACGGACCCGACGTTGGAAAGTGAGACGTTGGCCGCTTTCGCCGTGGTCGAAGAAATCTCCGACCAGGTGGTCAGGTTCGGTGTCGGTGCGGCGGCGATCACGAACCGTCTCGCGTCGGAGGTGGTTTTCTCAGTGAATTCCGCGTTCGCCGATTCGTTGGAAGCTGCGGCCGGCACCCCGGTCACCTACGCCACGAGCCCGTCGCATATGGCCGACCTGGCAATCGCGCGGGTCTGGGCGAAGACGGGAGCGAAACCGACCGCCCTGCTGGTCAACTCGGCGGACTATCCGCTCCTGGCCGATAAAGCCGCGGTCGGCCCCGGCGACGGCATCGGCACCGAGGTGGTGAAGTTCAACGGCACGACGTTGGTCGTCAACGATTCGATCACTGCGGGTGTCGCCGTTGCGCTCAACGGTGCCGCGTTCAGCGCGCACGGTACGGACGTGCTGTTGGCCAGTGCGCCCGACCTCGGCACGAACATGATCAAATTGCGCGCTGAGGCCTATGCGGCCTTGCTGCAACATGACGAAGGTGCCATCGTCGCGGTCGACCTCGCGGCCTAAAGAAGCTGAGGCCGACCGCCGTTTCCTCCTCGGAGCCGGTGGTGGCGGTCGGCCTCTCAGACGCCCGACGCCCGGGGAATCATAGAAATCGGCTGGGACCGGCACACCCCCGACTTTGCTCCCCGGCGTCGGGTCTATCCGGGTCTTCTATGTCGAGTCGCGGCGAGCGAGCGCGTTGACCCGTTCTTCCTCGATGTAGACGTCGAGCGGGAATTTTGTGCTCTTCGAGATTGAGACGACCAGACCAGCGAGATAGGCCGCCACCGCCACCGCATCCGGTACGTCGAGCGATTCGGCGAGCGCCAGGTAGTCAGACGGCGCAGCCTTATCACCGAGTCGCTGAACCAACTCGATCATGGCGATGCCGTCGAGCGTGCGATCGTGTGAATTTGCCATTGTTGGGTAGCCTTTCCGTTAACCCTTGCTTGTAGACGTTGATCCAAACCGGAACTCCACCACGTCCCCGTCGGCCATCACGTAGTCCTTGCCCTCCATGCGGACCTTTCCCGCCGCCTTCGCCGCCGCCATCGAGCCCGCCTCGACCAGATCGTCGAACGACACGATCTCGGCCTTGATGAAACCCTTCTCGAAGTCGCTGTGGATGACGCCCGCGGCCTTCGGCGCGGTGTCGCCCTGATGGATCGTCCAGGCGCGCGCCTCTTTCGGGCCCGCGGTCAGGTAGGTCTGCAACTTGAGGGTGTGGAACCCGGCCCGCGCGAGCGCGTCCAGGCCGCGTTCGGTCTGGCCGATCGACTCGAGCAATTCCGCGGCCGACTCGTCGTCGAGCTCCTGCAGTTCCGCTTCGATCTTGGCGTCGAGGAACACGCAGTCGGCCGGGGCCACCAATTCGCGCAACTCGGCCTTGCGGGCCTCGTCGGTCAGCACCGACTCGTCGGCGTTGAACACGTACAGGAACGGTTTGGTGGTCATCAGGTTCAGCTCGCGCAGCAGGCTGGCGTCGGTGCCTGCGGCGAACAGCGTCTTGCCGCCGTTGAGCACCTCCTGCGCGGCGACCGCCGCCTCGAGCACGGGCTTGCGGTCCTTGTTGTTGCGGGCTTCCTTCTCCAGCCGCGGCACCGCCTTCTCCAGCGTCTGCATGTCGGCCAGGATCAACTCGGTCTCGATCACCTCGATGTCGGACTTCGGGTCGACCTTCCCGTCGACGTGGACCACGTCGTCGTCGGCGAAGACGCGCACCACCTGGCAGATCGCGTCGCATTCGCGGATGTTGGCGAGGAACTTGTTGCCCAACCCGGCGCCTTCCGACGCCCCCTTAACGATGCCGGCGATGTCGACGAACGTCACGGGCGCGGGCACGATCTTCTCCGAGCCGAACATCTCGGCCAGCTTGTCGAGCCGGGGATCCGGCAGCGCGACCACACCTTCGTTCGGCTCGATCGTCGCGAACGGGTAGTTCGCCGCCAGCACGTTGTTGCGCGTCAGCGCGTTGAACAGAGTCGACTTGCCCACGTTCGGCAGTCCGACGATTCCGAGGTTGAGGCCCACAGGGACCACAGTCTGCCAGAGCGTGACGGGCTCGCCGCGCGCGCTGGAAGCGCGCATGGACACCGAGCCGGTACGGTCTAGCTGTGTCCGGACAGCGCGCACGGTCGGCAGTGCCGGCCGACCAACGCTCTGTGCACCCCCTTTTCCCAGGTCTGCCGTGGTGGGGTGCCGTGGTGTTGGCGTTCACCACCACCGCGGTCGGCTTCGCCTTCGACGCCGGTTCGGGCAGCCGCGAGCTGGGCGGCGTCTTCGCCGCCTGCTACGTCATCGGCTGTCTGCTCGCGGTCCTGGTGGTCCGCCAGGCCAGCATCTTCACCGCCGTCATCCAGCCGCCGCTACTGCTGTTCGTCACCGTTCCCGGCGCCTATTTCCTGTTCCACGGCTCCGAGATCCACGGCGTCAAGGATCTCGCGATCAACTGCGGCTATCCGCTGATCGAACGGTTCCCGCTGATGTTCTTCACCTCGGCGGCGATCCTGCTCATCGGCATGGGGCGCTGGTACCTGGGGATGTCGTCGCGCCGGACGACGGCGACACCGACCACCGCCAAGCGCGCGACCACCTCCGCGAGGAAGACGAAGGCCGCGGACACGGCTGGGCACGCAGGCCTCGTCGCGGCGCTCAAGGGCAAGGTGTCCGGCCTGATCGCCGCACCCGCCGGCCCAGCCGACGACGACGAGCCGGACGACGAACCGCCACGCCGGACGCGCAGTGCCGACCGGCCCCGGCGCACCGCCAAACCGGCCGCCGAGCGCGCGCGCACGGGCCGCGAATCGGCCCGCGGTGCGGCCGCTCGTAAACCCGCCAAGCGCGCCGCCACGACGTCGCGATCGCGGCACAACCGTCCACCCGAGACCGAGATCATCGAACCGGTCGTCGACCGGCCGCGGCGCTCCCGCTCGACGTCGCGGGCGTCGGACTCCCCCGAACCGCGCCGGCGCTCACGCAGCCAGGCGCCGCGGGAAGGCCGCGAGCCACGCGAAGGCCGGGAACCGCGCGACCCCCGCAAGCTGCCGCCGCGCGAACGGCGCTCGACCTACGACCGGCCCGAGCGGCGGCGGCGCCTCGACGGCTACGAGCCCTACGAGCCGCTGGAACCCCACAGCCGCAACGGCAGCTCCAACCACCACCCGATCTCGCGCGTGCGCTACCGCGGCGCCGACGACGAGGACGAGCGCACCCAGGACACCGGCCGTCCGCGGGCCCGGCGCAGCTGGGAGGCCGACGCCTGGGAGTACGACGTCTAGTTCAGACGGCGACGGACGTGCCGCAGATACCGCAGACCTCGAACTGCCTGCGCTTCCAGCGGGCCACCGGGATGAAGAACAGCGTGAACTGCTTGAACTGACGCATGCGCTGCCACTGCGTGGTGTTGTGGCAGCGAGGACAGGTGCGGGTCCCCCCTGGGCCGAGGTACTGCTGCTTGGTCGCGAGGCCGAACAGGAAGAAGAACACGCCCCCAGGCCTAGGGGCGGTCGACGGCGGCGCCGCTAGGTGCGCGCGGGACGGATCTCCCGGGGCAGGGCGAACACCAGCGTCTCGTTGGCGGTGGTGACCGGCTGCACGGTGTCGTAGCCGTATTCGGCGAGCCGCTCGAGCACGCCCCGCACCAGGACCTCGGGCACCGACGCGCCGGAGGTCACGCCCACCGTCGTGACGCCCTCCAGCCACGCCGGATCGATGTCCTCGGCGTAGTCGACCAGGTGGGCCGCGTCGGAGCCGGCGCCGAGCGCCACCTCGACCAACCGCACCGAGTTCGACGAGTTCTTCGAGCCGACGACGATGACCAGTTCGCACTCGGGCGCCATCGCCTTGACCGCGACCTGTCGGTTCTGCGTGGCGTAGCAGATGTCGTCGCTGGGCGGATCCTGCAGCGTCGGGAACTTCTCGCGCAGCCGCCGCACGGTCTCCATGGTCTCGTCGACGCTCAGCGTGGTCTGCGACAGCCAGATGACCTTGTTCGGGTCGCGCACGGTGACCTTGTCCACCGCGTCGGGGTTGTCGACGACCTGCACGTGGTCGGGCGCCTCACCGGCGGTGCCGACGACCTCCTCATGGCCCTCGTGGCCGACGAGCAGGATGTCGTAATCGTCGCGGGCGAAGCGTTTGGCCTCGTTGTGCACCTTCGTCACCAGCGGGCAGGTGGCGTCGATGGTCTTGAGGTTGCGGGCGGCGGCCTCTTCGTGGACCGTGGGCGCGACGCCGTGAGCGGAGAACACCACGATCGCGCCCTCGGGCACCTCGTCGGTCTGTTCGACGAAGACGGCACCGGCCTTGGCGAGCGTCTCCACCACATAGCGGTTGTGCACGATCTCGTGGCGGACGTAGACCGGAGCGCCGTGCTTCTCCAGCGCGCGCTCGACGGTCTCCACGGCGCGGTCCACGCCGGCGCAGTAGCCGCGCGGTTCGGCCAGCAGAACCCGCTTACCGGACACGCCGCCAGTGACCGAGCTGGACGCACCAGGAATCCCCATGTTGATCGTCGACGGCATGGCTCCCAGGGTACTGACCGATGCGACCGCCCGCCCAGCCGTAGGCTGTCGGCATGGCTACTGCACCCTATGGGGTTCGTCTGCTGGTCGGCGCCGCCGTCACCGCGGTCGAGGAAACCCGCAAGCTGCCACACACGATCCTGATGTATCCGATGACGGTGGCCAGCCAGGTCGCCAGCATCGTGATCCATCTGCAGCAGAACCTCGCCGACCTGGTCAACAAGGGCGACGAGACGCTGGAAAACCTGTTCCCGCCCAAGGACGAGCAGCCGGAGTGGGCGACGTTCGACGAGGACGACACGGACTCGGCGACGTCGGCCACCGACGGGGAGCGGCGCACGGAGGGACGTTTCGCGCTGTACTCCACCGGTGAGCCGGAGACCTCGGACGCCGACGGGTCCGGCGCGCCGAAGCAGGCGTCCGCGGCGACCGACACGCCGGCGATCGTCACCGAGCTGGACTACGAGTCGCTGACCCTGGCGCAGTTGCGTGCCCGGCTGCCGTCGATGAGCGTCGACGACCTCGAGGCGCTGCTCGCCTACGAGGGCGCCACCCGTTCACGCGCACCGTTCCAGACCCTGCTGGCGAACCGGATCACGCGCGCCACCGCCAAGTGACCGACCCCGAACAGGGCAAGTCTCCCGAGAACCCCTGGCCGGTCCGGGCGGTCGCGACTCGCGTCGCCAAGTACATCGACCGGCTCGGCATGGTCTGGATCGAAGGTCAGCTCACCGAACTCAAGCTGCGCCAGACGACCGCGTGGATGGTCCTGCGTGATCCCGCCGCCGACATGTCGCTGTCGGTGAGCTGCCCACGCGACCTCGTGGCGAACGCCCCGGTGCCGCTGTCGGAGGGCACCCAGGTGATCGTGCTGGGCAAACCGCAGTTCTACACCCGCAACGGTTCGTTCAGCCTGCGGATCAGCGAGATCCGCGCCGTCGGCATCGGGGAACTGCTGGCCCGTATCGACCGGCTGCGCCGCCTGCTCGACGCGGAGGGGCTGTTCGATCCGCGGCTCAAGCGGCCCATCCCGTTCCTTCCCGGCACGATCGGGCTGATCACCGGGCGGGCCAGCCACGCCGAACGCGACGTGATGACGGTCGCGGCCAACCGGTGGCCCGCGGTCCGGTTCGCGGTCCGCAACACCATCGTCCAGGGACCCAACGCGGTGCCGCAGATCGTGGCCGCCCTGCGCGAACTGGACCGGGACCGCGACGTGGACGTCATCGTGCTGGCCCGCGGGGGTGGCAGCGTCGAGGACCTGCTGCCGTTCTCCGACGAGACGCTGTGCCGGGAGATCGCCGCGTGCACCACCCCTGTGGTCAGCGCGGTCGGCCACGAACCCGACAACCCGCTGTGTGACCTGGTGGCCGATCTGCGCGCCGCCACCCCCACCGACGCCGCCAAGCGCCTCGTCCCCGACGCCGCCGCCGAACAGGCCTTCGTCGCCGACCTGCGCCACCGCAGTGCCCGAGCGCTGCGGCACTGGGTGCACCGCGAGCAGCACCACCTCGACCAGTTGCGCAGCCGACCGGTGCTCGCGCGGCCGCTGCAGGCGGTCGACGCGCGGGCCGACGAGGTGCACCGCGCGGTGGCCGCGGCCCGCCGCGACGTGCGCCGCATGGTGGCGGTGGAATCGGAACGTGTCGGCCACCTGGCGGCCCGACTGACGACGCTCGGGCCCGCCGCCACCCTCGCGCGCGGCTATGCGGTCGTCCAGACGATGCCCGGCGCCCAGGTGCTGCGGGCAACGGGCGATGCGCCGGCGGGCACCCACCTGCGGATCCGGGTGGCCGACGGTGCGATCACAGCGGTGAGTGAGGGAGCAGATGAAGCCCATTAGTGAGATGGGGTACGAGGAGGCGCGCGACGAACTGGTCGCCGTCGTGCAGCAGCTGGAACAGGGCGGCCTCGATCTGGATTCATCGCTGAAGCTCTGGGAGCGAGGCGAAGTGCTGGCCCGATGCTGTGAACAGCACTTAGCCGGCGCACGTCAGCGCATCGAGTCCGCACTGGCCGAGCGTGACGCCGAAGACGGTTGAGTCGGCAACCGTTTGCCTGCCGGGGGTACCGAACTAGAACACGTTTCAGTTACAGTCGCCCTATGGGCGATGCATCGTTGACGACCGAACTGGGCCGGGTGCTGGTGACAGGCGGATCCGGATTCGTGGGCGCGAACCTGGTGACCGAACTGCTCGAGCGCGGGCACCCGGTGCGGTCGTTCGACCGGGCGCCGTCGCCGCTACCGGCGCATCCGCTGTTGGAGACCCTCGAAGGCGACATCTGCGATGCGGAGACCGTGGCGGCCGCGGTCGACGGCGTCGACACCGTCTTCCACACCGCCGCGATCATCGATCTCATGGGCGGCGCGTCAGTCACCGAGGAGTACCGCAAGCGCAGTTTCGCGGTCAACGTCGGCGGCACCGAGAACCTCGTGCGGGCCGCGCAGGCGGCCGGGGTGCAGCGGTTCGTCTACACCGCGTCCAACAGCGTCGTAATGGGCGGTGAGCCCATCGCCGCCGGCGACGAGACGTTGCCGTACACCGAGCGGTTCAACGATCTGTACACCGAGACGAAGGTGACCGCGGAGAAGTTCGTCCTCGCGCAGAACGGGGTGGCCGGCATGCTGACGTGTTCGATCCGGCCGAGTGGCATCTGGGGCCGCGGCGACCAGACGATGTTCCGCAAGGTGTTCGAGAGCGTGCTGGCCGGCCACGTCAAGGTGCTGGTCGGCAGCAAGCACGTCAAACTCGACAACTCCTACGTGCACAACCTCGTCCACGGCTTCATCCTCGCCGCCGAACACCTCGTACCGGGCGGCACCGCACCCGGTGAGGCCTACTTCATCAACGACGGCGAGCCGGTCAACATGTTCGAGTTCTCCCGGCCGATCGTGGAGGCGTGCGGCGAGCGCTATCCGCGGCTGCGTGTACCGGGCCGGTTGGTGCACCTCGTGATGACGGTCTGGCAGCGGCTGCACTTCCGCTTCGGGATTCCCAAACCGCCGCTGGAACCCCTTGGCGTGGAACGGATCTACCTCGACAACTACTTCTCGATCGCCAAGGCCCAACGCGACCTGGGCTACCGGCCGTTGTTCACCACCGAGCAGGCGATGGAGCACTGCCTGCCCTACTACGTCGAATTGTTCGAGAAGATGAAAGCCGAGCACCGCACATCACCGGCGGTGGCCGTCCCGGCGCGGTGAGCGGTCAGGACGTCGGCTCAGCCGCCAGACTGTCGTCGTCGACGAACACCAGCCCCCCGTCGTCGAGTGCGACCGCCCACCGACGAGCCGCTTCGACGATCGTGTGGCCGCCGATTTCGACCGCTTTTCCCGCGGTGTCAGCAAAATCCTCGACCACCACGCCGTGCTTTTCATGATCAGTTCCCGGATACACCAGCACCCGGGAATCCATCGATATACCGGAATCCCCGCCCGCATCGACATTTGTCGTCATTTCCACACCTCCACACCCACATTCTCCTAGTGAAGTGAAGCACGCCCGCAGGCGGGCAGTGCCGATTCCGCGCATTCGTCACGGGTACCGCGGGAGCGGAAAATGCGGTGGCCGGAAAGGGGGCGCGCCGGCAAACTCTATTTCCGGCCGATTGCACGCGAAATATGGACAGCAGCCATTGCACGGCGCCGGTTCAGGGCCGCACCAGGGGTGCGGCGTCTTCGTCCGGGACGCTCCACTGCACCGCCTGCACCCTGGCGTCGACCGCGAGCACGCCGACCGCCGCCTCGAGCACCGCGTCGTCGCGCGCCGCGGCCGACAGACGGACGCTGATCTCGACGGTTCCGCCCGCCGCAGGCGTCGACCGCACCGAGGTCAACTGAAGCCGCGGATCGCCGACAGTCCGCAACAGCAAATCCCGCACGTCGGTGTCGTGGTCGTCGCGGCACACCACCGTCAGCAGGTAGTTCACCGGCGGGTGTTCCCGGCCGGCCCAGTGTTTGCGGCGGTCCATCGTCTCGGCGAGCGGATGCAGCAGCAGGTTGACCGCCACCACGATGACCGCGCTCGCCAGCGCCTCCCGCCACAGCCACGCACCGGCGAGCGCTCCCACCGCGGCGGTCGACCACAGCGTGGCCGCGGTGTTGAGGCCGGTCACCGACAGACCCTGTTTCATGATGACGCCCGCCCCGAGAAACCCGATGCCCGAGACGATCTGCGCCGCCACCCGGGTGGGGTCGGCGCCGGGGAAGCTGTAGGCGCCCAGGATCAGGTACAGCGCGGAACCCGTGCTCACCAGCGCCATGGTCTGCAGGCCGGCCATGCGCGAGCGCCACTGCCGCTCGAGGCCGATCAGCACACCCAGCAGGGTCGCCAACCCGACACGGGTCAGCAGGTCCACGGCCAGCATGGTTGGCATTGTCGGGGCTCGGCGACCGCACGCCGCCGGGACACGCGCATCGGGGGTCAGTTCACCGCCCAAACGAACAAACGGGCGGAAAAGTGCGAGTCGTGGTCGGCGAAACGTCGATCTCGACGCAGAAGTGGTGCCGCAGTGGAGCCCACCATCCGCGTGGTCGTGCGGGTTCGACGTCCGGAATGGCACTTCGTCGTCACCGGAACCCGGGTCGACGGCACTGTGCAGTGTGGCGGCCAGCAGTGCCAGCGTGTCGGCCGAGGCCGAACCCTCCGCCGCGGTCATCAGGCACAGACTGGTCCGCCGAGCGCGCCACGGTGAGGTCGTACCGGGTCACCGTCACCGGGCCGACCAGCGGGTGGCGCAGTTGGTAGGAGTCGGCCTCACACGGTTTGACCCGGTGGCCACGCCACAGGGACACGAATTACCAACTCTTCATCGACAATTCGCCGATGAGCCCGGCCAGCAGCGGGTCGTCGGGATGGCGGCCGGCGACGTGGCGGAGGTTGCCGACGACGGCGCGCGCCTTGCGGTGCCAGTCGACGCACAACTCACAGGTATGGCCGTCGAGGAACAGCATCCTGGCGAGGTTGGCACGCTCGCCGACGACGTCATCGGCCGCACCACATCGATCGACGAATTCGCGACGTTCCTGCGTTCGGCGCACGCCCTCGTCGTCGACGCGGCGCACAACGAGAAGGTGGAAGTGGCGATGGCCCCGCTGCAGGGGGCTGTCCCGCCGTTTCTGGTTCGGCAACCTCAGCGATCCGCACCGCGAGCTGATCTCCGCCACACGATTCGCGATTCGGCCCCCTCGAGGCGGGTCGGCCACGGCAAGATACGCAGGGATCCCGCCCCGGACAGGAGTCGCCTCATATGACCACCCACCGCACCGCCGTCGTCGTCGGCGCCGCCTCGGGCATCGGCTGGGCCAGCGCCCAGGCGCTGGCCGAAGACGGCTACCGCGTCGTCCTGGCCGACCGCAACGCCGACGGCGTCCGTGACCGCGCCGCCACCCTCGGTGAGCCCCACCGCTCGGCGTCCGCCGACGTCACCGACGAGGACTCGGTGCAGCGCCTGTTCGACGAGACCGGCCCGTGCGATGCGGTCGTCAACTGCGCCGGGTTCAGCAATGTCGGCCTCATCGTCGACATGCCGGTCGAGCAGTTCCGCGAGGTCATCGACGTCTGCCTGACCGGCGGCTTCGTCGTCGCCAAACACGCCGGGCGGGTGCTGCGCGAAGGCGGTGCGCTGGTGCAGATCTCGTCGCTCAACGGTCGCCAGCCGGCGTCCGGGATGAGCGCCTACTGCGCGGCCAAGGCCGGCCTGTCGATGCTCACCCAGGTGGCGGCACTCGAGATGGCACCGCGCGGCATCCGGGTCAACGCCGTCGCGCCCGGCTTCGTGCACACCCCGTTGACCGATCCGGCCGCCAGCGTGCCCGGCGTGGTCGAGGAGTACCTGGAGAACACCCCGCTGGGCAGGGCCGGCCGGCCCGAGGACGTCGCCGCAGCGGTGGCCTTCCTCTGCTCGCCCGCCGCGTCGTGGATGACCGGTGAGGTACTCGACCTCAACGGCGGCGCCCATCTCAAGCGGTATCCCGACATCCTGCACCACGTCATGAAATTGGCGGAGGCATAGTGGATTTCGCGGGCAAGCAGGCGATCGTCACCGGCGCCGGCTCGGGGATCGGCGCGGCGCTGTGCCGGGCGCTCGCCGCCGCGGGCGCCGACGTGGTGTGCACCGACATCGACGCGGGTGCCGCCGAAGCGACCGCGCGCGGACTCGGCGCGCGATGGGCCCACCTCGACGTCACCGACGCCGCCGCCGTGCAGCGCACCGTCGACGACGTGGTGGCACGCGCGGGCCGGCTGGACCTGATGGTCAACAACGCCGGCATCTCGTGGGGCGGGGACACCGAACTGCTGACGCTGGACCAGTGGAACGCGATCATCGACATCAACATCCGCGGCGTCGTCCACGGTGTCGCCGCGGCGTACCCGCAGATGATCCGCCAGGGATCCGGCCACATCGTCAACACCGCGTCGATGGCGGGTCTGACCGCCGCCGGGCTGATCACCAGCTACGTGATGACCAAACACGCCGTCGTCGGCCTGTCGCTGGCACTGCGCTCGGAGGCCGTCGCGCACGGCGTGGGTGTGCTCGCGGTCTGCCCCGCCGCGGTGGAGACCCCGATCCTCGACAAGGGCGCAATCGGCGGGTTCGTCGGCCGCGACTACTACCTGCAGGGTCAGCGGATCAAGGCGCCGTACGACGCCGACCGGCTGGCCCGCGACACCCTGCGCGCCGTCGGCCGCAACAAGGCCATCCTCGTCAAACCCCGACAGGCCCACGCCGCATGGCTTTTCGCCCGCCTGGCCCCCGGGCTCATGCAGCGCATGGCCGCGCGGTTCGTCGCCGAACAGCGCGCCGGTCACCGGACATCCGAGGTGGACGCGGGATAGGGTGCGGTGTCGACCGGAGGTGCCGGAATGAGCCACATCCATGAATGACACCCTCACTCCCATTCAGAAGCGCGCACTGGGGATCTTCACCGTGGTGGCCCTGCTATTCGGGGCCTACTTCCTGCGCGGGTTCTTCGTCCTGATCGTGGTGGCCGCCGTCGCGGCCTACCTGTTCGGACCGCTCTACGATCGCCTGCAGCGCCGGTTCGGCACCGGTATCGCGGCCACCCTGACGCTGCTCGCGGCGATCCTCATGGTGATCATCCCAGTCGCCCTCGTCGTCCTGCTGGCGATCGTCGAGATCACCCAGATGGTCAACACCGTCAGCCAGTGGATGGCCACCACCGACGTCAGCACCCTGGGTGACCGAGCGCTGCAGGCGGTCAACGACCTGGCGGCGAAAGTGCCCTATCTGGACATCCACATCACCCCCGACACCCTGCGCAACGGCGTCGTCACCGTGTCGCAGCGCGTCGGCGAATGGCTGCTGGCGGTGCTGCAGGGGGCGGTCGGCGGCGTCGTCGGCGCGCTGGCGGCGACGATCATCTTCCTGTACGTCTTCATCTCCCTGCTCACCAAGCGGGAGCGGGTCCGCACGCTGCTGCGCCAGCTCAACCCGCTGGGCGACGAGATCACCGATCTGTACCTGGAGAAGACGGGGGCGATGGTGCGCGGCACCGTCATGGGCCAGTTCGTGATCGCGGTCTGCCAGGGGGTGGCCGGCGCGATCTCGATCTACATCGCCGGCTTCCACGAGGGCGTCTTCTTCTTCGCCATCATCCTGAGCGCGCTGTCGGTGATCCCGCTCGGCAGCGGGGTGGTCACCATCCCGTTCGGCATCGGCATGGCCCTGTTCGGCAACGTGGTCGGCGGGGTCTTCGTCGTGCTGTTCCACCTGATCGCCGTCACCAACATCGACAACTTCCTGCGGCCGATCCTGGTGCCGAGGGCCGCGCGGCTCGATTCGGCCCTGATGCTGCTCGCCGTCTTCTCGGGTATCGCGATGTTCGGGTTCTGGGGCATCGTCATCGGCCCGGTGCTGATGATCATCATCGTCACCACGATCAGCGTGTACCTCGCGGTCTACAAGGGCGTCCCGCTGGACGCACCGGAGGACGACGAGCCGCGCACACGCGCCGGACCGCGGTGGTGGCGGTGGCTGCGCCACCGGTTCGGCCGACGCGAGCCGGCCGCTAAGCGGCAGCCAGCCGCTCCCTGAGGAATTCGACGACGCGCTTGCGGGCCTCATAGGCGGGGTGGCCGTCGACCTCCCGGATCTGGTCGGTCAGCACCGAATGCGCCGCCGGCGAGATGCCGTGCGCATTGCCCTTGGCCGAATCGATCTCGATCACCTCGAAGGCGTCGCCGAGGCGTTGTCTGAGCGTGGTGAACCGCTCCCCCGGCGACAGCCGGTCCTCGCTGAACCGCAGCCCGAGCGCGCACAACCCGTCGGTGGCGGCCCGTTGTTCCACGATGCGCAACTCGCGTTCGGACAGACCCGGGTCGCGTCTCTGCCTGGGTGTCAGCGGAAGCGGCAGCGACGGCTGGCTGAGCACCGGGGCCAGCACGCTGTCGTCGACGGCGGCGGCCAGGGCGAAGCCGCCGGTGAAGCACTGCCCGATCACGCCGACTCCCTTGCCCGGGGTGCGCGCGTTGAGGTCGCGGGCCAGTGCCCGCAGATAGTGCGCGACGGGACGGTCGGCGTTGGTGGCGAACGCCGCGAACTCCTTGGACACGCAACCCTTCAGCAGCACCGGAACCATGCCGGGCCGCATCGCCGACGCTCCCGGCGTACCGAACAGCGACGGCGCCGCGACCGTGAACCCGTTGTCCACGAGGTGGTTGCCCAGCGCCAGCACGTGCGGGTGCAGGCCGGGCATCTCCGGGATCAGCACCACACCGGGACCCTCGCCCCTGCCGTACACGTCGTGGGTGTAGCCGGCAGCGGTGAACGGTTCGGCGGTCCACCCACTGAGGTCTGCGGTCGGTGTGGTCATCGCGTCCTCCCGGTGGCTACCTCGCGGTCAGTGGCTGCTGTTTCTGCGTCGCGGCGGCCAGCGTGCGGAACTCGTCGGCGCTGCCGGCGCCCGTGATCGCGATCTGCGCGTCGCCGGACAACCGGGTGGTCCACACCGGTTCGACGTCCTCGCCGCCCTGATAGACCACCCAGCTGACGCCGTCCACGTCCTGGGCACCCGACGGGACGAGACCGGGGGTGATCGACTCGACGAGTTTGTCCTCGTCGGCGTTGCTCTGCGTGAGGCTGACGTACCGGCCGCTCGGCGCCAGATAGCCGGTGCGCGACACCACCGCACGGGTGGTCTGCCCGGTGCGCGGATCCTCCGCTCCCGCCTCGATCCCCGAGCGGCCGCCGGAATTGGCCCGCCAGCCGTCCGGCAGCGCGGGCAGCCGGATCGGGATCTTCAGCGCGTCGGCGTCGGCCTGCAGCGCGCGAGCGGCGTCGTAGGACGGCGCCGGGCCCTCGGTCGGCCCGCTGCCCTGGAACGAACACATGCCGAGCAGTCCCGCCAGCACGATGCAGGCCACCACCAGCGGGGCGATCGACCAGAACATGTCCCGGCCGTCCTGCAGCAGCCGCGGCTTGGCTTCCCGCGGCGCGGGACCGGTCACGTCCGGTACGGACGGCTCCGGCTGCCTCGGGTCGACGGTCATGACTGCCAGTATCCCAGCTCCCCGCGGGTGATCAGCTTCTGGGACAATCTGCGCATGCCAGATCGCCGCAGGGAAGCCCCTGACCGTAACCTCGCCCTCGAGCTCGTCCGTGTCACCGAAGCCGGCGCCATGGCGGCAGGCCGCTGGGTAGGCCGCGGCGACAAGGAGGGCGGTGACGGCGCGGCCGTCGACGCCATGCGTGAGCTGGTCAATTCGGTGTCCATGCGCGGCGTCGTGGTGATCGGCGAGGGCGAGAAGGACAACGCGCCGATGCTCTACAACGGCGAAGAGGTCGGCAACGGCGACGGCCCCGACTGCGACTTCGCCGTCGACCCGATCGACGGCACCACGCTGATGAGCAAGGGGATGCCGAACGCGATCTCGGTCCTCGCGGTCGCCGAGCGCGGCGCGATGTTCGACCCGTCGGCGGTGTTCTACATGAACAAGATCGCCGTCGGCCCGGACGCCGTCGACGCCATCGACATCACCGCACCGATCGGCGAGAACATCCGCGCCGTCGCCAAGGTCAAGGGACTGTCGGTCCGCGACGTGACGGTCTGCATCCTCGACCGCCCGCGCCACGAACAGCTCATCGCCGACGTCCGCGACGCCGGCGCCCGCATCCGCCTGATCTCCGACGGTGACGTGGCGGGCGCGATCTCGGCGTGCCGACCCAACTCGGGCACCGACATGCTGGCCGGCATCGGCGGCACGCCGGAAGGCATCATCACCGCCGCCGCCATCCGCTGCATGGGCGGCGCCATCCACGCCCAGCTCGCCCCCAAGGACGACGAGGAACGCCAGAAGGCGATCGACGCCGGCCACGACATCGACCGCGTCCTCAAGACCGAGGATCTGGTGTCGGGCGAGAACGTGTTCTTCTGCGCCACCGGCGTCACCGACGGCGACCTGCTGCAGGGCGTGCGCTACACCGGCGGCGGCTGCACCACCCAGTCGATCGTGATGCGGTCGAAGTCGGGCACCGTCCGCATGATCGAGGCGTACCACCGACTGTCCAAACTCAACGAGTACTCCGCTGTCGACTTCACCGGTGACAGCAACGCCGCCTATCCCCTGCCGTAACCGATCAGAAGGGCATCCATGACCGCCGACAGCGCTGTCGACCAGAACACCGAGTACCGCATCGAGCACGACACCATGGGCGAGGTCCGGGTGCCCAAGGATGCGCTGTGGCGCGCGCAGACACAGCGCGCCGTGGAGAACTTCCCGATCTCCGGCCGCGGCCTGGAGCGCACCCAGATCCGGGCGCTGGGTCTGCTCAAAGGTGCCTGCGCACAGGTGAACAAGGACCTCGGGCTGCTGGCTCCGGAGAAGGCGGACGCGATCATCGCCGCGGCCGCCGAGATCGCCGACGGACAGCACGACGACCAGTTCCCGATCGACGTCTTCCAGACCGGCTCGGGAACCAGCTCGAACATGAACACCAACGAGGTGATCGCGAGCATCGCCGCGCGAGGCGGGGTGACCGTGCACCCCAACGACGACGTGAACATGTCGCAGAGTTCCAACGACACGTTCCCGACCGCCACCCACATCGCGGCCACCGAAGCTGCAGTGCGCCACCTGATCCCGGCCCTCGAGGTGCTGCACGAGTCGCTGGCCGGCAAGGCCAGGCAGTGGCGCACCGTGGTGAAGTCCGGCCGCACGCACCTGATGGACGCGGTGCCGGTGACCCTGGGCCAGGAGTTCGGCGGCTACGCCCGCCAGATCGAGGCCGGCATAGAAAGAGTGCGCGGGTGTCTTCCCCGGCTGGGGGAACTGGCCATCGGCGGTACCGCCGTCGGCACCGGGCTCAACGCGCCGGAGGGCTTCGGGGCGAAGGTCGTCGAGGTGCTCGTCGACCAGACGGGTATCGCCGAATTGCGTACGGCTGTCGACTCTTTCGAGGCGCAGGCCGCCCGTGACGGATTGGTCGAGGCCTCGGGTGCGCTGCGCACGATCGCGGTGTCGCTGACCAAGATCGCCAACGACATCCGGTGGATGGGGTCGGGCCCGCTGACCGGCCTGGGCGAGATCCAGCTGCCGGATCTGCAGCCGGGCAGCTCGATCATGCCGGGCAAGGTGAACCCGGTGATCCCCGAGGCGGTGACCCAGGTGGCCTGCCAGGTGATCGGCAACGATGCGGCCATCGCTTTCGGCGGCGCGTCGGGCGCCTTCGAGCTCAACGTGTACATCCCGATGATGGCGCGCAACCTGCTCGAATCGTTCAAACTGCTGACCAACTCGTCGCGGCTGTTCGCCGAGCGCTGCGTCGACGGTCTGGTGGCCAACGAGGACCGCCTGCGGGAGCTGGCCGAGTCGTCACCGTCGATCGTGACGCCGCTGAACTCGGCGATCGGCTACGAGGAGGCCGCCAAGGTCGCCAAGCAGGCATTGGCCGAGAAGAAGACCATCCGGCAGACGGTCATCGACCGCGGCCTGATCGGCGAGAAGCTCTCCGAAGAGGAACTCGACCGGCGCCTCGACGTGCTCGCGATGGCCCGGGTCAAGGACGGCGACTAGCGATTTCGGTGTCGTTGGTTGCGCTCAGCGCGACCAACGACACCGAAATCACGGGACTTTGCGGTCGGTGATCGGGCCGGCCCGCAGGTCGCGCAGCACACTGGTCAGCGGACCGCGGTAGGCCAGCACCGGGCTCTCGGTGTCGGCGCAGTTCTTGAACCCCTCACCCATGTCGGCCAGGGCCTCGGTGGACGAGCGCGCCGGCGACCAGCCGAGCTCCGTCTGGGCGCGGGCGGTGTCGAGCAGCGGCACGGTGAACGCCATGTCCAGCCAGCCTTCGTCGATCGGCTGCAACCGAGCCCGCCACGACAGCGCGACCGCGGGCCGCAGCACGCTCGACGGCACGTGCACCGGACGGGCGCCGAGCGCGTCGGCCAGATCGTCGCGGCGCACAGGCGGTTCGGCCATCAGGTTGAACGCTCCGGCGGCGCGGCGCTCGACGGTCCTGGCGATCGCATCGGCCACGTCGTCGGCGTGGATGATCGGCACGACCAGTCTGCGGTCCAGCGGCAGCACCGGCAGGAACCGCAGCCAGCGCGGTTCGATGAAGGCGGGCAGGGTGTAGCGGCGCAACCCGCCGGCGGCGCTGCGTTGCATGATGAAGCCCGGCCGCATCCGGGCGATCGTCACACCGTCGGTGTGGCTGCGCTCGTAGTCGTCGAGCAATGCCTCGGCGGCGGACTTCGCGCGGCTGTACGCCGACGTCGGGATGCCCGCCGTCGACCACGTCTCGTCGACGTACTGCCCGTAGCGGCCCGCCGCGTAGGTGCCCACCGACGACATGTGCACCAGCTGGCCCACACCCGCCACATCCGCCGCCCGCAGCACCGCGCGGGTGCCCCCGACGCCGACGGCGTCCAGGTACTGCACGTTGCGGGTCGGCTGGAAACCCCAGGCCAGGTGGATGACGCAGTCGGCATTGCTCATGACCGACTGCAGACGGGTGGTGGCGTCGTGGGCGGCGAGATCGAGTTGGCGCCACTGCGCGGAGCGGTAGATGCCCGTGTCGGGCGGCTGCCTGCGCGTCACCCCGGTGACGGTGTAACCGCCCGCGTCGGCGAGCCGGTGTAACAGCGCCGTTCCGACGTTGCCGCTGGCTCCGGTGATGACGACGCGTGTGGACATACCGGGTCAGTACCCGGGCCGGGTGCGTTGAATCACGCGCCCCGGGCCTTTGTGCCCTATACCGGACGCGCGCGAAGGGCCATCCTGGAACAGTGACCGGCTTTCCCGACGCCCAGACGCTGCGCGCCGCCGTGGCGTCGGCGGTCCGCGCGCCGTCGGTGCACAACAGCCAGCCGTGGCGCTGGCGGGTCGCTGCCGACCGGGTCG
The DNA here is from genome assembly GCF_014218295.1 of Mycolicibacterium litorale. The sequence goes on from NZ_AP023287.1 coordinate 4,172,228, forward strand.
AGCTGTTCGCCGAGCCGACGTTGCACCTACCGCAGATCGACCCCGACGGACGCGATCTGATGCTCAGCTGCGGCGCGACGCTGCACCACGGCGTCGTCGCGTTCGCGGCGCTGGGCTGGCACGCCCGCGTGCACCGTTTCCCCGATCCCGGCGACCCGGATCACTGTGCCACGCTGACGCTTTCACCGCGCCCGCCGACGGACCTGGAGCTGGCGCTCGCCGCGGCGATACCGCGCAGGCGCACCGACCGCAGGCCCTACAGCAGCCGTGAGGTCTCCCCGGCCGACATCGCGTTGATGGGGGCGCGCGCGGCAAGGAGCGGGGTGTCGCTGCGGCGGGTGGAGTCACTGGCCGGACTGCATGCGGCGGTCGAGAACGCGATGCGCGAACACCTCCGCGACGACGCCTATCTGCGCGAGCTCACCACGTGGAGCGGCCGGTACGGATCGGTGGCGGGTGTGCCGGCGGCCAACGTCCCGCCGACCGACGTGTCGGCGACCGTACCCGGGCGGATCTTCGCCGGCAGCACACTGGCCCGGCCGCAGGGTTCCGCCGAGGGCACCGACAACGCCGTCGTGCTGGCGCTGGGCACCCGCGACGACGACGCGCTCGCGCGGTTGCGCGCCGGCGAGGCCACCAGCCTCATCCTGCTGACGGCGACGGCGCTCGGGCTGGCCAGCTGCCCCGTCACCGAACCGCTGGAGGTGGCCTCGACGCGGGCGGTGTTGCGTGAGGAGATCTTCGAGTCACAGGCCCATCCGCAGATGCTGCTGCGGATCGGCTGGGCGCCCGAGGGCGCGTCGGCGCTGCCCGCCACGCCGCGGCGCCCACTGCCGGACTGATCAGGGCAGCGGCACGCACCACCGCAGCAGGGTCCCGCCGCCGTCGCGCTTTTCCACGGTGAGCCCGCCGCCGGCGGCCTCCGCCCGCGCGCGCAGGTTGCGAAGACCGCTTTCGGTGACCGGTTCGTCGATGCCGCGACCGTCGTCGGCGACCTCGACGCACAGATCGTCGGCGACGCTGACCCGGACGGTCAGCTCGGACGCCTTCGCGTGCCGGACGGCGTTGCTCACGGCTTCGCGGACCACCGCCTCGGCATGGTCGGCGAGCGTCGCGTCCACCACCGACAGCGGTCCGACGAACCGGGTGGTGGTGTGCAGTCCCGCACCGGCGAACTGCGCGATGGCCTCGTCGAGGCGCTGGCGCAGCCGGGTCGCACCCGGCGCGCCGCCGTGCAGGTCGAAGATCGCGGTGCGGATCTCCTGGATCACCGCCTGCAGATCGTCGACGTTGCCGGCCAACCGCTGCTGCACATCGGCGTCGCGGACCCGGGCCAGCGTGCCCTGCAGCGACAGCCCGACCGCGAACAGCCGCTGGATGACGTGATCGTGCAGATCACGGGCGATGCGGTCGCGATCGGTGAGGATCTCGAGTTTCTGCATCCGCCGCTGTGAGGTGGCCAGCTGCCAGGCCAGCGCCACCTGGTCGGCGAAGGTGACCGCCACGTCGAGTTGTTCGGGGGTGAACCGGCGCCCGCCCGGGGGCCGCACCGCAACCAGCACACCGGCGACGGTGTCGGCGGCGCGCATCGGAAGCACAAGTGCCGGACCGTATTCCGTCGTCCCCACGGCGAGGTGGTCGAGCCGGGCCGGCGCGCGGTCCCGGAAGGCGCGCCCGATCGGCGACTCGTCGGGTACGACGGTGTGGTCCGCCGCTGACAGCACGCCGGCGGCCTCGACCACGGTCAGCTCGTCGGGTGCGTCTGCGTCGCCGGGCACCGCGACCAGGGTGCCGTCGGCGCCGGTGAGCGAAAGCGCCCGCTCGACCACCCCGCGGAAGACGGTGGCCGGGTTGGCGCCCGACAGCATCTCCGTGGCGATGTCGCGCGTCGCGGCGATCCACGCCTGCCGCGCCTGCGCCTGCTCGTAGAGCCGCGCGTTGTCGATCGCGATCCCGGCGGCGGCGGCGAGCGCCTGGACGAGCACCTCGTCGTCCTCGCTGAACGGCTGGCCGCCGACCTTGTCGGTCAGATAGAGGTTCCCGAACACCTCGTCGCGGATGCGCACCGGCACCCCCAGGAACGTCCGCATCGGCGGGTGGTTCGGGGGAAACCCGACGGAGGCGCTGTGGTGGCGGATGTCGTCGACCCGGATGGGGTGCGGATCGTCGATGAGGACGCCGAGCACACCGCGCCCCTCCGGGAGGTGACCGATCAACTCGCGGGTCTCGTCGTCGATGCCCTCGTACACGAACTCGACGAGTTCGTGGGAATGGCCGCGGACGCCGAGCGCACCGTAGCGCGCGTCGACGAGCTGGATCGCGGTCTGCACGATGGTGCGCAACGTGACGTCGAGTTCGAGGCCGGCGGTGACGACGAGCATCGCCTCGACCAGTCCGTCGAGGCGGTCGCGGCCTTCGACGATCTGCTCGATGCGGTCCTGCACCTCGGTGAGAAGTTCGCGCAGCCGCAGCTGCGACAGGGTGTCGCGCAGCGGACGAACGCCGCGCGGTTCGTCGCGCCCGGACCCGGTCACGGCCGCCATTGTCGCACCACGAGACGACGGTCCGGCGGCACGTGGGACTTTCGGCCACTGTGCCGGCGCGTCCGACGAGGCATCATCGGGTCATGACGAACACCACGCCGGCGGCGGCCTCGGCGGACGAATCCGCCGCGGAGATCCACGAGACCCACACCGGCGTGGTGGTGTTGTTCGGGGACAAGGCCTACAAGGCCAAGAAGCCGGTGGTGACCGACTTCCTCGACTTCAGCACCCCGCAGAGCCGGGAACAGGTCTGCGCCCGCGAGGTCGAACTGAACAGCCGCATGGCCGCGGACAGCTATCTCGGCGTCGCCCATTTCAGCGGCCCCGGCCAGGGCGCGCCGGAGCCCGTCGTGGTGATGCGGCGCTACCCCGATCGGTACCGGCTGCGGTCGATGGTGCTGCGCGGCGAGCCGGTCGAGGACCACCTGACGGCGCTGGCCGGGATCGTCGCCCGCTTCCACGAAAACGCCCTGCGCTCCCCCGATGTCGACGCGTGCGCGACGGTGCCCGAGGTGACCGGCCGGTGGCAGGAGAATCTCACCGAGCTGGACCGCTACACCGACGGTGTGCTGGCGCCCGACGCCGTCGAGGAGGTCCGGCGGTCGGCCATGCGCTACCTCGACGGCCGCGCCGAGTTGTTCGCGGCGCGCATCGCCGAACGCCGGATCGTCGACGGCCACGGCGACCTGCTCACCGACGACGTGTTCTGCCCTCCCACCGGCCCGGTACCGCTGGACTGCCTCGAGTTCGACGACCGCCTGCGCTTCGTCGACGGGATCGACGACGCGGCGTTCCTCGCGATGGACCTGGAGTTCCTGGGCCGCCGCGACCTGGCCGACCACTTCCTCGCCGAGTACCGCGCGGCCGCGGCCGATGGTGCCCCGAGTTCGCTGGTCGACTTCTACATCGCCTACCGCGCCGTGGTGCGCGCGAAGACCGACTGCATCAGGGTCGGCCAGGGTGTGCCCGCCGCCGCGGTCGACGCGCACCGCCATCTCGCCCTGGCCGCCGACCATCTGCGCGCGGCGACGGTGCGGCTGATCCTGGTGGGCGGCGGCCCGGGGACGGGTAAGACGACGCTGTCGCATGCGCTGGGTGAGTCCGTCGGCGCCGAGGTGATCTCGACCGACAGCGTCCGGCGTGAACTGCAGGCCGGCCACGTCCTGACCGGGGAGGTCGGGGTGCTCAACGCCGGGGTGTACTCGCCCGACAAGGTCGACGCGGTCTACGACACGGTGCTGGACCGGGCGGCCGGACTGCTCAGCCGGGGGCAGTCGGTGATCCTCGACGGCACGTGGCGCGAGCCGCGGCATCGGCGGGCGGCGCTCGACCTCGCGCAGCGCGCGGCCGCGACCCGGGTCGAACTCGCCTGCACCGCCCCGCTCGCGGCGGCGCAGGACCGCATCGAGACCAGGCGGTCGACCACGTCGGACGCCACCCCGGAGATCGCCGCGGCCATCACCGCGGGCGTGTGGCCGGGTGCGCACCCGGTCGACACCGGCCGTCCCCTCGCCGACTCCGTGGCCGAGGCGCAGCAGATCTGTTGTCTGGCCTTCTGATCCGAAGTCAGAGGGTCAGCACCGCCGCGCCGGCGATCCGTCCGGAAGCCAGGTCGCTCAGCGCGGCGTCGGCGCGGTCGAGCGGATACAGCGGGGCGGTCACCTCGATGCGGTGCCGGCCCGCGAAGTCGAGGAACTCCCGTGCGTCGGCGCGCGTGTTCGACGTCACCGAGCGCACCTGACGCTCACGGAACAGGTGCCGCTGGTAGTTCAGCTGCGGGATGTCGCTGAGATGGATGCCCGCGATCGCCAACGTGCCGCCGCTGTCGAGGGCCTCCAGCGCCGGCAGCACCAGCTCACCGACCGGGGCGAACAGGATCGCCGCGTCCAGCGGCACGGGCGGCGGGTCGGCGGCGCCCTGGACGGACGCCGCTCCCAGCGCGAGCGCCAGTTCCCGGGCTTGTGCACCACGGGTCATCACGTGGACCTCGGCACCGCGGGCCAGTGCGACCTGCGCGGTGATGTGGGCGCTGCCCCCGAACCCGTAGATGCCGAGCCGGCCTCCGGCGGGCAGGTCGGCGCGCAGTAGCGACCGGTAGCCGATGATGCCCGCGCACAGCAGCGGGGCCAGTTCGGCGTCGGAATAGCCGTCGGGCAGCGGATGCACGAAATCCGCTGGCGCGGTGACGAATTCGGCGTATCCCCCGTGTGCGTCCCATCCGGTGTACCGGGACTGCGGACACAGGTTCTCCTGTCCGCGCACGCAGAAGCGGCAGTGTCCGCAGGTGTGCCGAAGCCAGGCGACGCCCACCCTGTCGCCGACGGCGGCCCGCTCACCGGCGCCCGGCCCGACGGCCACCACCTCCCCCACCACTTCGTGCCCGGGTGTCACGTGGGGCAGATGCACGGGTAGGTCACCCTCGGCGACGTGCAGGTCGGTGCGGCACACCCCGCAGGCCCGGACGGCGACGAGGACGTCGCCGGGGCCGGCTTCGCCGACGTCGGCGGTGACGTACTCCAGCGGCCGGGTGCTCATCGGGCCCGGCCGGCGCACCCGCCATGCGCGCATCGTCGATGTCACAGTCGAAGCTCCAGCACGTCGGCGACGTGTCGTCGCGGGGTCGGCCCCGGTGCTGGTTCGAGTGGGGGCGCGACCCCGACCCGGATCAGCACCTGCGGGAAATCGCGCCGAACAAGCGCGGCGATGATGTCGCGGCTCACCCTGACCTCGGTGAGGTGAGTGAGCGTGCACGTCGAAAGCCCCGCCACCGTCAGCTCGAGCAGCAGCGCGGACAGTGTCTCGCCGCAGGCCAGCACGTCGCGCCGGCTGTCGCTGAGGGTCGAGAGGACAAGCACTTTCGAGAAGTCCTGCGGTACGGTCATCCGCCGCTCGGACCGGTGCCGGGTGACCGGGAAGAGCCGTCCGATGTCGACCCGGTCGCTCTCCGGCGCGGAGACCAGCGAGCTGTCCGGGATACCGTCGGTGACCGTGACCTCACCGGTCCACCATGACAGTTCGGCGTGGTAGGCGGAGTCGTAGAGCCGCAGCGACTCGCTCAGCTGGGAGGCCTCCGCCAGCTTCGGCCGGTCCGCGTCGTCGACCACGTCCAGGTGGGCGACGGTGCCGTCGACGGCGTTGGGCAACACGGTCTCCCACCGTTCCCATGCCGGTGGCGGTCCGAACGGCAACCGGTCGGTGCGGCGGCGCAGGATGGCCTCGGCGCGCGCCCGTGCGGCGTCGGTCACCTCCGGCGCCGGTGAGAAACCCACAGACGCCAGGTGCAGCGGGTCGTCGGGGTTCGGGAAGCGGTCCACGTGTACGGCCCAGCCGGCGGCCGCGATCGCGACGCGCAGGTGGTCGAGGACGGCGCCGCAGCTCAACAGGGCCTGGCGCGCGGCGTGGTCGGTGGCGACGAGGCGGTCGGTGTCGAGATGGAGCCCCAGCCCGCCGCCTTCGCGGATCCAGCGCCACGGCTGGCTGTTGTGCACCGAGGGGGCGTGACAGGCGACCTCGATGGCATCCTCGAGAACCCGGAAGTCGGGGCGGGCGGCGGTCACTCCCGGGGTCCTTCACCCACCGCGGGGAGGGCGATCGAGCTTGGAGACGAACACCGCGGCCTGCGTGCGCCGCTCCATACCGAGTTTGGCCAGCAGGCGGGAGACGTAGTTCTTGACCGTCTTCTCGGCCAGGAACATCCGGGCCGCGATCTGCTTGTTGGTCAGCCCCTCCCCGAGCAGGTCGAGCAGCACGCGCTCCTGGGCCGACAGCCCCGACAGCGGGTCGGAGCGTTCGGCGTCTCCCCGCAGTTTCGACATGAGCGCCGCGGCGGCGCGGTTGTCGAGCAGCGAGCGTCCGGCGCCGACGTCCTTGATCGCCTGCGCGAGTTCCATCCCCTTGATGTCCTTGACGACGTAGCCGCTGGCGCCGGCTAGGATCGCGTCGAGCATCGCCTCGTCGGAGGTGAACGACGTCAGCATCAGGCACCGCAGGTCCGGCAGACGGGACAGCAGTTCCCGGCACAGTTCGATGCCGTTGCCGTCGGGCAGCCGCACGTCGAGCACCGCGACGTCGGGCTGCAGTGCGGGGATGCGGGCCAGCGCCGAGGCGACCGAATCGGCCTCGCCCACCACGTCGAGTTCGGGGTCGGCGCTCAGCAGGTCGATGAGCCCGCGCCGCACCACCTCGTGATCGTCGACCAGGAAGACGCGGACCATGGTCGACAGTGTCACCACCGGCGCGGCGGTTCGCAAATGCCCTTCGCTGTCGGACATGTCGCCCCCTATCCGAACCGCAGCACGTCCTGGAGCGCCCGGCGCGGCGTGGGCGGCGGCACCGCCTCGAGGGACGGGGCGAGCCCGATCCGGATGAGCACCTGCGGCCGCGCGTCGCGGTCGAGGAGGCCGCCGATGATCCGGCGGCTGGATTCGAGTTCGGTCACGTGGGTGACGATGCAGGTGCCGAGCCCCGCCATGGTGGCTTCGAGCAGCACCGCCGACATCGCCTCGCCGGCGCGCAGGGCGTCGAGGCGGTCGTCGCCGTCGGTGGAGAGCACGACGACAGTGGCGCGGTCCTCGCCGACGGTCGGGCGCCGCTCGGCGCCGTGGGTGACGGGGAACGTGCGGCCCACGTCGACGCGTTCACTTTCGGCCGCGGACACCAGCGAACTCTGGGGGATGCCCTCTCCGCCCTCGAAAGGTGCAGTCCACCAGCTCAGTTCGGCATGGTAGGAGGAGTCGTAGAGCCGCAGCGCCTCGGTCAGATGGGCGGTCTCGGCGAGCTGGGCGCGGGCCTCGTCGGCCAGGACATCGGCGTGAAGGTCGGCGTGGACGTCGGCGAGGCGGGCGCGCATCAGCCGTTCGAACGACTCCCAGTCGGGTGCGGGGGCCATCGGGAGGCGGTCGGTGCGGCGCAGCAGGATCGCGTCGGCGCGCCTGCGGTGCTCCTCGGTGACGTAGTCCATCGGCGTGACGGTGACCGTGGCCAGGTGGTCGTGGTGGTTCGGATCGGGGAGCCGGTCGACGTGGGCCTCCCACCCGGCGGCCGCCAGGGCGACGCGCAGATGGTCGAGCACCGCACCGCAGCTGATCACGGCTTCGCGGCCGGACCGGTCGGCCGAGTACATCAGCCGCGACCGGTCGAGGAACAGGTGAAGTCCTCGGTCATCGGCCACCCACCGCCAGGGCTGGCTGTTGTGCAGCGACGGCGCACGGCAGGCCAATTGGACGGCGTCGCTGATGACCTCGGTTTCGACCACGGTGTCGGACATACCTCGAGGATCGTCGCCCGGGCGGCGTCCGGCTAGGGCCTTAAGTCCCCGCGCGATTTCGGTGTGGTTGGTCACGCCTGGCGTGACCAACCACACCGAGATCACGACGTCACGGCAGGGCGCCGGGGCTGATCTCCTCGAGCATCTCGGTGACCAGCGCGGCGATCGGCGAGCGTTCGCTGCGCTGCAGGGTGATGTGGGCGAACAGCGGGTGGCCCTTGAGCTTCTCGATCACCGCGGCCACCCCGTCGTGGCGGCCGACGCGCAGGTTGTCGCGCTGGGCGACGTCGTGGGTGAGCACCACCCGCGAACCGGCACCCAGCCGCGACAGCACGGTCAGCAGGACGTTGCGCTCCAACGACTGCGCCTCGTCGACGATGACGAACGAATCGTGCAACGAGCGGCCGCGAATGTGGGTGAGCGGCAGAACTTCCAGCATTCCGCGCGAGAGCACCTCTTCGAGCACCGCGGGGCTGGCCAACCCCTCGAGGGTGTCGAAGACGGCCTGCGCCCACGGCCCCATCTTGTCGCTCTCACTGCCGGGCAGGTAGCCCAGATCCTGTCCGCCGACGGCGTAGAGCGGGCGGAACACCACGACCTTGCGCTGGGTGCGCCGCTCCAGCACCGCTTCCAGGCCCGCGCACAGCGCGAGCGCCGATTTGCCGGTGCCGGCCTTGCCGCCGAGTGAGACGATGCCGACCGATTCGTCGAGCAGCAGGTCCAGCGCCATCCGCTGTTCGGCCGACCTTCCCCGGAGGCCGAACACTTCGCGGTCACCACGGACCAGTTGCACCCGTTTGGCGGCGTTGACCCGGCCGAGCGCGTGCGAGTTGCCGCCCAGCAGACGAATCCCGGTGTGGCACGGCAGATCTCGCGCCGGCGCCAGATCGATCTCGCCTTCGGAGAACAGCGCGTCGATCTCGTCGGCCGTCACGTCGATCTCGTCCATCCCGGTCCAGCCCGAGACCACGACGTCCTGTGCGTGGTACTCGTCGGCGGCGAGTCCGACCGCACCCGCCTTGACGCGCAGCGGGATGTCCTTGCTGACCAGTGTGACGTGCTTGCCCTCGGCGGCGAGATTGGCTGCGACCGTGAGGATCCGGGCGTCGTTGCTGTCGTTGCGGAAGCCGGCGGGCAGCACCGACGGGTCGCTGTGGTTCAGCTCGACGTGCAGCGTCCCGCCTTCTGTCCCAACGGGAATCGGCTGATCGAGGCGACCGTGTTCGAGCCGCAGATCGTCGAACAGGCGCAACGCCTGCCGGGCGAACCAGCCGAGCTCATGATGATGCCGTTTGGCTTCCAGTTCACTGATGACCACCAGTGGGACAACCACCTCGTGTTCGGCGAACCGTGTGGTTGCCCAGGGATCGGACAACAGCACGGAGGTGTCGAGCACGTAGGTCCGGAGAGGCGAATCGGTCACGTAGCGCTCCTGCTATCCGCGGGTCCCCCGCGAACCTGTCGGCGGACACTGCGGCACCAGGGCCGGGGCCGGCCCTCTCGTGATCGCAACGATCGGGTACCGCCCGGACAGCAGAGCAATTCGCTAGCCATCGGAGCCGACGCTACTCCCGTCGCCGGGCCCGCGCCGCGCAGGCGCGCCGGTGTGCGGCGCGCGCCAGGTTAAGCGTTCGTGAACTGTCGCAGCGAGGGCTCGTCGGCGAGATTCCAAGCGGCGATGCGGTCGGCGATGACCGTGCGCAGCAGGTCCTCGCCGAAGATGCCGTTCTCGGCCATCGAGGCGACCTTGTCCTGGTAGGCGTCGATGTCACCGCCGACCACACCCAGTTCGGCCGCCCGCGCGGCGATCGCCGCCACCGTCTCGTCGCGGTGGGTGTCGAGGCAGTGGGCCACCAGGTTCGAGAAGAACACCTCGTGGCGTTCCTCGTCGGTGGCGATGCGGCCGACCAGCGCCTTGAGCACCGGCTCGGTGATCTGCGCCTCGAGGTTGCGGCAGAACACCGCGTGGGACCGCTCGAAGAACGCCATGAACACCAGCGTCTCGATCTGACTGAACCGGTCGGCGCGGTAGCCCTTCATGACGTGCTCGACGCGCACGTCCTCGTTCGCGGCCGGATCCACCTCGCGGGTGACGACGAGGTAGTTGCGCAGCGCCACCGCGTGCAGGTGCTCCTCGGCGGTCCAGCGGCCGAGCCAGCGTCCCCACTTGTCCTCGAGGATGAAGTGCTCGACGAGTTCGCGGTGGTAGCCGGCGAGGTTGTCCTTGGTGATGAGCAGGATCTCGAGCGCATCGGTGACGGGCTTGGGCAGCGTCACCTGGGACGGGTCCCAGTCCCGTCCGCCGAGGAACGCGAAGTTCTCACCCTGGTCGAACGGCACGTAGTCGTGCGCGTACCAGAGGTCCTCGGAGTCGAGGTGGCGCCGCAGCTCGTCACGGACGACCGGCTCCAGCTCGAGGGTCAGCGCATTAGGAACAGGTTTCTGTGCCATGCGGTTACACTAACCCAATTCTGTGGGGATCGTAAAATTCCCCGGCGGCGCGTCCCGCGAGTTATCGCGCCGAAATCGACGTAATGGCGTGATCTACTCGCACTGTCTCGCCCGATTGTTCGTTTCGGCGTTCCGGCGCGTCGGGTCTACAGCGTCAGACCCGGATACAGCGGGTTGGCCGCCAACATCTCGGCCGAAGCCGCGTGGACCCGCTCGGCGGTGCCGTCGGCCAGCGTGTACTTGGCCTTCGACGGACCGTTCGACGCCTGGGTCGGCTGCGTGTTGGTCAGCACGTCGACGACCAGTTCGGCGACCCGGTCGAACTCCGCGGCACCGAACCCGCGCGTCGTCAGCGCCGGGGTGCCGAAGCGGATGCCGCTGGTGTACCAGGCGCCGTTGGGATCGGCCGGGATCGAGTTGCGGTTGGTGACGACACCGGCGTCCAGCAGCGCGGACTCGGCCTGGCGGCCGGTCAGCCCGAAGCTCGTCACGTCGAGCAGCACGATGTGGTTGTCGGTGCCGCCGGTCACCAGGCGGGCGCCGCGCTTGAGGAAACCCTCGGCCAGCGCCTTGGCGTTGTCGGCGACGCGCTGCGCGTAGGCCTGGAACGACGGCTGCCGCGCCTCGGCGAGCGCGACGGCCTTGGCGGCCATGACGTGCGACAGCGGTCCGCCGAGCACCATCGGGCAGCCCTTGTCGACGGCGTCGGAGTACTCCGGCTGGGCGAGCACCAGGCCGCCGCGGGGGCCGCGCAGCGATTTGTGCGTGGTGGTGGTCGTGACGTGGGCGTGCGGCACCGGGTCCTCGTCGCCGGTGAACACCTTGCCCGCGACCAGGCCGGCGAAGTGCGCCATATCGACCATCAGCGTGGCGCCGACCTCGTCGGCGATCTCGCGCAGCTTGGCGAAGTTCACCCGGCGCGGATAGGCGGAGTAGCCGCCGACGAGGATCAGCGGTTTGAACTCGCGGGCGGCGGCGGCCAGCTTGTCGTAGTCGAGCAGCCCGGTCTCGGGGTCGGTGCCGTAGCTGCGCTGGTGGAACATCTTGCCGCTGATGTTGGGCCGGAAGCCGTGGGTGAGGTGACCGCCGGCGTCGAGCGACATACCGAGCAGCCGCTGGTTGCCGAGCTTGTTGCGCAGGCCCTCCCAGTCGGCCTCGTTGAGGTCGTTGACGTGTTTGGCGCCGAGTTCGGCCAGTGCGGGTGCCTCGACGCGGGTCGCCAGGATGGCCCAGAAGGCCACCAGGTTGGCGTCGATCCCGGAGTGCGGCTGGGCGTAGGCGTAGGGCGCACCGAACAGTTCACGGGCGTGTTCGGCCGCCACGCTCTCCACCACGTCGACGTTCTGGCAGCCCGCGTAGAAGCGGTGACCGATGGTGCCCTCGGCGTACTTGTCGCTCAGCCAGGTGCCCATGGTCAGCAGGACGGCCGGGGAGGCGTAGTTCTCGCTGGCGATCAGTTTGAGCGAATCGCGTTGATCGGCGAGCTCTTTGCGGGTGGCGGCCGCGATCCGTGGCTCGACGGATTCGATGACCTGCAGCGCGGCCCGGTAGGCGGCGCTCGCGGTGTCGGCGTACTCGACGCCCGGGGCGGTGCTCGACGTGGTCACGGCGTCTGCGGTCATGCTGACCAGGGTAGTCGCGCGTGCGCTGGGTCCGAACCGCACCCGGTCCCTGTTCGGGTAACGCTGTGGCGGTTTCCGAGCCCGACCACCGCCACAGCGTTACGGAAGTTCAGGCCGCGCGCAGCGCCGACGGGATCAACGGCTCGTCGAGCAGCCGGCCGAACCGCTCGGTCAGCCCCACCTCCGCAGGCCGGGCGTCGAGCCAGCCGCGCAGCAGCCGGTACCCCTCCACGTAGGTCGAGGTGTAGGCCCGCCACAGCGGCGACGACAGGAACCGCAGCATCTGCCGCGCCCGGGCATCGTCGACCAGCAGCCACCGCTTGAGGAACGCCACCACGTCGTCGACCGGGCGGTGCTCGTCGTGCAGCATCAGCGCGGCGTCCTGGCGCACGTCGGCCAGCGCGGCCGTCGCCGCCGACACCGCCTCGGCCCGCGCCCCGTCGAACCGCAGCCCCAGGTCGGCGTAGATGTCGGACGCCCAACTCCCCCAGCCCTGTTGATTCCCCGTCGCTTCGCTCGCCCCGGAACCGACCGCCGCGTACAGCGCGAGGTCGGCGAGCCCCTCGGCCATCAGGCACTGCGGGGTGTTGACCAGGAAGATGGTCTGCTCGAGTTGCCCCCTGCCCTCCACCAGCCGGGCCTCCTTTCGGCAGTGCTCGGTGTGGTGGCCCGGATACGACTCGTGTGCGACCAGCCGCGGCAGATTGGCCATCTGCTGTTTGAGGTCGGCGTTGACCGCGACCGTCGAGCGGTAGTCACCCAGGTAGTAGTTGAACCCCGACCACGGTTTGTCGGTGACGACCTCGTAGGTGATGGTCTCGGTGTCGGGCAGCGGGTAGGTGGCGCGGACCCGGTCGCGCAGCGCGCTGGAGAACGCGTGGATGCACTCCTCGAGCCGTTCGGGCGGGATCTCGTCGGCGGTGCGGTGCGCCTGGATCCGCTCGGCCAGCGGGCCGCTCCCGCCGAGCGCCTCGTCCAGCGCGACGTGCGCCTGCCGGTAGGTCTCCGGATCGCCCTTGGTGATCCGGACGTCGAAGTACGCCTCCACCTCGTCGACGAAGCCGACGTCCTGTCCGGCGAATTTGCGCCCGGCCAGCTCCAGCGCGCGCAGGTGGGCGGTGAGGTAGTCGGCGCGCGCCTCGTCGAACCCTCCGGTCCGCGGCGTGTCGGGCACCGCGGCCAGCAACCGCTGCGCCTGACGAGCCAGGTCCGCGGGGTCGGGCGCGGGCTCGTCGGCGACCACGGCGCGCAACGCCGGGTCGCCGGTGAAGGAGTCGACGTAGCCGTCCTCGACGCGGTCGAAGCGCAGACCGAGGAGGAGGTATTCGCGGATCAGGGTGTCGGGCTCCATACCCGCTAACGCTAATCGGGTCGCCCCAGCCGCTCACGCCGGATGCGGTACTGCAAGACTGACCCCATGGCGCGGCTGAGCGAACCGAGCCCCTACGTCGAGTTCGACCGCACCCAGTGGCGTGCGCTGCGGATGTCGACGCCGCTCAAACTCACCGAGGACGAGCTGCTCAAGCTCCGTGGCCTCGGCGAGAAACTCGACCTCCTCGAGGTCGAGGAGGTCTACCTCCCGCTGGCCCGCCTCATCCACCTGCAGGTGGCCGCCCGGCAACGGTTGTTCGCCGCGACCGCGGAGTTCCTCGGCGAACCGCAGCAGAACCCGGACCGGCCGGTGCCGTTCATCATCGGTGTCGCGGGCAGCGTGGCCGTCGGCAAATCCACCACCGCCCGTGTGCTGCAGGCGCTGCTGGCCCGGTGGGGCAACCACGCCCGCGTCGATCTGGTCACCACCGACGGCTTCCTGTACCCGAACGCCGAGTTGGCCCGCCGGAACCTCATGCACCGCAAGGGTTTCCCGGAGAGTTACGACCGCAGGGCGCTGATGCGGTTCGTGACCGCGGTGAAGTCGGGGGCCGACCACGCGTGCGCGCCGGTGTACTCACATCTGCTCTACGACATCGTGCCCGGCGAGGAGCAGGTCATCCGGCATCCCGACATCCTCATCCTCGAGGGCCTCAACGTGTTGCAGACCGGGCCGGCGCTGATGGTCTCTGACCTGTTCGACTTCTCCGTCTACGTCGACGCCCGCCTCGAGGACATCGAGGGCTGGTACATCTCCCGGTTCCTCACGATGCGGTCGACGGCGTTCGCCGATCCGGCGTCGCACTTTCACCACTACGCGACACTGACCGACGAACAAGCCGTCTTCGCCGCCCGCGACATCTGGCATTCGATCAACCGGCCGAATCTCATCGAGAACATTCTGCCGACGCGGCCCCGCGCAACACTGGTGCTGCGCAAGGACGCCGACCACGCCATCAACCGGTTGCGTCTGCGCAAGCTGTAGCCGCGTCAGAGCCGGCGCCAGCCCACGTACTGCAGCTCGGCGAACACCGCGGTGTAGACGCCGGTGGCGAGCGTGAGCGCGATGCCCGTGCCCGTCATCGACCACACGTCGGTCACGACGATCAGCACCGCGGCGACGGTGTAGGCCAAGTTGGCCGCGATCACCACGAGCCCCGCCTCCCGCACCGACGGCAGCAGCGAGAGCCCGAACACCACCACGCCGTAGCCGATGAAGAACGCGGCGAGCGAGTATTCGATGGTCGTTGACGTGCCGGACCATTCGGCCAGCGTGGCGGCCAGGGGCAGCGCGGCGAGTCCGGCCAGCCCGGTCAGCACGGCGTCGGCGCGCATGGCCAGACGCAGGAGCCGGTCCCGGGTCGCGGTGGGTGCGGTGACGGTCATGTCGTTCTCCTTCGGTGGTGGGATCACTTGTGGGACATCTGGGGCCGGATGCGGGGCGTCACGCCCAACCTCGAAACAGCGGCGCCCCGCACCGGCGGCAGGGAGTCACGCCAGACGGCGCACCCCGAGGTACTGCAGGTAGGCCAGGGCGAGCGTGGCGACCGTGAACGCGACCACCATGACGACGCCCGCCGGGGTCAGCGGCAGCCGGCCGGAGAGGAGCACGGCCGCGACGGCGACGGCGAAGCCGACGTTGCCCGCGACCACGGCCACGCCGACGCACCGCACGTCGGACACGGCAGCCAGCACGTAGAGCAGCGCGCCGTATCCGACGAGCGCTGCGCCGCTCACCCATTCGACGGTCGGCGACAACCCCGACAGTCGCGAGAGCGGATCGGCGGCCATCGCGACCAGCAGGCCGAGCCCGGCGCAGACGGTGGCGTCGGCGCGCAGTGCGAAGCGCAACAGCGAGTCGGTGGAATCGGACAGTGGTCGGGTGACCACGGGGGTGGGGATGGCGGCCATGTCGGCTCCTCGGCGCTGAGGTCTCGTGGACGGTCTCCTGGACACCACCGATGCTGCTGACCGCGCACTGCCAGATCGACACCGAACGCTGCCAAGCACTGCCAACCGCAGGTCAGAGCGGTGTCGGTCAGTCGCGCGCGCTGACCAGATCGCTGCGCAGATCGGCGGCGATCACCCGCGCGGCCGCCGTCTGCCAGTTGTGCAGTGACCGCTGCGGCACCTCGGTGACGAACCACTGCCAGGCCTGCCTGGCGACCGGGTCGAGTCCGGCGGGCGTCGCGTTCTGGGCGTAGGCCCGCACGCCGGCCACGTAGGGGAAGTACAGCGAGTTGTAGTGCCGCCACTGCTCGGTGGTGCCGAAGTCCCCGCCGTCGCGGGGTTTGAGCCGGGCGATGCGCTCGGCGAGCAGCGCCCGCAGTTCGTTGGCCCGTTCCAGCGGCTGGTCGGGCGCGCCACGGGCGGCGAGCCGATCGTCGATGACGGGCAGCGCGGTCAGCGGGTTGGCCATCAGCTTGGCGAGGTCTCCGTAGTGGCCGAGCGCGCGGCGGGTCAGCCGGGTGAATGTCTCGTCGTCGACGTCGTGCAGCGGGTTGGGGGCGCGCCGGGGCAGCGCCGCCTCGGTCCGGCGCAGCGTCGCCCGGTCGGCGCGCAGATCCGGCGAGCGGGAGAACGCGACGCGGTCCAGCACGCCTGCCAGGGGATCGGCGAGCACGTTGATCGCGATCGCCAACGCCAGGCTGGTGAACAGCAGCACCACCAGCGCGGTGCGCTCACCGGTGAACGCCATGCCGACGAGCACCTGCCCACCGAACAGCAGCGCCACCACGGCCGTCGCGATGAACGACCGCCGCATGTCCGCCCGCAGCGCCTGCCCCTCGTCGAACGCATCCCAGATGGCGACCGCCACCCCGAGCAGGGCGACGTCGAATCCGGTCGACGCCAACGCAAGCCAGCTCGGGACCAGCCCCAGCGGGATGACCAGGATCGCGTTGCCCAACGCGAAGAACAGCGTCGCGATCACCAGGAAACCCACCACGGGAACGGGTTTCACGCCACGGCGCACCGCGCGCACCATCGCGGCGAGCGAGGGCACCGAGACGGCGGCGAACATCACCCAGTGCCCGGCCCGCAGCGGGCCCTCGACGCTGCCCGCCAGCGCGGCCCCGCCGAGGGCGACCACGGCGACCGCGGCGACGGCGACCATCTCGGCGACGCGGCCGCGCGTGGTGTCCGGTGGCCGCGACAACTCGAGCAGCACCGCGAACCACGCGATCCCCGGCACGGCGACGAGGTAGACCTCGATGCGGCCGACGATGTCGGCGCCGCCGGCCAGTCGCACGGCGTCGAGTGCGACGACGGCGGCGAAGCTGGTCAGGCCGGCCGCGGCCAGCGCCAGCACGGGTTTGCGCGGGTTACGGATGAGCAGATAGAGACCCAGCCACCAGCTCAGCGCGAAGACCACGGCGGACAGCGCAGCCATGGCACAAGTGTGTCACGCGTCTCAGATGCCGTAGCGGCGATCCCGGCGCGTGTAGTCGCGCAGCGCGCGCAGGAAGTCGACCCGCCGGAACGCCGGCCAGTACGCCTCGGTGAACCACATCTCCGAATACGCGCTCTGCCACAGCAGGAAACCGGAGAGTCGCTGTTCGCCGGAGGTGCGGATCACCAGATCCGGGTCGGGCTGTCCGGAGGTGTAGAGGTTCTCCGAGATGGCCTCGGCGGTGACGGCCTCCACCAACTGTTCGCCCGACGCGCCGTCGGCGAGCTTCTTGCTCAGCAGCGCGCGCACGGCGTCGACGATCTCCTGGCGGCCGCCGTAGGCGACGGCGACGTTGACATGGAGGTGACCCGCGGTGGTCTCGGTCTGTGTCGACTCCACCGCCTCCCGCAGCCGGCGCGCCGGCTCCTCACCGAGCAACGACAGGTCCCCGACGGTGCGCACGCTCCAGCGGTTGGCCGGTGTGCAGATCTCCTCGACGACACCGGTGATGATCTCGATGAGCTCGGCGAGTTCGTCGGCGTCGCGCTGCAGGTTCTCCGTCGACAACAGGTACACGGTCGCCATCTCGATGCCGGCCGCCTGACACCAGCGCAGCATCTCGGCGATCTTCGCCGCCCCGACGCGGTAGCCGTAACTCACGTCATCGTGACCAGCGTCACGCGCCCACCGGCGGTTGCCGTCGCACAGCACCGCAATGTGGCGCGGTAGTTGTGATTTGGACCGCGTCAGCTCCTGACGCAACCGCATCTCATAGAGCCGATATGCAGGCTCCTTGAGACCGCGGGGAATGATGTCCATGGGTATTCAGACTACTGTGGCGGCGGAGTGCCCCACCCGGGATGAGGGAGGTGACATGACGAGCCGGTCCACACCGCTCGACGCCGAGGAGTCGGGTCCGAAGCCCGATCCGGAGGACTTCCCCGAAGCGGTCGCCGAGCGGGTGGCGCACTTCATCGGCAGACCTCGCGCCCGCGGCTGGATTCACGTGTACTCGGCGGTCGTCGCGCTCATCTGCGGGGCGACGCTGGTCTCGGTGTCGTGGGCGGTCGTGTCCACCCGCGCGGGTCTGGCCACGCTGATCTACACGTTCACGATCGTGGCGATGTTCACCGTCAGTGGCACGTACCACCGGGTGACGTGGCGCTCACCCACCGCGCGCAAGTGGATGAAGCGCGCCGACCACTCGATGATCTTCGTGTTCATCGCGGGCAGTTACACCCCGTTCGCCCTGCTGGCCCTGCCGCAGGAGAAGGGCATGGTGCTGTTCTGGATCGTCTGGGGCGGCGCGATCGCGGGGGTGCTGCTCAAGATGTTCTGGCCGTCGGCGCCCGCCTGGGTCGGCGTTCCGCTCTACCTGCTGCTCGGGTGGGTGGCGGCGTGGTTCATCGGCCCGATCATGGACGGGGCCGGCGTCGCCGCGGTGGTGCTGCTGATCGTGGGCGGTGCGCTCTACAGCATCGGCGGGGTCCTCTACGGCCTCAAGTGGCCCAACCCGTGGCCGACGACGTTCGGCCACCACGAGTTCTTCCACGCCTGCACCGCGGTCGCGGCGATCTGCCACTACATCGCGATGTGGTTCGCCGTCTTCTCGGGCTAGCCGGCGATTTCGGTGTAGTTGGTCGCGCCCAGCGCGACCAACTACACCGAAATCACAGCTGCGTGACGTTCTCCGGGCCCCAGTAGGCCTTCATCGACGCGATCTTGCCGTCACCGGTGAACGTCATCACCTCGATGGGCTCGATGCGCATCGCGCCGCCCACGGTGATCGCGAACACGAACGCGGCCTCGTTGCCCCCGGACCGGAACGTCAGCAGCTCGGTCTCGATGTCGACGCCGTCGGTGTTCTTGTAGAACCCGGCGATCGCCTGCCGTCCGATGTGCACCTCACCGCCGCCGACCGGGTCCTCGAGCGTCGCGTCCTCGGCGTAGAGCGCGGCGACGTCGTCGGCGCTGCCGGTGGAGACGGTGTGCAGATAACGCTCGACGATGGCCCTGGGGTCGAATGACATGTGCCGCAGGCTACACGGGCACGCCCAGCGCGGCAGCGAGTTCCCGGCTGGTGGTCACCGGCAGGTCGCACACCCGGCCCCGGCACACGTACGCGGCGTCGGCGCCGTCGACCCGGTCGCGGTCGAGCAGCAGCTCCGACGAGCCGGCCGCACCGCCCACCACGATCGCCCCACCGGGCGCCAGCGCCCGTGCGGCGCGCAGCAATTCGGAACGCGCCGGATCGCACGCCACCGCGATCTGGATGGGTCCGCGCACCGCGGCCTCGGCCACCGCCAGCCAGTGCCCGCCCGACCGGGGCGCCCGGTCCAGGATCAGCGCCGCGGTGGCCAGCGTCGCGTCGGCGGCCGCCGCGTAGCGTCCGGCCCGCGCGGCGGGCGCCAGGTGGGCGGCCAGCTGCAGGGCCTCGGCGATCAACGATGCGCCCGACGGCGTCGCGCCGTCGAAGGGATCGGCGGGCCGCAGCACGAGCGCTTCGGCGTCGTCGGCGGTGTCGAACCAGTGCCCGTCGCGCTGCGGGTCGGCGAAATGCGCGAGCGCGACGTCGACCAGGGCAAGGCCCGTGTGCAGCCACCGGTTGTCTCCGGTCGCCTGGTGCAGGGTGAGCAGCCCGGTCGCCAGCGCGGCGTGGTCCTCGAGGATCGCCGCGCTCTCCCCCACTCGGCCGCCGAGGCTGGCGCGGCGCAGCCGACCGTCGACAAGGTGCAGTCCGACGACGGCGCGCGCGCACTCGGTTGCGGCGCCGAGCAATTCGGGACGTTCCAGCGCCACGGCGGCTTCGGCGAGCGCGGTGATGGCCAGCCCGTTCCACGCCGTGACGACCTTGTCGTCGCGGCCCGGCTGCGGGCGGTGTGACCGCGCGGCCAGCAGCGCGGTGCGCACCCGCTCGTAGCGGGCATGGTCGTCGGGATCGACGGGCAGCTGCAGCACCGAGGTGCCGTGCTCGAACGTCCCGGTGGCGGTGACCGCGAAAAGCGTTGCGGCCCAGCGACCGTCGTCCTCGCCGAGCACGTCGCGCAGCTGGGTGGGCGTCCACGCGTAGGTGAGGCCCTCGACCCCGTCGGCGTCCGCGTCGAGCGAGGAGGTGAACATGCGGTCGGCGCCCAGGTCGTCGACGAGGAAGCGGGCCGTCTCACCGGCGATCCGGTGCGCCAACGGGTCGCCGGTGCGGCGCGCCCAGTGCGCGTAGAACCGCAGCAGCAGCGCGTTGTCGTAGAGCATCTTCTCGAAGTGCGGCACCACCCACGAGTCGTCGACGCTGTAGCGGGCGAAACCGCCGGCCAACTGGTCGTAGATCCCGCCGCGGGCCATCGCCGTCGCGGTCCGCTCCGCCGTGGCCAGCGCATGGGCCGACCCGGTGCGTTCGTGGTGCCGCAGCAGCGCCTCGAGCAGCGCCGACGGCGGGAACTTCGGCGCAGCCCCGAACCCGCCGCGCACGGTGTCCTCGTCCTGCAGCACCGCGGCGACCGCGGCATCACAGAGCTCCGGCCGCACCGGGGGCCCGCCGCCGGGCAGCCCGCCGGCCATGGACCGCAATTCGCCGGCGATGCGATCGGAGGCGTCCTCGACCTCGCCGCGACGCTCGCGCCAGGTCTGGGCGACGGCGGCCAGCAGCTGCAGGAAGTTTGGTTTGGGGTAGTAGGTGCCGCAGAAGAACGGCCGGCCGTCGGGGGTCAGGAAACACGTCATCGGCCAGCCGCCCTGACCGGTCAGCGCGACCGTGGCGTTCATGTAGACCGCGTCGAGGTCGGGCCGCTCCTCGCGGTCGACCTTGATGCAGACGAAGTCGGCGTTCATCGCGGCCGCAACGTCGTCGTCCTCGAAGGACTCGTGGGCCATGACGTGGCACCAGTGGCAGGCCGCGTAGCCGATCGACAGCAGGATCGGCACGTCGCGGCGGGCCGCCTCGGCCAGCGCCTCGGGCGTCCACTGCCGCCAGTGCACCGGGTTGTCGGCGTGCTGGCGCAGGTAGGGGCTGGTGGCCCCGCCGAGCTCGTTAGCCCCCGGACTCACGCGGGGTGTTCCCGTTCTCGGTCACAGCGTCGGATTGGCCGGCGCCGGTGTTGCCGGGCCCGAGGTCGACGGTGCCGTCGTCGACGGCCTGGTCGGGTTCGGGATGGTCGGGATCGAACGATTCGGGCAGCCGCTTGAGGTGACGGTTCATCGACCACACCAGCACGACGACGGCGACGAGCAGCACCGCGACGATCAGCAGCCCGAACGGGCTGGCCTTACCGAAGTCCGGCCCGGTGTCGCGCGGCTGCTCCTGGGCGAACCACTCGGAGGCCAGCAGGAGGCTGTCGATCATCGGTCGGCCTCGATGCCCTCGAAGAGGTCGGACTCGGGCAGGGTGACCGGAACGCGCGACCGCGCCAGCTCATACTCCTCGGTCGGCCACAGCCGCTCCTGCCACTCCAGCGGGGCCGCGAAGAAGAAGCTGTTCGGGTCGATCTGCGTGGCGTGTGCGCGCAGCGCATCGTCGCGCTGCGGGAAGTACTTCGCGCACTCCACCCGGGTGGTGACCCGCTTGGCGAACACGTCGCGGTCGGGGTCCCAGTTCTCGAGCCACTTCCCGTACGGGCCTTCGAGACCGTGCTTGGCGAACTCGTCCTGCAGCAGCTGCATGCGTTCCCGCAGGAAGCCGTGGATGTAGTACAGCTTCGACACGTTCCACGGCTCGCCGGCGTCCGGGTACAGGCGGTAGTCGCCTGCCGCCTCGTACGCCGCCACCGACACCTGGTGGCAGCGGATGTGGTCGGGGTGCGGATAGCCGCCCGTCTCGTCGTAGGTGGTCATCACGTGCGGTTTGAACTCCCGCACCACGCGCACCAGCGCCTCGGTGGCGCGCTCCAGTGGCTCGAGGGCGAAACACCCCTCGGGCAGCGGGGGCAGCGGGTCGCCCTCGGGCAGTCCCGAGTCGACGAAGCCGAGCCAGTGGTGTTCGACGCCGAGGATCTCGGCGGCCTTGGCCATCTCGTCGCGCCGGATCTCGGCCATCCGCCCGTGCACCTCGGGCAGGTCCATCGCCGGGTTCAGGATGTCGCCGCGCTCACCACCGGTCAGCGTCACCACCATGACGCGGGCACCCGCGTCGGCGTATTTGGCCATGGTGGCCGCACCCTTGCTCGACTCGTCGTCGGGGTGCGCGTGCACCGCCATCAAGCGCAGTTCATTCATCTCATCTCATCTAACTACGGTGTCGTCGCGACTATGCCCCGGGCCGGTCCCCGGTCCGTCCAGGCCCGGGCTCGTCCCCGAGGTCGCAACCGTTGCGACCTATAGTCTCAGTCCTGACAGATGACGCCGACCGACGGGCACCCCAAACAGATGATCGAACGTCCCGCCGCCCGCTACGGGCGGCAGCGGGTGACGCGTCGGACGCGTCGGCTGGTGATCGCCGCGCTGGGCGTTCTGGTCGTGGCCGTCGGTCTGATCGTGGCGTACGTGGGCTCACAGCGGTTCGGCAGCCAGCCCGTCGAGGGTGAGCTCGGCGCCTACCGGCTGATCGACGACCAGACGGTGGAGGTCACCGTCAGCGTCAGCCGGCAGGATCCGTCGCGGCCCGCGGTGTGCATCGTGCGGGCCCGCTCCATCGACGGTAGCGAAACGGGCCGCCGGGAGATCCTCGTCCCGCCATCCGATCAGTCAACGGTGCAGGTCACGGCGCCGGTGAAGGCGAGTCAGCCGCCGGTCGTCGGCGACGTCTACGGGTGCGGCTTCGACGTGCCGCCCTACCTGGTGGCGCCCTGACACGACCGCTCGGGGAACCTTCGACGGCGAAATCGTGAATATCGGCTGTCCCGGCGGTGGTACGATCAACGGGTACACGGTTCCGGCTGGGGCCGTGTATTGCTGCATTTACACGCATCTTCGTGCGGGGGGACGCACGAACAGGGGGCTGCAGCGATACACGCCACGAGCTCCGGCCCTCGACCTCACAAGACTTCGTATGCGTACACAGCGCGAGACAACGACGACAGGAGCGCGAAGGATGACTGACACTCAGGTCACGTGGTTGACCCAGGAGTCGTACGACCGGCTGAAGGCGGAGCTGGACCAGCTGATCGCCAACCGGCCCGTCATCGCCGCCGAGATCAACGACCGCCGCGAGGAAGGCGACCTCCGCGAGAACGGCGGCTACCACGCCGCCCGTGAGCAGCAGGGCCAGGAAGAGGCCCGCATCCGCCAGCTGCAGGAGCTGCTCAACAACGCCAAGGTCGGCGAGGCGCCCAAGCAGTCCGGTGTCGCTCTGCCCGGCTCGGTGGTGAAGGTCTATTACGACGGTGACGAGAACGACACCGAGACGTTCCTCATCGGCACCCGCGAGCAGGCCGTCAACGACGGCAAGCTCGAGGTGTACTCCCCCGCCTCCCCGCTGGGCGCCGCGCTGATCGACGCCAAGGTGGGTGAGACGCGCAGCTACACCGTCCCCAGTGGCAGCACCGTCCAGGTCACGCTGATCAGCGCGGAGCCGTACCACTCCTGACGGTCCATGGCGCAGATCGCCGAAGACCTCTTACTGCTGCTGCTGGACAACGCGTCCGCCCAGCCGTGCCTGGAGAAGGCCCGACGCGACCGCGTGCTGAGCGCCGCCGTCCTGCTCGACCTCGCCCACGCCTGCCTGATCCGGCCCTCCGTCGACGGTGATCCCGCGCCGGCCGGCCGGCTGGTGGCGTTGACCCCGCGGGGCCGCCTGGACCCGGTGACCGAACCGGCGTTCCGGATGTTGCAGCGTCGTGCGCTGCGTCCGCGGTCGGCGGTCGACAAGCTCCGCAGGCACACCGAGGAGACGCTGCTCACCCATCTGGAGGGCACCGGTCAGATCGCACGGATGCCGTTGTCGCACAGGCAGACCGCGTGGCCGGTGCGCAACCGCGACCGGGTGGCGTACGCGCGTTCGCAGGTGCTGTCCGCGCTCTTCGACCGCAGACCCCCCACCCCGTCGACCGCGGCGGTCATCACGCTGTTGCACTCGGTGGACGGGCTCGGCGCGCTGCTCAGCCTCAACGACCGGGGCTGGCGCTGGGTGCACGGACGGGCCGGGGAGATCGCACTCGGGAGTTGGGTCGACGAGTCACACACCGGACTGGCCGAGGTCAACCTCGCCGTCACCGCCTCGGCGATCCGCGCCGCGCTAACCGCCTAGCGCCTGCTCCAGATCGGCGAGCAGATCGGCGGAGTCCTCGATGCCGACCGACAGCCGGACCAGGTCCTCGGGCACCTCGAGTTGCGATCCGGCGGTCGAGGCGTGGGTCATCGCGCCCGGATGCTCGATCAGCGACTCCACCCCGCCGAGCGATTCGGCGAGGATGAAAATGCCTGTGCGCGCGCAGAAGTCGCGTGCCGCCTGGGCGCCGCCCCGCAGTCGCACCGACACCATGCCGCCGAATCCGCTCATCTGCCTGGCGGCCACCTCGTGGCCGGGGTGGCTCGGCAAACCGGGATAGAGCACCGATTCGACGGCGGGGTGGTTGTCGAGGAATTCGGCGATCAGCGCGGCGTTCTCACTGTGCCGCTGCATCCGGACCACCAGCGTCTTGAGCCCGCGCAACGTGAGGTAGGCGTCGAACGGGCCGGGCACCGCACCCGATCCGTTCTGCAGGAACGCGAACGCGGTGTCGAGTTCCTCGTCGTTGGTCAGCAGTGCACCGCCGACGACGTCGGAGTGCCCGCCGATGTACTTCGTGGTGGAGTGCAGCACGATGTCGGCGCCCAGGGTCAGCGGCTGCTGCAGCGCGGGCGAGGCGAAGGTGTTGTCCACCAGAACCTTCACGCCCGGACCGGAGGCGATGTCGGCGATGGCCGCGATGTCGGCGATCGACAGCAGCGGGTTGGTCGGCGTCTCCACCCAGACCATCCGGGTCTGCGGGGTGATCGCGGCCCGCACGGCGTCGAGGTCGGACAGCGCCACGGCGGTGTAGCTGATCCCCCACTGCGAGAAGACCTTGTCGATCAGCCGGAACGTGCCGCCGTAGGCGTCGTCGGGGATCACCAGGTGGTCACCGGGACGCAGCACGGCCCGCAGCGCGCAGTCGGTGGCGGCCATCCCGGAGGCGAACGCGCGGCCGTACCCGGCTTCCTCCACCGCGGCCAGCGCCGACTCCAGCGACTGCCGGGTCGGGTTGCCGGTGCGGGCGTATTCGAAGCCGCCCCGCAGCCCGCCCACCCCGTCCTGGGCGAAGGTGGAGCTGGCGTAGATGGGGGTGTTGACCGCACCGGTGCGGGGGTCCGGGGCGTACCCGGCGTGGATAGCCTTCGTGGCCAGTCCGGTGGCCTGTCCGTGGGCCTTGCGCTGTTCACTCATAACAGCACCGAGCCTAGCGAAGCGTGGGTGTAGACATGTCCCATGACCGTGCGTATCGACGATCTGCTCGACACCGACAGCATGCTGGCCCCCGAGGAGCGCGAACTGCGCGAGACCGTGCGCCGCTTCGGCGAGCAACGGCTGCGCCCGCACGTCGCCGACTGGTTCGAGGCCGGTGAGGTGCCCGTGCGCGAGCTGGCGTCGGAGTTCGGCAAGCTCGGGCTGCTGGGCATGCATCTGGAGGGCTACGGCTGCGGCGGTTCGACGGCCACCGCCTACGGCGTGGTGTGCCAGGAGCTCGAGGCGGTCGACAGCGGACTGCGCAGCATGGTCTCGGTGCAGGGATCGCTGGCGATGTTCGCGATTCACCGGCACGGCAGCGAGGAACAGCGGCAGCGGTGGCTACCGGCGATGGCCACCGGGGACGTGATCGGCTGCTTCGGGCTGACCGAACCCGACTTCGGGTCCAACCCCGCCGGGATGCGCACCACTGCGCGCCGCGACGGATCGGACTGGATCCTCAACGGGTCGAAGATGTGGATCACCAACGGGTCGATCGCCGACGTCGCGGTGGTGTGGGCGCGCGCCGAGGAGGGCGTCCTCGGATTCGTGGTGCCCGCAGGCACCGAGGGGTTCTCCGGCCGGGAGATGAAACACAAGCTCTCCCTGCGCGCGTCCAACACCTCAGAGCTGCACCTCGACGACGTGCGGCTGCCCGCCGACGCTCAGCTGCCGCAGGCGCGCGGACTGTCCGGCCCGCTGGCGTGTCTGTCGGAGGCCCGGTTCGGCATCGTGTTCGGCAGCGTCGGCGCCGCCAGGGACTGCCTGGAAACGACGCTGGACTACGTCGGCAGCCGGGAGGTGTTCGACAAACCGCTGGCGGGCTACCAGCTGACGCAGGCCAAGATCGCCGACATGGCGGTCGAACTCGGGAAGGCCCAGCTGCTGGCCCTGCATCTCGGCCGGCTCAAGGACGAGGGGCGGATCCGCCCCGACCAGGTCAGCGTCGGCAAGCTCAACAACGTGCGGGAGGCACTGAAGATCGCGCGGCAGTGCCGCACCCTGTTGGGCGCCAACGGGATCACATTGGAGTATCCGGTGCTGCGGCACGCCAACAACCTGGAATCGGTGCTGACCTACGAGGGCACCTCGGAGGTGCACCAGATGGTCATCGGGGAGGCGCTGACCGGTGTCAGCGCCTTCCGTGGATGACCGGCGTTACTGCGTGTAGGGCTGCTGCGAGTAGGACTGCTGGGCCGGGGACTGCTCGACCGGGACACACACCGTGGTCATGATCTTGTCGGCGAGCGTCTGACGCTTGGAGTCCCACAGCGGGAACAGATACCCGATGTAGCAGATGATCTGGTCGATGAAGTGGGCGATCTGGCGGACCAGCGACAGCCCGAAACCGATTGGCTGCCAGGTCTTCTCACTGATCACCTTGAACTTCATCACCGACTTGCCGATGCTCTGACCGGTGGTGCCCTGACGGTAGCCCCAGTTCCAGATCCAGTAGGCCAGCGAGGCCAGCCACGCCAGGCCGAGAACGGCGGCGCCCACCCCCGAGAACGACGACGAACACGACCCGCCGACGCCGTACTCGTTCTCGACGCACACGGTGTCGCCGGTGGCGAAGGCGATCCCGTAGGCGATCCCGGTGAGCAGCACCGGCGGGACGGCGTCGATGAGCGCGGCCAGCACGCGGGTGAACCACGAGGTGTAGCCGTCCTGGGGCAGTACCCGGGCCGGCCCCACCTGGGGGTAACCGCCCGGATATCCCTGCGGCGCAGCCGGATACGCGCCGGGCGGCGGGACGTTGCCCTGAGGAGGCGGTGGGTAGCCGCCGGGGAGCGGTGGCGGCGGCGGGTAATTCCCAGGCGGCGGCGGTTGATCGGTCATGGGCGCCTTCCAAATGTGCGGTGAGCTGGAAACGAGCGAGCTAACAGTACCGGAGCAGCACACCGGGACAGGTGTTCTCCAGGTAACTTCACCGTGGCGAAACGCCGCGTCGATGGCCGGGCAATTAGTTTGCCGGCCTCCGTAATTCGACTAACGCCGACCGCTGCCGTCGGACAGGAAGCCGAGCAGGTCGTGGCGGGTGAGCACCCCGACCGGCTTGCCTTCCTCGACCACCATCAGCGCATCGCACTCGCGCAGGGTCTTGGCCGCGGTGCTGACCAACTCACCGGCACCGATCAGCGGCATGGGCGGGCTCATGTGCTCGGCCACCGCGTCGGCGAGCTTCGCGCGGCCTTCGAACACCGCCGACAGCAGCTCACGCTCGGAGACGCTGCCCGCCACCTCACCGGCCATCACCGGCGGCTCGGCCCCGACGACGGGCATCTGCGAGACGCCGTACTCGCGCAGGATGCCGATCGCGTCGCGCACGGTCTCCGACGGATGGGTGTGCACGAGGTCGGGCAGCGCACCGGACTTGCGGCGCAACACATCTCCGACCGTCGGCTGTTCGATCGAGCCGTCGAGCCGGTTGCGCAGGAAGCCGTAGGACGACATCCACGAATCGTTGAAGATCTTCGACAGGTAGCCGCGGCCGCCGTCGGGCAGCAGCACCACGACGAGCGCGTCCGGGCCGGCCTCGCGGGCGACCTCGATGGCGGCCACCACCGCCATCCCGCACGAGCCGCCCACCAGCAGGCCCTCCTCGCGGGCCAGGCGGCGCGTCATGTCGAAGGAGTCGGCGTCGGAGACGGCGATGATCTCGTCGGGCACCGCGGGGTCGTAGGCCGACGGCCAGAAGTCCTCACCGACACCCTCGACCAGATACGGCCGTCCGGTCCCGCCGGAGTACACCGAACCCTCGGGGTCGGCACCGATGACGCGGACCTTCCCGCCCGACACCTCCTTGAGGTAGCGCCCGGCTCCGGTGATGGTGCCGCCCGTGCCGACGCCCGCCACGAAGTGGGTGACCTTGCCGTCGGTGTCGCGCCAGATCTCCGGGCCGGTGGTCTCGTAGTGGGACTCCGGACCCATCGGGTTGGAGTACTGGTCGGGCTTCCAGGCCCCCTCGATCTCGGTGACCAGCCGGTTGGAGACGCTGTAGTAGCTGTCCGGATCGTCCGGGGCCACCGCGGTCGGGCACACCACCACCTCGGCGCCGTAGGCGCGCAGCACGTTGCGTTTGTCCTCGCTGACCTTGTCGGGGCAGACGAAGATGCACTTGTAGCCGCGCTGCTGGGCCACCAGCGCCAGCCCGACGCCGGTGTTGCCCGACGTCGGCTCGACGATGGTGCCGCCCGGTTTGAGCTCACCGCTGGCCTCGGCGGCGTCGATCATCTTGACCGCGATGCGGTCTTTGGAGCTGCCCCCCGGGTTGAGGTACTCGATCTTGGCCGCGACCGTGCCCGCACCTTCCGGGACAACGGAATTCAGCTTTACCAGAGGGGTGTTGCCGATGAGCTCACTGACGTGCTGGGCGATGCGCATGACTCCATCGTCCCAGGTGCAATGATCGGCTACCAGGCGGCCTCCGGAGGCGTGCTACCAGGTGGCCTCTCGGATGTACTCGCCGATTTGCCGCAGCGAGCGCTGCGCCTCCGACACCACCGGCGCCCCGAGCTGGAAGACGTGCATCTGCCCCGGCCACACCCGCACCTCGACGGGGACGCCCGCCGCTGCCAGCATCCGCGCGGCCTTGCGGGCGTCGCTGATGAGGACCTCCGACCCGGAGACGTGGATCAGCGTGCGCGGCAGCCCGGGTTCGATGTGGTCGAGCGGTTCGTACACCGGCTCCGGCGCACCGTCGACCCAGTGGTTCTTGGCGGCGTGCTCGATGAGCTCGTTGAGTGCGTGGAACGCCCGGGGTGGGAACATGACGTCGCTGCGTGCGTTGGGGTGGGTGGCCCTGGCCTCGTTGTCCAGCTCGAACAGCGGTGACATGGTCACCACCGCGGCGGGCGTCTCACCTTCGGCCTGCACGCGTTCGGCCAGCGCCAGTGAGAGGTACCCGCCGGCGGAGTCGCCGGCCAGCACGATCTGGTCGGGCTCGTAGCCCTGGCGGCGCAGCCACAGATAGGCGTCGTGACAGTCGTCGACGGCCTGACCCACCGAGTGCTTGGGGATCATCCGGTAGTTGACCACCAGGGCCGGGCTGTCGGCGAACTTCGACAGCGCCGTCACCAGCCGGCTGTGCGAGTTGGCGCCGCAGGTCAGGAACGCCCCGCCGTGCATGTACAGGATGATGCTGCGTTTGCCGTCGGCCGGCAGGACGCCCGGTGCGCGCACCAACTGGGCGGTGCAGTTCTGCAAGGCGATGGTGGCGCGGATGGTGCCGGGAACCGGGCGCAGGATGCGGCAGGCGAAGTCGACGACGCCCCACGGCCACGGCATCTTCGGCGCCAGGCTACCGATCGTCAGAGTTGGCTTGATCGTCATCAGCGCAGCGAGCGCCATGAGTCGCGCGGGGATGCTCGGCCCGTCTTCGACCACCTCGACCGGCGCGCCGTCGCTGACCGGGAAGCGCCGCGATCGGTGCGGCCTTGCTGCCCTGATGCCAGCATATGAGGAGCTGGGGACCTTACTCGGTGCGGTCATTGCCACCACCTTCTACGCCGTTGTAGTGCCAGGTGCTCAGCTACTCAGCCAATCTCCGTAACTTAGCTTCGCACTAGTAACCGATATCACAATGGTCTAAACAAATTCCGTCCCGCTTTGATACCGCACTGTGATCGCCGCTCCGGGGTTGCCACGCGGCCGGTCCCTAGACTGTTCGTGTGCGCGCATCACGCGGTGCCCTGGCAGCGGCAGCCACGCTCGCATCGACGGGCTCCGCCTACATCGGAGTGCGCAACCTCCTCGCCGGACAGGCCCAGCAGGCCCGCCAGGTGATCCCGAAGGCCTGGGACATCCCGCCGCGCGCCGACGGCGTCTACTCCCCCGGGGGCGGCCCCGTGGAACGCTGGCACCGCGGCGATCCCTTCGACCTGCACCTGATGATCTTCGGCGACTCGACCGCGACCGGATACGGCTGCCGCACCGCCGACGAGGTGCCCGGCGTGCTGATCGCCCGCGGGCTGGCCGAGCGGTCCGGTAAGCGGATCCGGCTGAGCACCAAGGCCATCGTCGGCGCCACCTCCAAGGGGCTGGCCGGCCAGATCGACGCGATGTTCGTGGCCGGCCCGCCGCCGGACGCCGCGGTCATCATGATCGGCGCCAACGACATCACCGCACTCAACGGCATCCCGCAGTCGGCGCGACGGTTGGGGAAGGCCGTGGCGCGGCTGCGGGCCAGCGGCGCGGTCGTCGTGGTGGGCACGTGTCCGGATTTCGGCGTGATCACCGCGATCCCCCAACCGCTGCGGACCGTCGCCCGCACCCTCGGCCTCCAGCTCGCGCGGGCCCAGGCGTCGGCCGTGCGGGCCGAGGGCGGGGTGCCGGTGCCGTTCTCCGACCTGCTCGCTCCGGAGTTCTACAAGCAGCCCGACGTGCTGTTCTCCGAGGACATGTTCCACCCGTCGGCGGCCGGTTACGCGCTTGCCGCCAGCCAGTTGCTCCCCGCACTGTGTGAGGCGCTCGGCGAGTGCGATACCGGGGACGCGCCCGAGCAGGCGCTGGAAACGCGGTCCGCCGACGTCAGCACGCTGCTGGCCAAGGTCGGCGGCGTCACCCGGCTGTGGCGGCGCACAACCGGGGTCCCCGCGCCGGTCATCGCCTCGGCAGGTTAGCTTTTCCCTACCCGCCGATTGAGGAGTCGTCATGCCTGAAGCCGTCATCGTCTCGACCGCGCGTTCGCCGATCGGCCGCGCCAACAAGGGGTCGCTGGTCGACATGCGGCCCGACGACCTGGCCGCCCAGATGGTGCGCGCCGCGCTGGACAAGGTGCCCGCGCTCGACCCGCACGACATCGACGACCTGATCATGGGCTGCGGTCAGCCCGCGGGCGAGTCCGGATTCAACATCGGCCGCGCGGTGGCGGTGCAGCTGGGCTACGACTTCATGCCGGGCACGACCGTCAACCGCTACTGCTCGTCGTCGCTGCAGACCTCCCGGATGGCGTTCCACGCGATCAAGGCCGGTGAGGGCCATGCGTTCATCTCGGCGGGCGTCGAGACCGTGTCGCGCTTCGCGAAGGGCAACGCCGACGGCTGGCCCGACACCAAGAACCCGAAGTTCGCCGAGGCGCAGGAGCGGTCGAACCAGGCCGCCGCGGGCGCCGACGAGTGGCACGACCCGCGTGAGGACGGCAACCTGCCTGACGTCTACATCGCGATGGGCCAGACCGCCGAGAACGTCGCACTGTTCACCGGCATCAGCCGTGAAGACCAGGACCACTGGGGTGTGCGGTCGCAGAACCGCGCCGAGGAAGCCATCAACAGCGGCTTCTTCGAGCGGGAGATCTCGCCGGTGACGCTGCCGGACGGCACGGTCGTGTCCAAGGACGACGGCCCGCGCGCCGGCACCACCTACGAGAAGATCAGCCAGCTCAAGCCGGTGTTCCGGCCGAACGGCACGGTCACCGCGGGCAATGCGTGCCCGCTGAACGACGGCGCCGCCGCCGTGGTGATCATGAGCGACACCAAGGCGCGTGAGCTGGGGTTGACGCCGCTGGCGCGCATCGTCTCGACCGGGGTGAGCGGGCTGTCGCCCGAGATCATGGGCCTCGGTCCGATCGAGGCGTCCAAGAAGGCGCTGGCCAACGCCGGGATGAGCATCGGTGACATCGACCTCTACGAGATCAACGAGGCGTTCGCCGTGCAGGTGCTCGGCTCGGCCCGTGAGCTCGGCATGGACGAGGACAAGCTCAACGTGTCCGGCGGTGCGATCGCGCTGGGCCATCCGTTCGGGATGACCGGCGCCCGCATCACCGCCACGCTGCTCAACAACCTGCAGACCCACGACAAGCAGTTCGGCCTGGAGACGATGTGCGTGGGCGGCGGCCAGGGCATGGCGATGATCATCGAACGCCTCTAGCTCTCGTGCGTTGTCGCCGAGACTGCTGCCAGATCACGCTTTTCGACGATTCGGCGATCTCACAGCAGTCTCGGTGACCGGGCCGCGTCGACTCGCCGCAGGATGTCGGGCGCACGATCGCCTTTGATGATCCGAATGACCTTCCATCCGAGGGCGGCGAGTTCCTCCGCGCGTTTGATGTCGTACGCATAGCGGACGGGTCGGTCCGGTGGTGGTCGCCGTCGTACTCGACCGCGACCATCTGCTCCTCCCACCCCATGTCGAGGTAGTACTTCGACCGCCCATCGGCGCGTAGGACAGGAATCTGGGTCCGCGGACGCGGATAGCCGGCACGGATGAGCAGCAGGCGCAGCCACGTCTCTCTCGGCGATTCCGCGCGGGGATCGTAGAGCTCGAGCGCGGTGCGCAGTCGGCGTATGCGCCGCGCGCCCCGGTGTCGCTCGGCGAGGTCCAGTACATCGGCTGCGCGGAACCGGGTGGCATTTCCCAGAGCGTCGAGGTTGGCCACAGCGTCGTCGAGGCTTGCGCACCGACCGACGTCGAACGCCGTCCGTACAACCGTGGTGATCTGCACGTCTCCGTGTCGGCCGTATTCATCACGCCGCAGGCTGGAGTCGGACGTGTGCAGTCCGCGCGGCGGGCGGGCGTTTCGCCACATGATCTCGACCGGCTTGTCCTCGTCCACCCATTTGGCTCCGTGTAGCGCCGCCGCGGTGCGCCCGGCGATGACTCCTTCGCGGTGTGACCACAGCCAGGCCGCCTCAGCCCGCGTGTACATCGTCAGGACGGTGTCCTTCTCGACGTAGACGTCCGGGAAGACGACGCGGTAGCGCGTGCGCAGTTCATGCTTGCGGACCAGGCCCGAGGCCAACGCCTCGCTGCCGACGAACGGATTGCTTGTCATGAAGGGAGGCTCTGCGCGCAGCCCGACACGTCCGCGCCTCGAGGCTGCTGCCAGATCGTCGGTTGTGGATGAAACGCGATCTGTGAGCAGTTTCGACGCAACACCCCCGCACATGCAGAAAGCCCGGCACCTATCCGGTGCCGGGCTTCCCTCGAAGGCTGCTAGTCGTTCTGGAAGTAACTCAGCAGCCGCAGGATCTCCAGGTACAGCCAGACCAGGGTGACGGTCAGGCCGAGCGCGACGCCCCAGGCGGCCTTCTCCGGCGCGCCGGCGCGGATCATCTGGTCGGCGGCGTCGAAGTCGAGCAGGAAGCTGAACGCCGCGAGCGCGATGCAGACCAGCGAGAAGATGATCGCGATGCTGCCGCCGCTGCGCAGGCCCATGCCCTCGCCGCCGCCCACGCCGAACAGCGCGAGGACGAAGTTGCCGAGCATCAGGACCAGGACGCCGAACATGCCGGCGACGATCATGCGGGTGAACTTCGGCGTCACCCGGATGGCGCCCGTCTTGTAGACGACGAGCATGCCGAAGAACACGCCGAGGGTGGCCAGCACCGCCTGGGTGATCAGCGCACCGGCGCTACCGCCCGCGACGACGACGTTGCCGAACAGCCACGAGATCGCACCGAGGAACAGACCCTCGAGCGCCGCGTAGGTCAGCACGACGCCCGGGTTGTCCTGCTTGCGGCCGAACGTGGCGATCAGCACGACCACCAGGCCACCGAGGGCGCCGATCATCGTCAGCGGGCCGGCGAGGCCGGGGTTCATGCCGGTCAGGAAGTAGGAGACGACGGCGACGGCCGACAGCACGGCCAGCGTGATGCCGGTCTTCGTGACGACGTCGTCGATGGTCATCGGCCGGGCGACGCCGGTCTGCTCCGGGTACTGCGTCGTATACGGCTCGGCGTGTACCTGCTGGGCACCGTAGCCGGCGGCTCCGGTACCGAATGTCGCGTATCCGCCCTGCGTCTTCGGCAAGGAGCGGAATACCGGGTTGCTGCTCTCGCGCACCGTCGGGTCCTCTCATAGGTGGTTCGATGACGAACACACGGTCAACGATCGACGGTCCGGCGTGAGTTCCCGAAATCGAGTCAAGATCTCACAGGAACTTCCCAGGACGTCGAGCGAAACCTTACCCGTCGCGCGCAGCACATGGGCAACGATCTAGATTGCTTCCCGTGGCGGAAAACGAGGACGTCCTAGTAACTGTCGAGAACGGCGTCGGCCTCCTCACCCTGAACCGGCCGAAAGCCATCAACTCCCTGACCCACGGCATGGTGACCGCGCTGGCGGACGCCCTGCACACCTGGGAGGGCGACGCCGACGTTCACACCGTGCTGCTCGACGGCGCGGGCGAGCGGGGGTTGTGCGCGGGCGGCGACGTCGTCGCGCTCTACCACAGCGCGAAGGCGGGCGGCGCCGAGGCGAGGCGATTCTGGTTCGAGGAGTACCAGCTCAACGCCTACATCTCCCACTACCCGAAGCCGTATGTGGCGCTGATGGACGGCATCGTCATGGGCGGCGGCGTCGGCGTCAGCGCCCACGGCGGCGTCCGCGTGGTCACCGATCGCACCAAGATGGCGATGCCCGAGGTCGGCATCGGCTTCATCCCCGACGTCGGCGGCACGTATCTGCTCTCACGCGCCCCCGGGCTGCTCGGCTACCACGCCGCGCTGAGCGGCGCGCCGTTCTCCGGCGCCGACGCGATCGCCATGGGCTTCGCCGACCACTACGTCCCGCACGACCGGCTCGGCGACTTCCGGTCGGCGGTCATCGCCGACGGCGTCGACGCCGCGCTGGCCGCCCACACCGCCGAACCGCCCGCGAGCGATCTTGCCGCGCAACGCGAGTGGATCGACGAGTGCTATGCGAGCGAGACC
The DNA here is from genome assembly GCF_014218295.1 of Mycolicibacterium litorale. The sequence goes on from NZ_AP023287.1 coordinate 4,206,914, forward strand.
GTCGCCGACATCGTCGCCGCCCTACGCGCCCACGGCGCCGGCCCGGCCAACGACGCCGCCGACCTGATCGGCACCCGCTCCCCCGTCGCGGTGGCCGTCGCGCTGGAATCGATCCGCCGCGCCGCGAAACTCGACACACTGGAGGACGTGCTCCGCGACGAATACCGCGTCTCGTGCGCGTCGCTGCGTTCACACGACTTCGTCGAGGGCATCCGCGCCCAGCTCGTCGACAAGGACCGCAACCCCACGTGGTCGCACCGCTCCGTCGCCGACGTCACCCGCGCCGACGTCGACGCCTACTTCGCACCCGCCGACCCCGAACTCACGTTCCCCGAATAGGACCCGAGTAGGACCCGAGAAGGAGTAGCCATGGATTACGAGACCATCCTCGTCACCCGCGACGGCCGGGTCGGCACGATCACGCTGAACCGGCCCAAGGCGCTCAACGCCCTCAACTCGCAGGTGATGACCGAAGTCACCACGGCCGCAGCCGAGTTCGACGCCGACGAGGGTATCGGCGCGATCGTCATCACCGGCAGTGAGAAGGCGTTCGCGGCGGGCGCGGACATCAAGGAGATGGCGAACCTGTCGTTCGCCGACGTCTTCGCCTCGGACTTCTTCGCACTGTGGGGCACGTTCGCCGCCACCCGCACCCCCACCATCGCCGCCGTCGCGGGCTACGCACTCGGCGGCGGGTGTGAGCTCGCGATGATGTGCGACATCCTCATCGCGGCCGACACCGCGAAGTTCGGGCAGCCCGAGATCAAACTCGGCGTGCTGCCGGGCATGGGCGGCTCGCAGCGGCTGACCCGCGCGATCGGCAAGGCCAAGGCGATGGACCTGATCCTGACCGGCCGCACCATCGGCGCCGAGGAGGCCGAGCGCAGCGGCCTGGTGTCGCGCGTCGTGCCCGCCGACCGGCTGCTCGACGAGGCCAACGAGGTCGCCGCGACGATCGCGGGCATGTCGCGCAACGCATCCCGCATGGCCAAGGAGGCGGTCAACCGCGCCTTCGAGTCCACGCTCACCGAGGGCCTGCTCTACGAGCGCCGGCTGTTCCACTCCGCCTTCGCCACCGAGGACCAGAAGGAGGGTATGGCGGCGTTCAGCGAGAAGCGCCCCGCCACCTTCACCCATCGCTAATCTGCACGGGTGAGCGATACCGCGGAGGTCATCGAGCAGACGCCGCCGCAGGACCGGCCACCGCCGAAGCGGGCGTGGTGGCTGCGCCACTACACGTTCTTCGGCACGGCCGTCGGCCTGGTGTTCGTGTGGTTCTCGCTCACCCCGTCACTGCTGCCGCGCGGCCCGCTGTTCCAGGCTCTGGTCAGCGGCGGCGCGGGCGCGGCCGGCTACGGCATCGGCGTCTTCGCGGTGTGGCTGGTGCGCTACATGTTGTCGAGGGACACCAGCCCCGCGGCACCGCGCTGGGCGTGGGTGGCGCTGGTCCTGGTCGGCGTCGTCGGCCAGGTGCTGATGGTCGTCTACTTCCATGTGTGGCAGGACCAGATCCGCGACCTGATGGGTGTGCCGCGGATGCGGTTCTGGGACCATCCGCTGACCGCGGTGCTGGCGATCGTCGTGCTTTTCGCGCTCGTGGAGGTGGGCCAGCAGATCCGCCTCCTGGTGCGGTTTTTGGTCCGCCAGCTCGATCGCGTTGCGCCGCCACGGGTTTCGGCGGTGGTCGTGGTGGCGCTGCTGCTGGCGCTGACCATCGCGCTGCTCAACGGTGTCGTCGTCCGGGTCGCCATGAACGCGATCAACAACACCTTCGAGACGGTCAACGACGAGACGGACCCGGACACGCCCGCACCGGTCAGCGTCTTGCGCTCCGGCGGTCCGCAGTCGCTGGTCAGCTGGGAGGCGCTGGGCCATCAGGGCCGCATCTTCGTCGCCGGCGGCCCGACGGTACCCGAGCTGAGCGCGTTCAACGGTGCGCCCGCCGTCGAGCCGATCCGCGCGTACGCCGGCCTGCATTCGGCCGACGGCATCCGCGCGACCGCCCGCCTCGCCGCCCAGGAGCTGTTGCGCACGGGCGGGCTGGCCCGCGACGTCGTCGCCGTCGCGACCACCACCGGTACGGGCTGGATCAACGAGGCGGAGGCCTCGGCGCTGGAGTACATGTTCAACGGCGACACCGCGATCGTGTCGATGCAGTACTCCTTCCTGCCCAGCTGGCTGTCGTTCCTCGTCGACCGGGAGAACGCCAGGCAGGCCGGGCAGGCCTTGTTCGAGGCCGTCGACGAACTCGTGCGCGCGATGCCCGAAGCCCAGCGTCCCCGCCTCGTCGTGTTCGGCGAGAGCCTGGGGTCGTTCGGCGGCGAGGCGCCGTTCCTGGCGCTCAACAACCTGATCGCCCGCACCGACGGCGCGCTGTTCTCGGGGCCGACGTTCAACAACACGATCTGGAACGACCTGACACGCCAGCGCGACCCCGGGTCACCGCAGTGGCTGCCGATCTACGACGACGGTGAGAACGTCCGGTTCGTGGCCCGCCCCGACGATCTGAACCGGCCCGACAAGCCTTGGGGCACACCGCGGGTGGTGTACCTGCAGCACGCCTCGGATCCGATCGCGTGGTGGGATCCCGACCTGCTGTTCGCCCGGCCGGACTGGCTCGAGGAGCCGCCGGGTTACGACCGGACCGCCCGGATGAAGTGGATCCCGGTGGTGACGTTCCTGCAGGTGTCGGCGGACATGGCGGTCGCGGTCGACGTTCCCGACGGGCACGGTCACCGCTACGTCAAGGCGGTCGCCAACGGCTGGGCGGCGGTGCTGCAGCCGCCGGGCTGGACGCCGGACAAGACCGAACGCCTGCGGCCGCTGCTGCACGCCGACGAGAACAGTTAGGCCAGCACGCCTTCGGCCTTGAGTGCGTGGTAGCCGCCGATGACGTCGGTCGCGCGGTGCAGTCCCAGGTCGAGCAGCGACGCGGCCGCCAGGCTCGAGGTGTAGCCCTCCGAGCACAGCACCACCCACTCGACGTCGTCGCCGACGGCCTGCGGGATCCGGGCGTCGCTGGTCGGATCGCACCGCCACTCCAGCACGTTGCGCTCGATCACCAGGGCGGCGGGCACCTCGCCTTCGCGGTCGCGTTGGTCCTGCGGACGGATGTCGACGAGCAGCGCACCGCGTTCGAGCGCGGCGGGCACCTCGGCCGCAGGCATCCGCCGCAGACGGGCCCGCGCGGCGTCGAGCACCCGGTCGATGCGACTGGCCATGTCAGCCCTCCGGCGTGTCGGTGAGTTCGGTTCGGCTGCGGCGCAACGTCTCCCGCTCGGTCACCTCGTAGAACGACATCGCGGTCAACGGCGGCGAGTATGCGTGCACGCTCAACGTGGGGCCGCCCGTCGGGTCCGGCGCCCACACCACGTCGTGCACCCAGCCGAGCGGGAACGCGGCCTGATCGCCGGCCGCGAGCCGACGGCGCCGTAAACCGTCTCCGTCCCAACGGGTCTCGGACAGTGCACCCGACAGCACGGTCAACGCGCCGAGCGATCCGCCGTGGTCGTGCAGCTCGGTCGACCGGTCGGGCACCCAACTGATCAGCCAGATGTCGAGTTCGTCGTCGCCGTGGAGCCGGGTGTACCAGCGGTCGTCACGGGGCAGGCCGCCGCGCGGCAGCAGATGGTCGAAGCGCCCGCTGAGCACGTCGTCGGCACCGCGATCGGTGGCGTGCAGCAGGTCGGGAAGACGCAACCGGGTGGGCGCCGAGACGGCGGGCGCGGGCAGGGCGGACGACGACGACGAAAGAGCGGACAGGGCGGGTACTGACATGACGGGGCTCCAGAGAGGACGGACGAGGTCGGGGGGTGGGCGTCAGGCCCGACAACACTCCGCAACCACGGTCCGCTCCATCACGCCGGCCAGTGTTGCATAGATTGACCCCATGCGCAGGTGCCTTTCCCGCCTCATCGTCGCGGTCGCCGTCGCCGGCGGCGTCGGCCTCGCCGGCTGTTCCACGGGCGGCGACGACGCCGCCGAATCGTCGTCGCCGCAGGTCACGACGACGTCCCCCACGACGACGTCCCCCACGACGACGTCCCCGCGCAGCGCCGCACCAGGTCAGGTGGGCACCACGCCGGACGGGGTGACGACGGCGGTGGGCGCCCCGGCGCAGTCCACCGAGGAGGAGTACTTCCAGGCCTGCAATGCGGCCAGGACGTGGATGGCCGAGCGTGGCGGTGACCTCAAAGCCCAGGTGGAGCCGTATCTCGCCGAGATCCAGAAGACGGATGCGCCCGGTCCGGGCACGTTCGGCACTCCGTGGTCGCAGCTGGAGCCGGCGCGTCAGGCGGCCGTGATCGTCGCCGTGGAGGCGGCCGCCGACGAACTGTGCGGGTGATTTGGAATCACGGTGCGCCGAAGCCCGGCGCAGAATGACCTCATGAGCAAACGCGTCGCTCTGGTTCTCGGAAGTGGCGGTGCGCGGGGGTACGCCCACATCGGCGTCATCCACGAACTCCAGGACCGCGGCTACGAGATCGTCGGCATCTCGGGCTCGTCGATGGGTGCGCTGGTGGGCGGCCTGCAGGCGGCGGACAAGCTCGACGAGTACGCCGAGTGGGCCAAATCGCTGACCCAGCGCGCGGTGCTGCGCCTGCTCGACCCCTCACTCACCGCGCCCGGTGTGCTGCGGGCGGAGAAGATCCTCGACGCGGTGCGCGAGGTCCTCGGGGAGGTGCGCATCGAGGACCTGCCGGTGCCGTACACGGCCGTCACGACGGATCTGATCGCCGGCCGGTCGGTGTGGCTGCAGCGCGGACCCGTGGACGCGGCGATCCGGGCGTCGATCGCGATCCCCGGGGTCATCACCCCGCACGTTCTCGACGGCCGGTTACTCGCCGACGGCGGCATCCTCGATCCGTTACCGATGGCGCCGGTCGCCGCGGTCAACGCCGACCTGACGATCGCGGTGAGTCTCGGCGGCAGCGAGGCCGGCGGCACCGAGCCCGGCGACGGCGAGGCCGGTGCGACGGCGGACTGGCTGAACCGCTTGTTGCGCAGCACCTCGGCGCTGCTGGACTCGAAGTCCGCGCGGGCGGTGCTCGACACCCCGGCGGTGCGGTCGATGCTCAACCGCTTCGGCACCGCGGGCGACGACGTCGCCGAGGAGCCGGCGGATCCGGCCGAATCCGACAGCAGCGCCGAACAACTCGTCGACTCCGCCAAGGAGGTGGCGGTGCCCAGGCTCGGCAGCTTCGAGGTGATGAACCGCACCATCGACATCGCCCAGGCGGCGCTGGCCCGGCACACGCTGGCCGCCTATCCGCCCGATCTGCTCATCGAGGTGCCCCGATCCGCTTGCCGCAGCCTGGACTTCCACCGCGCCGCCGAAGTGATCGATGTGGGCAGGGAGCTGGCGGTCCAGGCGCTCGACCAGTTCGAGCAGCCGGAGTTCATCCCGCTACTGCAGCCCTGACAGGAAGGCGGCGACGTCGGCGGCGACCCGCCTGCCCTGCGCCCGACCGGCCCGCGCCGACGGTATCCGGCACGCCGGGTCGAGCGGGTTCGGCCCGAACGCGGCCAGAGCCTCGTCGTCGGCGAAGACACCGAACGCGGGGGCGCTGAAGCCGTCGACCTCCGCGACGGCCCCACTGCCGAACGGGGACGGCGAGTTTCGGCCGGACGGGACGAGCACGACCGCGCCGTCGCAATCGGAGGCGACCGACATGTTGACGGTGCTGCCCACCCCGCCGTCCATGAAGCGCCGGTCCCCGATCGTCACCGGCGGCCACACCCCCGGCACGGCACAACTCGCGGCGACCGCGTCGACCAGGCCGACGCCCGACGACCGGTCGAACGCGACCAGTTCGCCGGTGGCGGTGTCGATCGCCGTCACCCGCAGGTCGCGGTCGGGCCAGTCGTGGCTGGGCAACCGCTGTTCGATCACCGCCCGGCGCACGCCCTCGGCGACAGTCGGTGTGGACAGCGCGATTTCACCGATGCGCTGCAGCTTCTGTCTGGGCGTCGCGGCGGGATCGCTCAGGGCGGCGAGGAAGACGCCGGTGATGGTGTCGATGCTCACGCCCGGGTCGATCTCGCCCGACGTCGCCGCGAGCTGCCGCTCGTAGAGCTGCTCGATGCCGAGGCCGCTGCCCAGTTGGGCGGCCACCGTCGAGCCCGCGGACGTGCCCACCAGGATCTCCGCGCCCAGCAGGGCCCGGGCGGCTTCGGGTGCCTCGTCGGCGATACCGCACAGCACCCCGGTCTCCCATGCGATGCCCGCGATTCCCCCGCCGGCCAGCACCAGTGCTCGCTTCGTCACACCCCGCAGTCTTGCAGGCCGGTCACCGGGGCCGGGCGGTCAGCGGCAACGTGGTGATGAACCGGGTGTCGCCGGGGACCGATTCGACCCACAGGCTGCCGCCGTGCCGGTCGACGATGCGCACCGCGATGTCGAGGCCGAGGCCCGCACCCTCACCGAACGGTTTGGTGGTGAAGAAGGGGTCGAATACGCGCGGCAACACGTCGTCGGGGATGCCGGAACCGGTGTCACACACCTCGATACGTGCGGTGTCCCGCTCACGCCGGGTACGCACGGTGAGCACACCCGTCGGCATGGCGTCGAGGGCGTTGTTGATGAGGTTGGTCCACACCTGGTTGAGTTCGGCGGGGTAACACGGCACGGCCGGCAGACCGTTGTCGAAATCGCGCACGACTGTGACGCCGGATCCGAGCCGATGCGAGAGCATCGCGAGGGTGCTGTCGAGCAGTCGGTGGACGTCGGTGACGTCGAACGGGGCCCGGTCCAGCTGCGAGTACTGCTTGACCTGGTCGACGAGCACCGAGATCCGCTTCGTCGCATCGGCGATCTCGGTGAGCAGCAGTTCGGTCTCCACCGTGCTGCTCAACGATCGGACCGCGTCCCTCAGCGCGGCGGTCGTCTCGCCACATCCGGACGCCGAGAGCCGCTCCATCCAGTCGATGTCCAAGCCGGCCTCGGCGAACGTGGCGGCGTGCTCCCACGCATCGGTGACGCCGCGGGCGTCGAGCCACTCGCCGAGCGCCTCTTCCAGATGGGTTTTCTGCCCTGTGGTCAGATCCGTCGGCTTGGCGGCGGCCTCGGCGAACCGGTCGTGCAATTCGAGCAGGGCGGGGTCGGCGCCCGTCTCGGCGCGCCGGTGGCGGGTCTCGGCGATGCGCGTTCGCAGCGCGGCGGCGGCGCGGACGGCGGCCGCCGCCGGATTGTTGAGTTCGTGGGTGAGCCCGGCGGTCAGCTGTCCCAGCTGCACCAGACGCTCGTGGGGGCCGATGATGCGCCCGGCGTGCGCGCGTCCGTGTGAGTGCCCGACGAGCAGGTGGGTGGCCATCGGGAACTCGGTGTGCAGGAACGTGCCCAGGGTGGTGGCGTCGAGCATCAGCAGCCGTGACGGGCGGGTGAGGCTGGCGTTGAGTTCGTAGCGGACGTCGTCGTCGAGGAGGAACGCCGACCACGCGCCGCAGTAGGCGCCCCGCTGCGAGGTCGTCCACATGTCGATGATGCGATCGCCGCTGTGCTTGGACAGCGAGATCTCACCGTCGAGCAGGACGTAGAAGTGGGTCGCGGGGTCGCCTTCGCGACACAGGGGCCCGGCGGGCAGGGTGCTCACCGTCGCCCTGGCGCACAGCCTTCGGAGTTGGTCGTCGGTGAGGCCTTCGAAGAGGAACAACTCGCGCAGTTCGTCGATGTCGCACGTGTTCGCGGGTTCGTCGACCATGCTCGTCCACCCTTGGCCTGGTGATCACGAAGACGCCTCAGGCTACCTCGGTCGCAGGGGCCTCTCACATCGCGAATGCCAGCACCTGGGTGATCTGCGTCGGGGAGAAGTTGTCGTCGCTGACCAGCACCAGGGCCCGACGGCCGTCCGGCAGCGCCGGGCCGAGCGTGATGCCCTCGATGTTGTCGAGCCGGCCCAGAGCGGCGATGTCGGTCAGGTCGGCCACCAGGGACTTGGTCATCGGGCGCACCTGACGGCCGGCGAACGCCGCCACGTCGAGCACGTTGTCGGCGTCGCCCACCTGGGCGCGGTAGATCCGGACGCTGTTGGTTCCGGCGAAACCTCGCTCGACCACCAGGAACGTCGCATCGTCGAGGGCCGCCACGGCGGACACACCGTTGTCGCCGCCCGGCCCTGCGGACACCCTGTCGAGCGGGTAGGCGTACTGCGCGGTCGCTTTCATGGTGTCGGGGTCGAACCGGGTGATCCGGGTCAGCGCGCCCTCGGTGTCCGACGGCGGCGGCCCGTCCTGCAACAGCGGGCCCTCCATCGCCGCCCACACCGACTGCCCGCTCGGTGAGACGGTCAGCCCCTCCAGCGTCGAGTTCCGCCGCGGGCCGCTGTCGCTCGCCGACATCCGCAACGCGGGCGGCAGCGCGAACTCGCCGAGATACCGGCCGCCGAAGTCGGCGATCCGCACGAACGGGTCCCGCAGCGCCGGGTGGTCCGCATCCTCGGTGAGGCGTTCACCCTCGCTCGACCAGTACAGCCGTTGGCGATGGGTGTCGACGGCGATGCCCTCGGGATCCGGCGGCACCACGGGCGGACGCGCCGCGGTGTCGAGCGGGGCGAACGGCCGCCCGTCCACATCGAGCCAGGGATGGGTGGCGACGAAGTCGACGGAGCCGACGCCGTTGCCGCCCAACCCGATCCGAGCCTCGTAGAAACGTGCCGCGTTCTTCGCCGACCGGTCGTCGCTGACGATGACGTAGACGTCGCGTCGTGCGTCGTAGCTGATGCCTGACAGCCCGCCGATGACCGTGCCGTCGAACGTCGCGCCTGCGGGAACCTGCCGCTGGCCGGCGTACTGAATTCCGGCCGGGACCGAATAGGCCGTCGAACACCCGGTGGCAGCCGACGCGCACGCCAGCAGCGCCGCGCAGCAACCACGGACGAACCGCTCCGTCAGCACGGTGGAGAGGTGCACTGGCCGTCCCTTCGATCGAGGTGCGCTAGTCGAGGGAACGCCCCCGCACCGGTATGCGATTCACGCCTGCTGTCGGTGCAGCCCGCCTGCCCTACCCTGTAGCGGTGTCTCGCGTGCTCAGTGTGAACCTGGCCCGGCCGATGCCGAACCCCGCGAAGGCGACGAAGGCCACGAAGGCCACGAAGGCCACGAAGGTCACCGGTATCGACAAGGTACCCACGGACCAGGCGGTGCCGGTGCGCGCGCCCGGACCGATGCGCGGCGGCGCCGGCAGCGGCCTGCGTGACGACGTCATCGGCAACCAGAGGCTGCACGGCGGCGACGACCAGGCGGTCTACGCCTACGCCCGCGAAGACCTCGACCACTGGCAGAGCACGCTGGACCGGCCGCTGGCCAACGGGAACTTCGGCGAGAACCTCACCACCGCCGGCGTCGACGTGACCGGCGCCAGGATCGGCGAGCGCTGGCGCGTCGGCACCGACGGTCTGCTGCTCGAGGTCACCTCCCCACGGACCCCGTGCCGGACCTTCGCGTCGTTCCTTGGCGTGCGCGGCTGGATCACGACGTTCACGCGGGCCGCCGCCCCCGGCGCCTACCTGCGGGTGATCCACCCGGGCACGGTGCGGGCGGGCGACGACATCGAGGTGGTCGACCGCCCCGACACCGACATCACCGTCGGCCTGGTGTTCCGCGCCATCCGCGGCGGCGAGTCCGAGCTGCTGCCCCGGCTCCTCGACGTCGCCGCACTCCCGGAGGACATCAGGGCGCTGGCCCGCAAACGCATCGCCTAACCCAGCCGCGGCGCCGCCCGGCCGCTGATCAGCGGCAGGTCGAGGTAGGTGGCGATGCCGGGGGCGGCCGCGCAGACCGCGGGAATGGAGTTCACGCAGTGCGCGGCGGTCGCCACGATGCCGTTGTTGCTCTCCAGTCCCGACTCGACGCTCTCGGGCTGGAATCCCTTGACGGTCACCGTGAAATCCGGATTGCCGTGCACCTCCATCTCGTAGCGCTCTCCCGCTTCGCCGAAGGTCCACGGGGGGTCGAGATGCTCCTGGCCCATCAGCCAGTTGACGGTGACGCGGACGACGACCTCGCCGTCGACGGTGGCCTCCCAGTGGAACCGCCGCCCGGCGACCTGCCCGGGCGCGATGGCGCCGATCGGTGAGTCGATCGGCGCGGTGGCCACTGCGATCTCCTGGGAGGAGCGCACGGTCGGGTCGGCGCGGAAACCCATCGTGTCGACGACCATCTTCACCGACTGGATGAACCCTCCGTCGAGCAGTTTCTGCATCGGCCCCGACAGTGCCTTCTCCGGGGTGTCGCCGAAGCCCATCACGTGGCGCACCACGTCGGGTGCGTCGTAGGTGCGCAGGTCGGAGAACTCCTCGGCCCGCACGAACGTCACGCCCGTCGACATGACCGACAGCAGCAGCGGGAACTTCTCGCTGATGCCGCCGGGAGCGATCCCGGTCCCGTGCAGTGTGGCGTTGCCGTCCAGGGCGGCGGCCCGCAGCGGTGCGGCCTCCTTCTCGCCGGGATAGAACCAGCCGACGGGGGTGACGACGTTCTTGCCGGACCGCAGCAGGGCGGCCACCTCGTTCGGATCGGGCAGCAGCGGGGAGTACACCACCGCGTCGGCGTCGAGGGCGAGTATCTCCTCGACGCTGGTGGTGGCGGCCACCCCGATCGGGTCGGTGCCGATCAGTTCGCCGACGTCCTTGCCCGCCTTCGCTTCCGAGTGGACCCAGCAGCCGACGAGTTCGAGCTCGGGGTGCTCGAGCACACCGTTGATGGCGGCGACGCCGACTCCGCCGGTCGCCCACTGCACCACCCGTAACGCCATGGAACCTCCTCTTGACCCCCGAACTAGAACGCGTTCTACTCGATTCTGGCGCGAGCGTGCGGGTCTGTACGCGACACGCCGATATTCGAACGTGCATCTGCGCACGCTCGCGGAACAAGGAGGGTGCGCAACATGCCGCAGAAGGTGTTCGTCGTCGGGGTCGGGATGACGAAGTTCGAGAAGCCGGGCTCGCGGGAGGGCTGGGACTACCCGCAGATGGCCAGGGAGTCGGGCACCAACGCACTCGCCGACGCCGGCATCGACTATTCGCAGGTGCAGCAGGGCTTCGTCGGCTACTGCTCGGGCGACTCGACGTCGGGTCAGCGCGCACTCTACGAACTGGGGATGACCGGCATCCCGGTGGTCAACGTCAACAACAACTGTTCGACCGGGTCGACGGCGCTGTATCTGGCCGCGCAGACGATCCGCGGCGGGCTCGCCGACTGCACGATCGCCCTGGGCTTCGAGAAGATGCAGCCGGGTTCGCTCGGCGGCGGGGCGAGTGACCGGGAGTCGCCGATGGGCCGCCACGTCAAGGCCATGGCCGAGATCGACGAGTTCGCCATGCCGGTGGCGCCGTGGATGTTCGGCGCCGCGGGCCGCGAGCACATGCGCCAGCACGGTTCCACGGCCGAGCACTTCGCAAAAATCGGCTACAAGAACCACAGGCACTCGGTGAACAACCCGTACGCGCAGTTCCAGGACGAGTACACCCTCGACGACATCCTCGGCGCCCGGATGATCTCCGACCCGCTGACCAAACTGCAGTGCTCCCCCACCTCCGACGGATCCGGGGCGGCGATCCTCGCCAGCGAGGCGTTCGTCGACCGGCACGGGCTCGCCGGACAGGCCGTCGAGATCGTCGGCCAGGCTATGACCACCGACTTCGAGAGCACGTTCGACGGCAGCGCCAAGAACCTCATCGGCTACGACATGAATGTCAAAGCGGCGCAACAGGTCTACGAGCAGTCCGGGCTCGGCCCCGCCGACTTCCAGGTGATCGAGCTGCACGACTGCTTCTCGGCCAACGAGCTGCTGCTGTACGAGGCGCTGGGCCTGTGTGGTGAGGGTGAGGCACCCAAACTGATCGACAACGAGGACACCACCTACGGCGGGCGGTGGGTGGTCAACCCGTCGGGCGGCCTGATCTCCAAGGGCCATCCGCTCGGCGCGACGGGTCTGGCCCAGTGCGCCGAGCTGACCTGGCAGCTGCGCGGCACCGCCGACGCCCGCCAGGTCGACAACGTGTCCGCGGCGCTCCAGCACAACATCGGGTTGGGCGGCGCCGCGGTGGTGACGGCCTACCAGCGCGCCGAGCGCTGACCCGAGCGCCGAGAGCGCTGATGAAAATTCGTCCGTTTCGTATCGAACCGTCGGGGCCCCGGCCCCGTTATTGAGGTCAGATCGCCGCGAACCGGGAAGTTTTCCCACGCCCCGAGCGATCTACCTAAGAGACGACGAACGAATGGAGATCAACCATGCGCACACGTTGGGCGCTTGCCGCAGGGGCCGCGGCGGTATGCGGGATGCTCGCCGCGCCGGCCGGCCTCGCGTCCGCCGACACGTCGGCACAGGACACCATCAACCGGTTACAGCGTGAGGGCTACACGGTCAACATCGACCGCGTCGGGTCGGCGCCGTTGAGCGAATGTGTGGTGACCAGCGTGCGCAACCCGCGGACGGTCACCTCGTTCTCGCCGATCGACCGGCTCGGCATCGACGACGACTACAACATCAACGCGTTCAATCCGATCGTGGTCGGCCGCACGGTGTCGGTCACGGTCAACTGCGCGGGCTGACGCCGACGACCCGACCGGGGGGAGCACCGGTCGGGTCGCTGTCGGTGGGGTCAGGCGGTCGCGGGGACGCGGTCGCGGCTGTCGTCGTCGACCATGGTGAGCTCGTCGAACGGATCCTCACCGCGCAGCACCGAATCCACCCTGTTCTTGTCGATGGTCTTCGTCCACGACCCGACCAGGATCGTGGCGACCGCGTTGCCCGAGAAGTTCGTCACCGCACGGGCTTCCGACATGAACCGGTCGATACCGACGATCAGGCCGACCCCGTCGAGCAGATCCGGACGGTGGCTCTGCAGACCCGCGGCCAGCGTGGCCAGTCCGGCACCGGTGACGCCGGCGGCGCCCTTGGAGGCGACGATCATGAACACCAGCAGACCGATCTGCTCGGTCATCGACAGCGGGTCACCCAGCGCGCCGGCGATGAACAGCGACGCCATGGTCAGGTAGATCGCGGTGCCGTCGAGGTTGAAGGAGTAGCCGGTCGGCACGACGACGCCGACGGTGCTGCGTTCCACGCCGAGGTGTTCCATCTTCGCGATCAATCGCGGCAGCGCCGACTCCGACGACGACGTCGACACGATCAGCAGGTACTCGCGCGCCAGGTAGCGCACCAGCTTGAAGATGGACACGCCGGCGACCGCCCGCATCAGCACGCCGAGCACACCGAACACGAACACCGCGCAGGTCAGGTAGAAGCCCAGCATCAGCGTGAGCAGTTGCGTGACTGCCGCCCAACCGGTTTGGCCGACGACGTTGGCGATCGCACCGAAGGCCCCGATCGGCGCCAGCCACAGGATCATCACGAGGATCTTGAACACCAGCTTCTGCAGGTGTTCGACGCCGCGCAGGATCGGCTCACCCGAGCGCCCCATGGCCTGCAGTGCGAAGCCGACCAGCAGGGCGACGAACAAGGCCTGCAGCACACTGCCCGCGGTCAGTGACGAAAGCAGGGTGTCGGGTATGATGCCCTGCACGAAATCCATGAGACCGCCCGACTCGTAGGCCTTTTCGGCGAGTTCGGCGCCCTTGCCCGCCGCACTCTCCGAGAGGTTCATCCCGGTGCCGGGGTGCAGCACGTTCCCGACGAGCAGCCCGATCGCCAGCGCGAAGGTGGACATCACCAGGAAGTAGCCGAAGGCCAACCCGCCGACCTTGCCGACGGTGGCGGCCTTGCGCACCGATCCGATGCCCAGCACGATCGTGCAGAAGATGACCGGGGCGATCATCATCTTGATCAGGTCGACGAACATCGTGCCCAGCACCCCGACGCTCTTGCCCACGCCGGGTGCGAGGATGCCGACGGCGACACCGGCCACGACCGCCACGATGACGGCGATGTAGAGCCAGTGGGTGCGGTCCCGCCTGGGCGTCGGCGCCTCGGGCGGTGGGTCGAGGGTGATGCTCATGGGTCCTCCAGGTCGACATCGGTGTGGTCTGCAAGTAGGTTCGGCGAGGACGTGAGCCAGGTCACGTTTTAGTTCATTTCGTTCAGCGGAGGTGTGGGTGCGGCGTCCGTGGCTCCGGTGGCTTCAGTGGCTTCAGTGGCTTCAGTGGCTCGGTCGCCCGCGGCCGCGCTCCCTGGCGGGGCAGGCCATCGCGCTGCAGGTCGTGGTGATCGCGGTGATCGTCCTGGCCGGCAGTGCCCTGGCCCTGCTCGATGCCCGCCGTGACGGCGACGAGGCGGCCCGCCAGCAGGTCGTCGGGATCGCGACCGCGCTGGCCGATTCCCCGTCGACCGCCCAAGCCATCGAATCCGGCCGCGCCACAGAACTTCTGCAACCGGTGACCGAAGCGGTCCGCACCCAGACGGGCATCGCGTTCATCACGATCATGGCGCCCGACGGGGTTCGCTACACCCACACCGATCCGCAGCAGATCGGCGGCCGTTACCTCGGCACGACGGCGCCCGCGCTGCGCGGCGAGACGTTCAGCGAGGTCTACACCGGAACGCTCGGCCCGTCGATCCGGGCTATCGCACCCGTGCGCGACGACGGCGGGCGCATCGTCGGGCTGGTGTCGGCGGGCATCACCCAGCAGACCCTCGCCCAGCGCTGGCGCGCGCAGATTCCCACCATCGCCGCGGTGACCCTTGCGGCGGTGGGTGTTTCGTCGATCGGCGTGTGGCTGATCCGGCGGCGGCTACTGCGCCAGACGCACGGTCTGCGGCCCGACGAGCTCCGCGTGATGTACGAACACCACGACGCCATCCTGCATTCGGTGTCCGAAGGCCTGATCGTGCTCGGCCGCGACGGGGTGGCGCTGGTCAACGACGAGGCCCGCAGACTGCTCGCCCTGCCGCCGGGTCCCATCGACACCGCGCAGCTGCCGCCGTTCCTGCAGACTTCGGACCCGGGCGTGCGCGACGAGGTCCACGTCACCGACGAACGGGTGCTGGTGGTCAACCGGTCGCGGGTCGCGGGATCGGATTCGGAAGTGGTGACGATCCGCGATCGGACCGAATTGCAGGGCGCGCTGGGCGAACTCAGCTCACTACAGGTGCTCACCGATTCGCTGCGGGCCCAGGCGCACGAGGCGGCGAACAAACTGCACACCGTGGTGACCATGGTGGAGATGGGCCGGGCCGACGACGCGGTTCGCTTCGCGACCCATGAGCTCGAGTTGTCGCAGCGCCTCGTCGACCGCCTGTCCGAGGCCGTCGCCGAACCGGCCCTGGTGGCGCTGCTGCTGGGCAAGACCGCACAGGCCGACGAACGAGGTATCGCGTTGACCGTCACCGAAGACACCCATCTGCCGTCGCACAGCGAGGCGCTGTCCGGTCAGGAGATGGTGACGGTGCTGGGTAATCTCGTCGACAACGCGATGGACGCCTGCGACCGCGACGACCCGTGGGTGGAGGTGACGGTCAACCAGGACGACGACCGGCTGCTGATGCGGGTGGCCGACAGCGGGCCCGGGATGGATCCGCAGACCTTCGCCCGGGCCATGCAGCGCGGCTACTCGACGAAGTCGAGCGGCGAGGCGGCGCATCACGGCCTCGGTCTCGCGCTGGTCGGGCAGGTGGTCAGCCGCCACCACGGCACGATCACCGCCGACGTGACCTACGGTTCGGTGGTGACCGTGACGGTGCCGGTGGAGCAGCCGTGAGCACGCCGGCCGTCAAAGTCCTGATCGTGGAGGACGATCCGTTGATCGCCGAGGCCCACCACACCTATCTGTCGCGGCTGGCCGGTTTCACCACGGCGGCGGTCGTGCACACCGCGCGGGACGCGATCCGAGTGGCGTCCGGTGCGGCCGCCGACGAGGAGCCCGTCGACCTGGTACTGCTCGATATCGGTCTGCCCGACGCCAGCGGGATAGCCCTGGCGTCGAGCCTGTCGGGGCTGCGTCCGGCCCCCGACATCATCGCGATCACCTCGGAGCGCGACCTGGAGATGGTGCGGGCCGCGGTGTCGCACGGCGCGCTCGCCTATCTGCTCAAACCGTTCACGTTCGCCGCGTTCCGCGACCGGTTGGAGCGCTACCGGCGTTACCGCGAAGCGCTGCCCGCGGGCATCGACGCGGCCAGTCAGGCCGAGGTCGACCGGGCGCTGGCCGAACTGCGCGGCGCCGCCGACCGTCTCGCCGCACCCAAAGGCGCGGCGCCAGGCACGACGGACGAAATCGCAAGAGCAGTGCGGGATTCCGCCGACGGACTCACGGCGGACCAGGCTGCCGCCGAAGTCGGGGTGTCGCGGGTGACCGCGTGGCGCTATCTCGAGCGGCTGGCCGACGACGGGACGCTGACGCGTCTCACCGACTACGGCCGGACCGGCCGCCCGAAGACGCGCTACCAGTGGCGCGCCGACCGTTAGACCGCGGCGGTGAGCTCACGGACGTCGGGCCGGGCGATCCGGTCTGTCGCCACGAACGGCGAGTACGTCAGCGCCATGGTCGACGCTGGCACCGCCAGCGATGTCATCGCACCCGCGAAGTCGGCGACGTAGAGCCGGCGGCCGTCGCCGCGCACGGCCACGCAGGCCGGGGCGGCGTCGCCGCTGATCTCGTCCACGATCTGGGTGGTCATCGTGTCGAACACCGCGACCCGGTCGTAGTCGACGACATATGCGCGGGTGCCGTCCGGGCTGACGGCCAATTGGGTTGGCGCGCCGCCGATCGCCACCGACGCGGTGACCGCGTTGGCGGCCAGGTCGACGACGTCGATGCTGCCACCGTAGCGGCGGTCGGAGCGCAGCACGTACGCCAGACCGTCGGCGCCGAGGGCGAGATCACGGATCGGCGAGGCCAGCCGCAGCCGCCGCACCACCCGGGTGGTCTCGGTGTCGACGGTGAGCAGGGCGCTGCCGGCGAGTCCGGTCGTGGCGACGTAGAGACGGCGTCCGGTGGCGTCGACGCGGACGGCGTCGACGCTGGCGCCCGGCCGGTAGCCGATGCCAATCGTGCCGATGCGTTCGGCGGTGGTGTCGACCACCGCGACGTCGACCATGTCGTCACCGGTGCGGCCGATGTACAGCCGCTTGCCGTCGGCGGTGATCGCCATGGCCGTCGCACTGAAGGCCAGCGGATAGCGCGCGATCACGGTGCCGGCCCGCGTGTCGACCACGGTCACGGCGTCGTGCTGCAGGGACGAGGTGGCGACGTAGGCGCGGTCTTCGGCGACCGCCACCAGGGTCGCCTCCCCGCCGACCGCGACCACCGTGGCGGCGCCGAGATCGGCGTCCATCACTGAGATCGAGCGGTCGCCCGGGTTGGTGGTCACGACGACGCCGGAGGCGCCGTCGACGGCGATGTCGCCGACGGCTCCGCGAGGCATCGCGGTGACGTCGAGTACGGCGACCTCGGGGTCGCGCGCGGTCATACCCACCGCTTTCGGGGCGGATACGGGAGACTTCTCACGCATGAAGATATTTGCCATGGTTCTCGGCACCTCCGCCGGTTTGGCGTGCACCGGCCGTCGATTTCAGTCGTTCATCGCGCCGGGATGGCGCGGTCTGAATCGAGTCTAGCGACGGCGCCACCACGGATTTCCCGGCGATTTCGTCCTGTGTCCATCCGACTTGCGGGGACTCTCAGACCATGCTTAGAGAGTTCTTCGTTATGCGACCGTGACTTTGTCACAGCAACATAACGCCGTGTATCAGCCTGGGCTGACAGCTGTTTCGCAAACGGCCCTTGATCAAACATCCCGATTCCCCAGATCACGGATTCTTACCTTTCGGCCGGAAAATGAGCCGGAGATCACACCGCGGCACGGCAGCAAACTCGCTCCCGCGGCCGTTGTCGGCACCGCCGCAGGCCCGCGCCGGTGAAGAGGGGTGACCAGGGCCGCCTGCGCGGCCGCGACGGTGTTCGCTGGAGTCGGCCCTTACGGGGTGCGCGGCCCCTACCCGCCCGCCAGTCGCAGCGCCACGGCGGTCGCCGGGCCGACGACGCCGTCGGCCCGCAGACCGGGTGTTCGGAGCTGGAATTCCCGGACCGCGGCCTCGGTCTGCGGTCCATAGCTCCCGTCGACGGCGAGGTGCCCGGCGTATCCGCGGTAGGCGTCTCTCAGTCGCCGCTGCAGGCGCCTCACGTGTTCGCTGCGACACCCCGGGGCCAGAGGCACGCAGGCTGCGACGTCACGGCGCAGGAGGTCCACGTCGATGGCCCCGGGATCCCATTTGCCCTGCGCCCGGCCGGCGTACTCGCGGTGCCCGACGATCCCGGCGGCGCCGACGCCCAGGCGCCGGCTGACGGCCGCGCAGGTGCCGACCAGCGCGGCGTACTGGGCGTCGGGCCAGTTCGCCCGGTGGGGCGCGGTGGGCCCGGTGCCGCTGTTGGCGCATTCGACGCCGATCGTGTGCCAGTTCGCGCGGTCGGTCGGCAGGTCGGGATGGCTGCCCGCACCCGCATGCCAGGCCACTCCGGCGGCGACGGTCGTCACCGTGCCGTCGAGCGCGATGTGCACCTGGGCCAGCGGCCCGGGCAATTCGGGCCGTCCGTCGGCGATGGAGGCGGCGGTGGCGTGGTCGGCTCCGGTGTGGTGGACCATCACGCCGCGGATGTCACGGAAATCGCCGTGGCCGCGGTGCAGCCAGCCCGGGTGCTCGACCACGGTGAGCCCCTCGGCGCGCAGGACGTCGGCGAGCCAGACCGGGTCGCCGGTCCAGGCGGCTATTTGGCGCACACGTCGGGTGAGTCGCCGCGCACGGGTGCGCCCGCGGGCACGGTGTAGGTGGCGACGACGCCTGCGTCGTGGGGCGCACCGTTGGCGACGCGGTGCGCCAGCCCGGCGGGGATGAACACGGACTGACCCGCACCGTAGGGAACGACGGTGCAGTCGGCGCCGGTCTGCAACTGGACCGTCCCGTCGGTGATCACCGAGTATTCGGGGCCGGGATGGGTGTGCCAGCCGCTGCTGGAGCCCGGGCGCATCAGGAGTTCCTGGACCAGCAGTGTGGTCGGCTGCCCGCCGGGGGTGGTGATGGACACCGCCGACGTGGTGTCGCCCTTGGCGAGGTCGGTGCGGACGACGTCCCCTTCGGGTGGGGTGGCCGCGGCTGAGGCGGACAGCGCGACCACTCCGGTCGCGGCCGCAGCCGCGGCACCCCCGATTCGACGGACGTTCATCGATTCTCCCTCGAGGCGTCAGGCTCCCGGCAGCGCGGGCGGTGGCGGTGCGGCGAGGCGCCGGAACCGGGAGCGCGGGCGGCGGGGGCGGCGGGGGTGCGACGCCCACGCCGAGCACCCGCAGCAGATCCGGTTTCATCGCCTGCAGTTGCGCCCCCCAGTATCCCCAGCTGTGCGTGCCCTTCGGGGGGAAGTTGAACACCGCGTTGTGGCCGCCGGCCGCCAGGTACTTCTGCTGGAACTCCTTGTTGGTCGACAGCGTGATGTTCTCCAGGTAGCCGGCGCTGAAGTTGCCGCCGAAGTCGTGGCCGGTGTCGAGTTCCGACGCCACGCCGCCACCACAGTAGATCCACAGCGCGGTGCCGTTGGCGGCCAGCCGGCCGACGTTGACCATGGGATCGTTGCGGCGCCAGGCGACGTCGCTGGTGGGCCCCCACATGTGCTGCGGATTGAAGCCGCCCGCATCCCTCATGGCGAAGCCGATCAGCGTGGGCCACAGGCCCGCCGACGGGTTGAGGTAGCCCGACAGCGAGCTCGCGAAGATGAACTGGGTGGGATACCAGGTCGCCAGGTTCAACGCCGCACCACCCGACATCGACAGTCCCACAACGGCGTTGCCCCGTGGATCCTGGCCGCGGTTGGCCGCCAGCCAGGCCGGTAACTCCTGGGTCAGGAACGTCTCCCACTTGTAGGTCACCGCACCGGAGTTGTTGGCGGCGGGCTGATACCAGTCGGCGTAGAAGCTCGACTGCCCGCCGACCGGCATCACGACCGAGACGCCGGATTCGTAGAACCACTCGAACGCCGCGGTGTTGATGTCCCAGCCGTTGGCGTCCTCCTGGGCGCGCAGCCCGTCGAGCAGGTACACCGAATGTGGTCCGCCACCCTGGAATTGGACGCGGATGTTGCGGCCCATCGCCGGTGACGGCACCTCGAGCGTCTCGATGGGCAGCCCGTCCCGGGAGTACGCGGGCGCGTTCGGGGCCGCACCCAGCGCCGCCGCCATGAGCACGGCGAGCACCGCCGCACCCACTGCCCGTGTCCATCGCCAACCGTTGAATCGCTGCGTCACCGCTACCCCACCTCGTCTTTCGGACGTCGGGGACGCTAACAGCGGGCGCAGTGGGGGCCGGTCGCGCAGCGCGGGCCTTGACCCGCTTGTTATCAAGCCTTGTGGAGTCTGTGAGGTTCGGGCTCCACGGTGGCGGTGAGGCCGAAGTCGCCCAGCGCCTGGTCGACGACCTCGCGCAGCGCGTCCTTGGTGTTGGTGCCGCCGGGCCGCCACGCCGCGACCGTGACCGAGACGAGACCGCCCAGCCGGCATGAGCCGATGAACAGCAATCCGCCCGACTTGTCCAGGATGGTGGTGGTGATCTTGGGTTCGACGATGCGCGGCGCGAGGAACGCGGCGTCGGTACCGTCCGGCCGGTTGACCGCGGGGTCGAGGTCGCCGAGGTTCGAGCACCCGATCGGGGCGCCGCGTTCGACGATCATCGACTCCAGTCGCCGCACGAGCACGCGGGGTGTCAGCGGCGTCAGGGGCAGCGGTGCGAGCAGTTCGTTGGGCTTGTCCCGCAACGCGGCGAACTGCCGTTTCATGGTGGCGCGCAGCTCGGTGAGGTCGGTGGTGACCCGCACGGGGTCGGCCTTCATGCGCGCCTCGGTCAACGCGTTGCCGCGGGTGTCGCCTTCGACGCGTTCGCTCACCGGATAGGAGAGCGTCACCAGACCGGCGTCGTCGGTGCGGCCCAGCAGGTATCCGACCCGGGCCGCGAAACCGGCCAGCAGTGAATTGCTGTTGCCGCCCAACGCCTTTGCGCGGCTATCCCACTGATCGATGTCGACCAGCGCCAGCACGCAGGGCGCCACCACGGTCCGTGTCTCACCGGTGACGGGCTGCGCGCGCGCCGAGGACATCGACGACGCCAGCTCGTCGCGTTGCGAGCGGGCCACCCGGACGGTGGCCGCCACCGCGCGCCCCATGTCGGGGACGGCGCGGACGGCTTGGCGGGCGTCCTGCGCGAGGGCCTGCCTGCGGGTCCGCGACGATGGCAGCGGGTAGCCGAGATCGCGGCGCACACCGTTGACGGCGTCGGCCACCGCGTGGCAGATGGCCAGCCCGTCGCCGGTGGTGTGGGAGACCACCAGGCTGACCGCCGCGCCGCCGCCGATCAGCGGTTGGACACCGAGATGCCACTGCGGTCCGTATTCGGGGTCGATGGGTAGGTCGGCCCGCTCGTCAGCCCAGGTCCACACGTCGTCGCGCGGGCGGTCGTCGGCGGCGACGTCGAGGTTGGCGGGTCCGGTGGCAGCCACCCACCGGTGCCGCCCGAACGGCAGGGGTGATCTCTCGACGCGCCGGCCCAGCAGGCCGTGGCCCAGGTTGCGGTGGAAGCGGCGCAGGCCGTCGAGGTCGACGGGGCGGTCGTAGACCCAGGTGAACTGGATGAGTGGCCCCCGGCCCAGCGCGCGCAGTCCGAGGAACGAAGCCTGGTCGATGTAGGCGAGCGTGTTGTCCACCCACGTCACTCTAATCACGGGCCTCGCCCGGGCGGGCAGACCGATCCTGATGGATGCGAAAACGGTTGTTGCGCAGTGTCATTCGTCATGGCACGCAGGGGCGGGTTTGACGGCGACGATGCCGACGGCGGTCAGGTGGCTGCGGTGCTCGCCGCCGGTGTGCCGCAGGTAGAAGACCCGGTGGCGGGCCGCGCCGCGCAGAACGAGGTGCCCGGCGATGCGCAGGGCTCCGAGGAATCCCACGTCGGCGTGGACGCGCACCGGCTGCGCGAGCGCCGTGGGCGCGCGGTCGACGTCGGCCACGCGGAAGCCCGCTGCGGTGAGCAGTTCAGTCCACTCCGCCACGGTCAGCGGGCGCAGGTTCACCTTCTGCGCCCGGGCCAGGTCGCGTCGGATGGCGTCCCTGGTGTCGGGGGCAAGGGTGTCAGGGGTGAGGCCGAGTTCGTGGACGGCGCAGCGGCCGCCGGGACGCAGGATACGCAAGGCCTCGGCGAGGATCGCCTTCTTGGCCTCTTCGCCCCGCATGGTCAGCACCGCCTCGCCGACCACGACGTCGACGGTGCCGTCGGGCAGGCCGGTCGAGGCGGGGTCGTCGTCGACGCCGAGGTAGGACTTCGGGCCGAGCGCGACGATGTCGCGTGACGTGCGGGCCGATGCCCGAGCGAGGTGCACCACGTCCGCCCCGGTGATCCCCGCCGCCGCCAGCATTCGGCTCGTCAACTCGGGCCCGCCGGGGCACAGGACGGGGTCGGCGGCGTCGGAGCGCTGCGGCACCGGAAGCGAACCGTCGTCCGTCATCGGTGGACCGCCTTCTTCTCGTGCACCGACCCCGCGGCGGCGCTCAGTTGAGCCAGCACTCCCCCCGGCCGCTGTACCGGTCGACCGCGACCTGGCGCGCCATGACAGACGCGTACTGCCGGTCGAAGGCGGGGAGCAGCGCGCGGTTGAGCGTCTCCAGTTCGTCCTGCCACCGGCGCAGTTCGGGTCCGCGGGCCTGCAGTTCGTCGAGCACGGCGCGTTCGTCGACGGACGTCACACGGCCGTCTCGCACCACGATCCGCCCGTCGACCATCACCGTGTCGATCGACGACCCGTTCTCGGAGTAGACGAGGTGCAGTTCCGGTTTGTTACGCGGGGTGAACGCCAGCGAATTCATGTCGTAGAACACCAGATCCGCTCGCTTACCCACTTCCACGCTGCCGACCGTGTCACCCAGCCGCGCCGAGCGCGCGCCGCCGAGCGTGCCCGCGGTCAGCACCTCCTGCGCCGTCGGCCACTGCCGGTAGTCGGGTCCGGTGACCTTGTGCAGCAGCGCCGCCGCCTTGACCGCCTCGGACATCCGCGCGGTGTCGCTGCTCGACATCCCGTCGGTGCCGATGCCGAGGTTCACTCCGGCGTCGAGGTACTTGCGCCACGGCGCGATGCCGGAGCCGAGCTTGAGGTTCGAGATCGGGTTGTGCGACACCGAGGCCCGCCGGTCGGCGAGCACCTCCACGTCGGAGTCGGTGACCCAGATGCCGTGCGCCATCGTCACGCGTTCGTTGAGCACACCCAACGCGTCGAGGTACTCGACCATCGTCTTGCCGTAGAACTCCGCACCCGTCACCGCCTGGGTCCTGGTCTCGAGGACGTGGATGTGGAACTCCAGATCGTACGTCGCGGCGATCTCGTCGATCCCGGCCAACAGGTCGGGCGAACAGCGCTGCGGCGCCGAGGGACCCAACATGAACCGCAATCGGCCGCCGGCGTAGTCGGCGTACCGTTGCGCCGATCCGCGCGCGTAGTCGAGGTATTCGTCACCGCGGACGACGGTCACCGCGTCGAGCTGTCGGCGCAGGTCGGCATCGAGCGCGTCGGCGAGGAACGGGAAGTGATCGGCGAACGGCCGGTCCATCACATGGCCGGAGATGTTGGCGCGAATACCGCTGTCGCGGTAGGCCTCGAACACCGCGGCGAGTTGATCCTCGGTCTGGCCGGGGATCTCGAGCACGTCGTCGACGAGCGTGGTGACACCGTTGCGCAGCGATTCGATCGCCACCAGCTGGGACCGCAACCGGATGAGGTCGGGTGACAGCGGCGCCAGGCCGAGAACCGGATACGACAGCAGCATCCAGTGTTCGAGCGGCAGGTTGTCCAGTCGCGCCCGGAACAGCGCCTCCCACGAGTGGGTGTGGGCGTTGACGTAGCCGGGCACCACCAGACGGTCCCGACCGCTCAGCACCACGTCGTCGGGTTGGGGGTCGAGAGCGCCTGCGACGGCGACGATCTCGCCGTCGTGCACCCGGATCGACCGCTCGACCGGGGTGGCACCGGTGGCCCCGTCCATGGTCAGGACGGTGGCCCGGTCGATCAGATAGGTCTCGCTCATTGCTGCCGCTGCCGACCGAGGACCTTCTCGAGCGCGAGGTAGGTGGTCGCCGACACGAGGCCGCCGGCCAGCCATGACAGGTCGATACCGCCCATGGCGTTCGAGATCGGGCCCTGCAGCAGCGGTGTCATGCCGTACATGAACATCCAGGTGAAGACGATGCCGACACCGAGGGCGATCAGCGCGCTCGGGCGTACCGACGGCAACAGGCCCGCCTCGGGCGGGGCGACGAGCGCCTCGGAGTCGATCTGGCGGCGGGCGATCACGAACCAGTGCGTCAACATCACACCCGCCCAGGGCGAGAGCCAGCCGACGATGCCGACCAGCCAGGCGTCGATGGTGGCGGCGAAGTCGCCGTTGAGGACGAACACCACGACGACGGCCATGGCGACCACACCGATGACGACGTTGAGGATGCGGCGGTCGATGCGGATGTCGAGGGCCTGGGTGGACACCGTGCAGGTGTAGATGTTGAGGATGTTGGTGGCCAGCGGTCCGTGCACGACGAGCAGCAACACCGGGATGGCCAGCACGCCGTAGGCGTCGACGATGATCTTGCCCGGGTCCGACGACGAGCTGAGCGTCGCGAGCGTCGCGCCGAGTGCGCCGAGCCAGACCACCGGGATGAACTGGCCGAGCGCGCTGGCCAGGAACAGTTTGCGTGCGGGCACCGTGGTGGACACGAACCGCGAGTAGTCCGCGGCGTAGCCGAACCAGGTGATTCCCCAACCGATTCCGATGGCGGTCATCACCGCCGACAGGGCGGCGATGTGCTGTCCGGTGGTGAGCGTCGGATCCCCGGTGTAGCCCCACTCCACGTCGAGCCCGAACCAGGCCACCGCGGTCATCGCCACCAGCACCGCGACGGTCGGCGGCACCGTCCAGCGTTCGAACGTCGCGATCGCCCGGTAGCCGAACCAGGCGATCACCACCTGGATGACCATGATGATCGCGGCCACCACGATCCGCGGGCCGTGGGCGGTGCTGTCGGGGTCGACGATGCCGATGCGGCCCAGCAGGGCGATCACCAGGTCGAGCACGATCCATGTGTTGACCGCACACCACCCCATGCACAGCAGGGCCTGCACAGCGGCGGGCACGTAGGCGCCGCGGCGTCCGAAGATGGCGCGGGCCAACACCATTCCCGTCACACCGGTGCGCTGGCCGATGACGACGAAGATGCCGAACAGTGACATGCCGATCAGGTTGCCGACGGCCAGCACCGCGATGGTCTCGAACAGGCCGAGGCCCATGGTCACGCCGAGGGCTCCGAGCACCCAGTTGATGGGCGCGATGTTGGCACCGGCCCAGATCCAGAACTGGCCGCGCACATCGGTGGTCCTGGCGGACTCCGGGATGACGGTGAGTTCGGATTCCAGGCGTTCGACGGCGTCGGGCGCCGGTTCGCCGGTGGTGACAGCGGACATGACAGTTCCTGTTCTTCGAAGAGACGCTTCGCGACGCTGCGTTGCGTTTCATCCTGAGCGCTGACGCCCCGGACAGTGATAGACAGAGTGTCCATAGTTCTACCTCGGACATGTAGTTTCTGCTCACCTTGGAGCTTTTTTCATGCCGCCGTCCCCGACGTCGCTGAGCCTGCGGGACATTCTCGACGATCCGGCGCTGGCCGCTGCGCGCCCGCAGGTGCTGGCCGGGTGGGGGCGCCTGGACACGGAGATCCGCTGGGTGCACACCAGCGAGGTGCTCGACATCGCCGAACTGCTCAGCGGCGGGGAGTTGCTGTTGGTGGCCGGGGTGATCCTCAATGATTCAGGGCCGGAACAGCTGCGTGCCTACATCGATTCGCTCGCCGACGCGGGTGCGGCGGGACTGGCCGTCGAACGCCCGCGCAGCGGCACGTTCCCCGCCGCTTTGGCCGAGCAGGCCGCCGTCCGTGACTTCCCGCTGATCGAGCTGACCGAGGTGGTGCGCTTCGTCGAGGTCACCCGCGCCATCAACAGCCGCCTGGTCAACGAGTCGGTGCGGGCGCTGCACTTCAACGACGAGGTCACCCACATGCTGGCGGGTGTGCTGGCCGCCCAAGGAGATCTGGACGACATGGTGGCAGGCTTGAGCGGGCTCAGCGGCTGCTCGATCGCGGTGCGTTCGGTCTCGGGGGCGCTGTTGGCGTCCAGCGAGGTCGACGGGGCCCGGCCGCGCAGTTACGGCCACGTCGCGGCGATCGAATCCGCCGGTGTCACGATCGCGACGCTCGAGGTGCTGCCCCGGGCCGGGGTGGATCTGCAGATGGTCACCGCGGTGTGCCGGCGCGCCCCCGAATCGCTGGCCCTGGCATTGCTGCGGTGGCGGCCGCTGACCCGGTCCGATCAACACCTGCGTGAGGTGTTCCGACTGCTGGCGCTGGCCGAGGACACCAGCAGGCCCGCGGGTCTGCGCGCCGACACCGAGGAGGCGCTGCGCCGGGCCGCCCGTGACCTCGGGTTCGCGCCGGGCGGCTGGTATGTCGGCGTGGTCGCGATCAGTGTCGACGAACCGATCCAGGTGGCCGAACTGTCCGCGGTGCTGCGCCGCGACGACCGGCCGGTGCTCTCGGAGATCCGCGACGGCCGCCACCGCTCGATCGTCCGGTTCGACGGCCGCCACGACGCGGATGCGGTGATCGATACCCTTGTCTCGCAACTGTATTCGTCGCCGCTACCACGTGCGCTGCGGATCGGTGTCGGCGAACCACGCCGCGATCTGCCTGAACTGGCCGAGGCGATGTCCACCGCGGCGACCGCCGCCCTGCTGTCCACCGAGACCGAGTTCGTCGGCCTGGCCCGCGATGTCGCGATCGACCACTTCCTGTCCGAGGTGGATTCGGCCGCTGTGGACCGGTTCCTGCGCGCGGTGCTCGGTCCGCTGCTCACCGCCGACCGTTCGACCGAGCTGATCGCCACGCTGGCCGCCCTGTTCCGCACGGGATCGCGGGTGGCCGCGGCCAAGGCGCTCAACATCCACCGGCAGACGATGTACCAACGCCTCAGCCGGATCGAGACGATCATGGGGCGGCCGCTCGGCGACGGCGCCGGATCGAGCGGTGCGCTTCTGGTGGCGGTGGAGTTGGCCGCGGTGCGTGACCGGCTCGGTCGCCGCTGAGGCCCCTGCTCGGGGCCGGGGCGTGTGGGTGCTCGGGCTCAGCGTCCGAGGGCCGCTTCGCCGCGCAGCGTCATGACGATGCTGGTGACCGTCGCCGCCACCTTGCCGTCCGCGCGCAGCACATCGCAGGTGTAGTGGGTGACCGTCCGGCCGTGATGGGTGCGGGACGCGTTCGCCACCAGGGTGTCGGCCCAGACGGGCCGCAGGAAGGTGGCGCGGAGGTCGATGCTGGTGAACGTCTCCCCCTCGTGCATCAGCGTCGAGTGCGCGGTGCCGATCGCCGCGTCGGCGAGTTCGACGAGGAAGCCTCCGTGCACCGTGCCCTGTTGATTGCCGTGCCGCGCGGGATCCGTGTCCACCGCAACGGATGCGGAACCCGGTCCCACCGAACGAATCTCGAAACCGAGCAGCTCCGAGATGGCGGTCGGATACCGCATGTGGATGGCGCCGTTCACAGCGAGGTCGCCGGTCAGCCGGCGCCGCAGATAGTCCAGTACCGGCAGGGTGGCGTGGTCCGACATCGTGTCCTTCCGACGATCCGACGGGTGACGGCTCGACACTAGGAACCCTGCGATAGTGCAATCAAGAAATTGTCCTAGGGTCCTAGGCACATTGGGGTAAGCGTTGAAGGTGCACCGTCACGCCGCCGTCGCCGATGCGATCGCCGAGCGGATCCGTTCCGGCGCGCTGCCCGCGGGGACGCGTCTGCCCACCCACCGCGCCCTGGCCGCGCAGCACGGCATCGCGGTGGCGACGGCCACCAAGGTGTACCGGCTGCTGGCGGAGGCCGGGCTGGTGGTCGGCGAGCCGGGCCGCGGGACCTACGTCCGCGATCTCGGCGGCTTCTCCGGTCTGGAGCCGCGGCGGCGGACCTCCGCGGTGCGCATCGCCGATCTGTCGTTCAACCAGCCGCTCGCACCGGTGCAGGGCGAACAGCTGCGGTCCGCGCTGCGCGCACTCGCCGATGAGGGCGACCTGTCGGCTCTGCTGATGCAGGAACCCCCGGGTGGCCGCACGCGTGTCCGGGCGGCCGTGGCCACCTATCTGCTCGGCCATGGAATCGACGTCCCGCCCGACGATGTGGCATTGACGGCCGGCGGCCAGCAGGGTCTCGACGCCGTGCTGGGCGCGGTGACGGCTCCCGGATCCGTCGTCGCCGTCGACGCCCTCACCTACCCCGGTGTCAAACTCGCGGCGCAGGCCAGACGTCTGCACCTCGTGCCGATCCCCGTCGACACCTCCGGGATGGATCTCGATCGACTCTCGTGGCTGTGCGCCCACCGCCCGGTGTCCGCGTTGTACTGCATTCCCACACTGCACAATCCGCTCGGCTTCGTCCTGGATGCCGAGGCGCGTGCGCGCATCGCCGCGCTGGCGCGTGCCCACGACCTCGTCGTCATCGAAGACGCCGTGTACGCGTTCCTGGAACCGTCGTCTTCGCCGATCCAGGCGCTGGCGCCCGAGCGGACGTTCTACGTGGGATCGATGTCGAAGAACCTGGCGCCCGGTCTGCGATTCGGCTATGTCGTGACACCCGAAAGCCACCGCCCGTCGTTGATCCGGGAGTTGCGCACGTCCAGTTGGGGCACGTCGACCATCGCCGCCGCACTGGCCGGCCGCTGGCTGGCCGACGGCACCGTGGACCACCTCGAGAAGCTCCGCCGTGAGGACGCCCAGAACCGGCAGAGCATCGCCCGCACCGAACTGGCGGGGCTCGACTACCACGCGCACCCACGGTCCTACACCGGATGGATGTCACTTCCCGAAGAGGCCCGAAGCGACATCGTCGCCCGCCGGCTCGCCGAGGCGGGGGTTCTGGTGTCCACCGCGGACGCCTTCGCGACGACGACCGCGGCACCCAACGCCCTGCGTCTGGCGCTGGGGACGCCGGACCTCCGAGCGCTCGTCGAAGCCCTGCGCCACATCCGCACGGTCACAGCGCATTACGTGCCGATCGCCGACGTGACACATCGGGAAGTGATCGAATGAGCAGATGTCGACCGCACTGAGACTTGCCGAGCTCGCCGCCGTAGCGGTGCTCGCTTCCGTCGTCACCGCACCCGTGGCGTCCGCACAGCCGGAAACGGTTGTGCCACCGGACGTCGTCTCGCTGAGCGAAATCGACCCGTCGATCCTGCTGGACATCCCGTACCTCACGCCGCACAACTTCACCGGCGACCCGGTCGACGGATACCAAGCGCCGCTCTGCCTGCTGACCCGTCCGGCGGCCGAGGCGCTGCGCCGCGCGCAGCAGGAGTTCGTCTATCCGCGCGTCGACAAGTCACAGCTGTTCGCCGACGGCTACATCGCCGACAGCTCGGGCCACAGCCGCGGCAGCACGGTCGATCTCACCCTCGTGGCCCTGCCGCTGGCCGCCGGGCCGGAGCCGGCGTACGTGCCGGGTCAGCCGCTGGTGGACTGTGGGGCACCGAAGGAACAACGGTTCGTCGACCACTCCCTCGACATGGGCACCGGCTACGACTGCTTCGACACGCTGGCGCACACGCTCGATCCGCGGGTGCAGGGTGAGCAGCTGCGGAACCGGCTGCTTCTCGAGGAGGGACTCGAGGAGCAGGGGCTGGTGAACTACGAGAAGGAGTGGTGGCACTACACCTTCGAACCCGAACCGTATCCCGAGACCTACTTCGACTTCCCCGTCGCACCGATCACCGCCCGCTGAGGCCTGCGCGGACCTCGGAGCCGGTTTCGGGGTTCGCCGGTCCAGGCGCGGCGCGAAGAGTAGACAGGCACCATGGTGGGTTCGCAGGGGCGGAAGCGACTGCTGCCGACGGCTGCGGCGGTGCGCTGATGTGCCGTCTCTTCGGGCTGCACTCCGGTCACCCCGTGGTCGCGACGTTCTGGCTGCTGGACGCCCCGGACAGCTTGGCCGAACAGAGCAGGCGCAACCCGGACGGCACCGGGCTGGGACTGTTCGACGCCGACGGGAACCCGGTGGTGCGCAAGCAGCCGATCGCCGCCTGGCAGGACCTCGACTTCGCGACCGAAGCGCGCGAGATGACCGGGACGACGTTCATCGCGCACGTCCGTTACGCGACCACCGGCGCGGCCGCCGATGCGAACACCCATCCCTTCCTGCAGGACGGGCGGATCTTCGCCCACAACGGCGTGGTCGAGGGTCTCGATGCGCTCGACGCCCGGCTCGCCGAACTCGGGGTCACCCACCTGGTGCGCGGCGACACCGATTCCGAGCGGGTCTTCGCGCTGATCACAGCGTCGGTCCGGCGTCACGACGGCGATGTCGGCGCCGGGTTGGTCGAGGCGCTGCGGTGGTTGGCCGCGAACGTGCCGATCTACGCCGTCAACGTGCTGCTGGCCACCGCCACCGACCTGTGGGCGCTGCGCTATCCCGACACCCACGAGCTGTACCTGCTCGACCGCACCGGCGGCGGCCACGGACGATTCTCTCTGCGCAGCAAGCGGATCCGCGCGGGCAGCGCACACCTGGACACCTCACCGTCGGTGGTCTTCGCCAGCGAGGCGATGGACGACGAGCGGTGGCACCTCCTCGAACCCGGTGAGCTGGTGCACGTCGACGCCCAGTTGGCGATCAGCCGACGCGTGGTGCTACCCGACCCGCCGGTCCACCAGCTCAGGCGATCGGACCTCAGCGCCGCCGCGACGAGCGCTCAGCACCCGTTCTCCTGAGGGTTGCCCGTCTCGGCGTCGAACGCGGACGGGCTGTGACCGCGGACACCCTGCCAGCCTGATTCCGCGGTGTCAAGGAATGGTTTCGAGACCTACCGAGGGTCTGCGGTCACTGGTGGAAGTACGGGCGCGGTCCCCCTTACGCTGGCGCCTCCGATCACGACCGACACCTTTGGCACAACACAGCAAGGCGGTGACGCACATGGGATTGTTCGACGCACCCGGTATGTGGAAGGGCGTGCTGTGCGCGCCGTTGACCCCCTTCACCTCCGACCTGGCGTTCGTGGACGACGATCGGTTCGCTCAGCAGATCGACTTCCTCATCGGACAGGGTGTTCCCGCGCTGTCGCCCGGGTTGCATGCCGGTGAGTCACCGAGTCTGTCTGCGGGAGAACGCGATCTGCTCATGCGGCTCACCGTCGAGGTCGCCGACGGCCGGGTCCCCGTGGTGGCGCACGTGTCCTCGTCCGCCACCCGGCAGTCGGTGGAGCATGCCCAGACCGCGGCGGCCGCCGGGGCCGCGGCGGTGGTGTCCGCATCCCCGTACTACTGGCAGCCGACCGATGGCGCCCTGATCGACCACTTCGCCGCGATCGCCGAAGCCGTTGACGTGCCGTTGATTCCGTACGTGTACCCCGGTGACTTGACGCTGGACTCCTTTGCCGCACTGCTGGATGCGCTTCCCACCGCCGGGGGCATCAAGTCCGGCGACTTCGACCTGCAGTACCTGACCGAACTGTGCCGGATCGTCGCCGACCGTCGACCCGACTTCTCCGTCTTCGCGGGTGTCGAGTACGCGCTGCCGATGGCGGTCCTCGGGGGCGCCGGTTGCTTTTCGGCGCTCGGTCTGGTCGCGCCCCGGCTGGTGGCCGCCCTGTCGGCCGCCGTGGAGGCGGGCGATGTCGTGGCGGCGCTGCCGCTCCAACGGAAGATGTCGGCGCTGTGGCACCTGCTCCGGCCCGGATATCCGGGCCGGGTCAAGGCGGCGTGCACAATCCTCGGCCGCGACCTCGGGCCTGTCCGTCCTCCGGTGTCCGCCCCGGACGCGGCCGAGGTCAACGCTGTGGAACGGGAGCTGACCGCGCTCGGGCTGACCGAGACCGAGGGTTTCGGGTGGCGGGCAGCGCCGTAGCGAGGTCGCTGATCTCGTCGAAATAGGGGCACGGACGGGCCCTGTTCTGCGACAGGAAGAGCGCCGTCTCCAACACCGGACTCACGATGTCGACGAACGACACTCCGGGGAACTTCATGTCGCGCAACGGCGCCGGCACGATGGCGACGGCGAAACCGCTGCTGGCGACGCCGAGCTGGCCGAGGTAATCCGATCCCTGGAAGGCGATCCGCGGGCTGAAACCGCTGTTGCGGCACACCGCGATGATCGTGTCGACGTACTCCGGAGCCACCTCCCGGGAGACCAGCGCCAGGCGTTCGTCGGCCAGGTCACGCACGCGCAGTTGGGCCCGATGCGCCCACTTTCCGTGGCTGCTCACCGCCGCGACCAACGGCTCCTTCTTCAGGACGCGTGAGTCGAACGCGGGGCTGGGGCGGAACGCGCGGGTGAATCCGACGTCGATGGCGCTCGCCGCCAGGTCTGCCTCGATGTCGGCGATGTCCTTGCAGGTCACCGACACCGCGATACCCGGGCGCGTGTCCCGCAGCCCGGCGATGATGTCCGGCACGGTGGACATGAACGCGGTCGCCACCGCCGAGACACGCAGGGGTGGTGCGAGCCGGCCGCGTGCGGCCGAGTCGGCCAGCGCCTTGAGCTGCCGGGTGCCGGCCAGCACCCGGCGCGCTTCCTCGGCGAGGGACCGGCCCGCCGGGGTGAGGGTGACGCTGCGCGATGTCCGCGTGAAAAGCGTGACACCCAATTCCATTTCCAGCAGCTTGATCTGACGACTGAGCGGCGATTGCGACACGTGGGTGAGGCTCGCCGCCCGGGTGAAGTTGAGCGTGTCGGCCACCGCCACGAAGTACTCGAGCTGGCGCAATTCCATCCCGCGAACGATACCTGTCAGGTCTAGGTCTGAGACGATCTATGTCTTGGACGAATCGCCGGTACCGAACGAGGATCGATCGCGTGACGCAGCAACCCAGGTCCGTCTTGGTGGTCGGTGCCGGAGCCATCGGGTTGGCTGCGGCCTACCACCTCGCCAAGCGGGGGCTCGACGTCCACGTGCTCGATGCCGGTGAGCCTGGCAAGGGCGCCTCCTGGGGCAACGGTGGCTGGATCAGCCCCGTCCTCAGTGGCCCGACGCCGGGCCCGGGAATTCCCAGGGTCGGCCTGACGGACACCTTCAGGTCCGACGCCGCCGTGTCGTTGCGCCCCGACCGGTCGCCGTCGCTGCTGCTGTGGATGGCGCAGTTCGCCCGTCACTGCACCCGCCCCGCGTGGGAGAGGGGCACGCGACGCCTCGCCGCACTGTCGCAGCACATGCTGGCCTCGTACGGAGAGCTCAGCCGGCTGGGCATCGACGTCTCGCTTCAGCAGGCCGGCAATCTGCGCGCCTGCCCCTCCCCCGAGGCTGCCCGGCAGGAACTCGCCGCGCTTTCGTTGATGAAGGAGTACGGTTTCGACGTTCCGGACGACATCCTCGACGCCGACCGACTGCATGCGCTGGAACCGGCGCTGACCGAGTACGCCCGCGCCGGGTTCCTGCTGCCCTCCGAGATGCACGTCGACCCTGGGGTTTTCACGTCGGCACTGGCTGAGTACCTCCGCTCCCGTGGTGTGCAGATCACCACCGGCGCCCAGGTGAAGCGGCTCACCGTGCGCGACGGCCGGGTGCGTCAGGTGGTGACGTCACAGGGTTCGTTCGAGACGGACAGCGTCCTGGTCGCCGGCGGCCTGCAGTCCCGAGAACTGTTGCGGCCGCTGCGCATCCGCCTCCCCCTTCGGGGCGGTAAGGGATACAGCTTCTTCGTCGCGACGGAGCAGGCGCCTCGGCGTCCGATGTATCTGTCGACGACGAAGGTCGGCGTCACACCGCTCGAGGGCGGGTACCGGGTGGTCGGCGGTCTCGAGTTCGGCGCCGAAGACCTGTCGATCAACCAGTCGATGGTGGACGCGATGATCGCGGTGACGCGCCGGTACGTGACGTGGCCGGCCCACACCCCACCGCAGCAGGTGTGGGCCGGTCTACGGCCGATGACACCCGACGGCCTGCCGATCATGGACCGGATCCCGGACGTCACGAACACCTATGTCTCGACCGGCCACGGCATGCTCGGAGTCGGCTACGCGATGACGTGCGGCGACCTCATGGCCGACTTCATCGCGGAGTCCCGTAAGCGGCCGGTCCTGGATCCGATGTCGCTGGTGCGATTCGGCAGTTGACACCGCTCAGGACGTGACCGCCACCTGGCCGCGGTCGACCTTCTGCGGACCATCGCCACCGGGCCGGATGTCGAAGTCGAAGATCTCGGTCGGCAGGAACACCGAGCAGCACGCGTTCGGGATGTCGACCACACCGCCGATCCGCCCCTCGATCGGGGACGTGCCCAGGATCAGATACGCCTGCTCCCCGGTGTAGCCCCACTTGTCCAGGTAGGCGATCGCGTTCAGGCAGGCATTGCGGTACGCGAGCGTGGCGTCCATGTAGGCGTTGCGGTTTTCGGCGTGATCCACCGACACCCCGATGAAGGTCAGCCATTCGGAATAGAGCGGCTCGACCCGGCCCGGCATGAACACCGGGTTGGTGGTGATGCCGTACGTCTGCATCCCGCCCTTGATCAGTTCGACGTGCATGTCGATGTAGCCGCCCATCTCGATGGCGCCACAGAAGTTGATCTCACCGTCGCCCTGAGAGAAGTGCAGGTCGCCGCCCGAGAGCATCGCGCCGTCGACGAAGACCGGATAGAAGATCCGGCTCCCCCTGGTGAAGTTCTTGATGTCGTGATTGCCACCGTTCTCCCTGGCGGGGACGGTGCGGGTACCGTCGGCTCCGATCGCCCTCAGCAGGTCGCCGGAGGCGGTACCACCCAGCGTTCCGTCCGCCAGTGGCGGCAAGGCCAGCGGCGGCACCCGGTCGGGATCGGTGGAGATCAGCGCCCGTTCGCGTTCGTTCCACTTCGCGAGCAGATCCGGGGACGGCGCGGTGCCGAACAGGCCGGGGTGGGTGATACCGGTGTAGCGGACGCCGGGCACGTGCCGCGAGGTGCACTGCTGGCCGTGGAAATCCCAGATCGCCTTGTAGGCATCGGGATAGTAGTCGGTGAGGAAGCCGCCGCCGTTGACCTTGGCGAAGATGCCGGAGTATCCCCAGCCCTCACCGCAGTTCGGGCCGTTGGTCTGCGGCACCGGCCCGAGGTCGAGGATGTCGACCACCAGCAGGTCTCCGGGCTCGGCGCCCTCGACGGCGATCGGTCCCGAAAGCATGTGGCAGGGAGCCAGGTCGACATCGCGGACGTCGTTGGCCGAGTCGTTGTTGCCGATCTGGCCGTCGGTCCACTCCTTGCACTCGATCCGGAACTCGCTGCCCGGTTTGACCGTCGCCGCCGCCGGGACGTCCGGATGCCAGCGGTTGTGGCCGGGGACCGCCTGATCCCGCATCGACTTGGACTGATCAACGCTGAACACGACTTCGGGCATGCGACGACTCCTTTTTCGGTGAGGTGGTGGCCGCGGGCGCGACCGAGGACGGGGCATCGGACCTGGGCACGCCGAGTCGGCGGCCGAGAGGTATCGCGAGAACTATTGCGGCAACGCCGATCACCGCGATGGTCACGGCGGGGACGGCCCCGGTCTGCCATTGGCCGGCCACGATCAGAAACGCCGGGACCGCAGCGGTCACCACCCCGTCGACGACGGCGACGACTCCGACCGCCGGGCCCAGCGCGGCACGATCCAGACCGAGCAGGAGGAACAACAGGAACCACAGCACGGCCCACAGCAGCCAGATCACACCGAACGCCGGATCGGCTTCCTTCGCGAACGCGTGCCAGGCGTAGCCGATCGCGGCGAATGCGACGAACAGCGAGAACCAGCCCAGACCTTCACCGCCCCACCCGGTGGTGTTGTTGACGGCCACCCACAGATATGTGAAGCCGAACAGATAGAGCCCCGAGGCGCCGAAGATGACCGCAGGATCGCCGCCGGACTGAACGATCAACACCGTGGGCGTCACCACCTGCAGCGCCCCGACGAAGAAGTTCAGCGGCGTCGCGCCCTGCGGGCTGATGCGACCGAGCAGCATCAGGCCGTCGATGATCAGAACAGCTCCCACGTACAACAGCCCGACGCCGCCCATCGGACTACCACCGGGGCAGGGCGGGCAGCCGCGGATCGCGGCGGGGCGGCCGGGGACGACCGAGGGCCGCCGGGATCTCGGTGGTGACGGCGGGATGTTCCGCACTGGCCGACGCGAGGTCGGCGAGCCGGTGTTGACCGGCGCTGAAGGTGGTCAGCGGCGGCGAACCGAACACGCGTCGCGCCGGCACGCCGCAGCCAGGGCAGAGCGGCGCCGCCACGACATCGGCGATGGCACAGGTGACGTCGAAGGAGCCGCAGTCCGAACAGCGGAAGGAGTAGGTCGGCATGACACCTCATTTCATCTAGATGAAATATATTCAGATGAAACTAAATGTCAATGGGTCGGCGCCGACGCCTGGCTGCCGCGGCAGTTCGACGTCAGGAGGTCAGGCCTGAGGTCTTTCGACGAGTTCGCGCAGTTGGTCGACGTCGAGCCCCCACGACTCGAAGGCCACTCGCTCGGCATCGGCGACGGCTCCGGCCAGTCGACTGCGCAGGGTCCGCCCCCGGGGACTCAGGCCGACCAAGACGCGGCGGCGGTCCTGCAGATCGGCGGTCCGGTACATCAGTCCTTGGGAGACAAGGCGATCCACGGTGCGGGTGAGAGTGGGACCGGTGATCAGGGTGGCCTGCGCCAGGTCCGTCATGGGCACGGTACGGCGGGCGGCCAGTTCGTCGAGCACACGCCAGTCCTCGAGCTTGAGGGCCGAGTCGGCCAGCACGCGGGAGATGGCCGACTCCGCGTGCTGGGTCAGGCGCGCGAGGGGCAGCAGCAGATTGGTGCGGGGCTGCTGTCCGGCGGCCATCGTGAGCGTCTCCTCGCTACATCCCGGGTCTGTTCAGGATGGATTATTTCTGATAGAAAGCATCCACGCGCAGGATACACGCGATCGACGGTGATCTGGGGTGCAGAAGCACGAAGGTGAGTTCCGCGTCGGGCTGGTGATCCCACTGCAGGGGCCGGCCGGGATCTTCGCGCCCTCGTGCGAGGCGGTCGCCGAGCTCGCCACAAGAGAGGTCAACGATCGCGGCGGGTTGCACGGACGCGAAGTCACCATCGAGGTGCTCGACGGCGGGGCGTCCGGCGCGGCGGTCGCCCGAACGGTCGCCGACCGGCTTCGCCGGGGCCTGGATGCGGTGACCGGGTGGCATATCTCCGCCGTGCGCAACATCCTGTCCCCGATCGTCAGGGACCAGATCCCCTACGTGTACACGTCGCTGTACGAGGGCGGCGAACACACGCCAGGCGTGTTCTGCACCGGCGAGACGCCGCGTATCCAGATCGCGCCCGCGCTGGCGTGGCTCCGTGACCATTTCGGGATCCGGTCGTGGTGCCTCGTCGGCGACGACTACGTCTGGCCGCGCGCGTCGGCAGCCGCGGCCCGGGCGTACTGCCGCGAGCTGCGGCTGGACCTGAAGCAGGAGATCTACGTCCCGTACGGATCGGCCGATTTCCGGGCACCGGTGCAGCAGGCGATCGATTCGGGCGCCCAGGCCGTCCTGATGCTGTTGGTCGGCCACGACGCGGTGCTGTTCAACCGGGAGTTCGCCCAGTGCGGCGGACATGACCGGATGGCCCGGTTCAGCCCGCTGATGGAGGAGAACATGCTCCTGGCCAGCGGCGCCGGCTCGACCGAGAACCTGTATGTCGCCGCCGCGTACTTCAATTCGCTTGCCACCGCGGGCGCGATGGATCTCATGGGTCGCTACATCACCTCCTACGGCGCCGACGCACCGCCGCTGAACGCGATGGCCGAGTCCTGCTACGAAGGGCTGCTCACCTTGGAGGCGCTGTTCGACCGGGCCCGCACCCCGGCGATCGGCGAGCTGATGGCCTCCGCACAGCATGTCGGCTTCGACAGCCCTCGCGGACCGATGAACATGCGCGACAACCACCTTGACCAGCAGGTCTACATCGCCACCGCCGCAGGCTACGACTTCGACATCCTGGACTCGCTCAGTGGTGCCGCTCTGTGCGACTGACCAACCTCACCGCGGGTGCCGTGCCGCTGCGCCGGGTCACCGCGGACAGGTGCCGGTCGACCCGCCCGCCCTGACGGTGTCCACGAACCGCTCCACGTCCGGGAGTGAGGCGGCGATGACGCCGCGGTGGTCGTGGCCGTCGTACACCCGGTAGTCGAGCGCAGCATCCTTGGCGCACATGGCTTTCGCGAGCTCGTCCACCCCGGCCGGCGACACCGCGGCATCGGCGGTCCCCTGGACCAGCATGACGGGCACGCGGGGTGAGAGGCGGATAGGATCCTGACGGTCGAGGTAGGCGCGCAGTGCGCCCAGCTCCGCGTCGGGTGCGAACACCTGTCCAGGCGGAACGGGTGGGACGGCGTTGACCTGGGCGACGCATGCGGTGCGTGCCGTGGTCAGCAACGAGCGCGCCTGGTCGGTGAAGATCTGGTCCGGATCGATCGACGGATCGACCACCGCCCCGCCGAGCACCAACAATGGCAGGAACCGCTGGGCCGCAGTGGCTTCGGGGCGACCGGCGCGGATCAGGTCGACGGCCTGGTTCAGCCCCACGCCGCCGGGCGCCATCGACACCACACCCAGCAGCGACAGGGCGGGGTCGCGCTGCTCGGCGGCCGCGGTGAACAGCACGGCCTGGCCGCCCTGGCTGTGGCCGATGGCCACCCACTCGGTGCCGATCGAGGAATCGAGACCCCGTGCCGCCCGGACGATGTCGGCCACCGTGTTGGCTTCGCTGACGCCGTCGACGTAGGGATGTCCACCGGGGGTGCCAAGCCCCTGGTAGTCGGTCTGGACGACGGCGTAGCCGCGCGCCACCCACGTATCGAGCATGCGGTTGACCAGGCCGACGTAGTCGTGGACGAGTCCGTCGGCGGTGTCCGCCGAGGGGGCACAGGTGTCGGCGTAGCCGGTGGTGCCGTGCGCCCAGCTGACGACGGGCCAGCCGCCGTCCGGGGGTTCCCCCTTCGGCACCGACACCGTGCCCGACACCACGATGGGCCGGCCGCGCGAGTCGTCGGAGACATAGGTGATCAGCCGGGTGTCACCACTGGGCAGCGCGGCGGCGGTGGTCAAGGGCTCGGCGGTGAGCAGCTGCCCGGCTCGCAATTCGGGTTCGGCCGCGGGGGTGCAGCCGGCGAGCAGGGCAGCCGCAGCCGCCCCGACGAGCCAGCGCCTGGCCCGGTCAGTCATCGAGCAGTGTCCGGCGGCTGGCGGCGATCGGGCTCTGCGCCGTGAGGCCGCCGTCGAGCACGAGGGTCTGGCCGGTCATGTAGCGGGACTCGTCGGAGGCGAGGTAGACCATGGCCCAGCCGATGTCGTCGGGGTCGCCGATCAGGTCGAGCGCGTTGTGGCCGCGGATGTCGGCGATCGTCTCGGCGGGCAGGTTGTCGCGCAGCGCGGGCGTCATGATCGCGCCGGGGGCGATGGCGTTGCAGCGCACGTTGTTTCGCCCGTACTGGGTGGCGATGTACTGGGTGAGGCGGATGACGGCGGCCTTGGCGGCGCCGTAGGCGCACTGCAGGGTGTCGCCGGCCAATCCGGCGACGGAGACGGTGTTGATGATGGAGCCGCCGCCCTCGGCGATCATGTGGGGTAACGCCAGCCGGGAGGCGACGACGGTGCTGCGCGCGTTGAGCGCCATGGTGCGGTCCCATTCGGCGAGATCGAGGCGCAACAGGTCGAGGTCCTTGCGCGGGTTGCTGCCGCCGACGTGGTTGCACAGCACGTCGATGCCGCCGAACTCGGCGACGGCGCGATCGATCATGGCGGCGACCGACCCCTCGTCCAGCACGTCCACCCGGATGCCGACCGCGTTGTCGCCGAACTCGTCGGCGGCCGAGGCGGCGGCACCGGCGTCCAGATCGGCGATGAGCACCCGTGCGCCCTCGCCGACCATGAGCGCGGCCGCCGCACGGCCGATGCCGCTGGCCGCGCCGGTGATGACGACCCGCTTGTTGTCGAGACGGTGCATGGTCATGTTCTCGATCCGTCGCGTTGGTGCGGCACATACCGCTACCCGGTTGTGTGCCCTCGACGTCCCACGGCAAAACGCGACGGACCATCCGAACCGGAGGTACGGGCGTTGCCGTAGCGGTTGCTAGGCTGCCTAGCTACCCTCTCCATGGAACAGTCGCCTCGGGGAGGCTACGCGTTCATCGACGGGTAAGGCTGCGCGTACCAATAGTTTTGGAGTTTTGCATCGCTCTCGGGTTCAGGCGGGGAGGGGGATGGTGATGAGGCTGCCGCGGTCAGGAGATCTTGAGTTCCAGTCGTTCGAGTCGGCGAACCAGGATGCTGGGCAGCCACTGTCCTATGTCAGCGGCCTCGATCCAGGTTGTCCGTTCCAGCAGCGTGCGCAAGGCGATCCTCGCCTCCAGGCGAGCCAGTGCAGCCCCGACGCAGAAGTGCGCGCCTCTACCGAAGGCGAGATGGCCCTTACCGTTGCTGCGGTCGAGGCGGAACTCGTTCGGTGTGTCGAACTGTTGGGGGTCGCGGTTCGCTGCTCCCCACATCAGCAGCAGACGGGAACCGGCGGGCACGTCGACCCCGGCCAGCGTGGCGTCTCGCACGACGTGCCGGTAGTGACCACGAAACGGCGACTCATAGCGCAACGTCTCTTCGATGAACACAGCCAACAGCTCGGGATTGGCACGGACCTGTTGTTGAATGTCCCTGTGTTGCACCATGACCCACGCGGCGCTTCCCAACAGGGAAGCGGTCGATTCGCCTGCCGCACTGAACAAGGTCAGCATGATGCCGAGCGCTGGAAGCTGTTCGAGTTCACCCGACGCATAGCGGGCGGCGAGGTCCCCGATGAGGCCCGGCCGAGGGCTTTCTCCGGCTTTGGCGAAGTGTTCCATCACGTACCCGGCCAGCTCC
This sequence comes from Mycolicibacterium litorale, assembly GCF_014218295.1. The sequence goes on from NZ_AP023287.1 coordinate 4,247,797, forward strand.
ATCGCAGCCGTGCCCGCGGTTTCGAGCTGGACTGAGCTGACCACGCCGTCGAGCAAGGTCGTGGTGGCGTAGCCCAGTCGGATCAGCCTGTCGACGTCTTCCTCCGGTAGCCCGAGCAAGCGGGCAACGACCATCATGGGAAGCCGATCGGCCACGGCGCCCATCCACTCGATCCGCCCGTCAGCCAGACCTGCGGACCACAGTCGGTTGGCGGTGACTTCGGCGAACTCTTCGATGACCCGGATTCGCCTCGCGGACAGATGGGGCACCAGCAGCTTGCGGTGTGTGTCGTGCAATGGGTCGTCGGCGGTGGCCAGTGCATGTTGTGGGCCACCGAGGGTCCCCATTTCGAACGGGGTGACGGTGCCGTCGTCGTGGTACACCATCGTCGCGGTGAGGTTCGACGAGAAGTCCTCGACCCGGTGGACGGCGTCCATGACGGCCTCCCAGCCGCACACCGCGTAAAAGCCGGACTCACCGATGCGGTGCACCGATGCGCGATCGTGCATCCGGCTGTAGAGCTGATAGGGATCCTGCAGCGCGTCGGTTCCGAAGAAGTCGCTCGCATGCTCCAACAGCGTCATGCGCCCAGGGTGAGGGCGGGCTATTACCTGGTCAACGGTGCTCAGCGAAGTCGAGAACCGGTTGGGCGTGAGCACGCCCGGCGCCTTCTCAGTCGACGGAGAAGACCAGCGCATTCGGTGAGAAATCGGTCGCCGTTCTTCTCATGGTGATAAAAGTGATTCGTGAATTCGCGGCGACGGGACGCCTGACCGATGGCGACCGGCGACTGGCTGGTGGGACGGGACCGGCACAGCGCAGCCGCGGAACGGATCTACGCCGCGGCCGCCGAGTTGATGTCTCGTGAGGGCTACGACGCGTTCAGCATCGACGCATTGGCCGCGACCGTGCACTGCTCACCGGCGACGATCTACCGGCACGCCGGCGGCAAGACCGCGATCCGCGAGGTCGTGATGAGCCGTCAAGCCGAACGCATCCTCGACTCCGTTCGGGAGGCGATCTCCGGCCTGACAGGTTCGGACCGGATCGTCACGGCCACTACCGTTGCCCTGCAGCGCATGCGCGCTGACCCCCTTGCGCAGATCATGCGCTCGATGGCGTCACACCCCGGCGACGACTGGCTTATCGACTCGCCGATCGTCGCGCGGTTCGCCACGGAGATGGTCGGGCTGGCCACGCCCGATCCCCTGGCCGCCCAATGGTTGATCCGGGCATTCCTGGCGCTGTGGTACTGGCCGCTCAAAGACCCCGAGGCCGAGACCGAGATGGTGCGCCGGTTTCTCGGACCGCCGTATCGAACCGCCGTGCAGTCGTGACTGGGTGATCAAGGCCCCGGGTCGAAGGCGATCGGCAACGACACCGGACCGCTGATGCCGACGAGCGGTTTCCAGCGTTCTGGGGCGGTGCGACGCGGGTTCGGCATCCGCTGGGTGATCACGGTGAGCGCCTCCACGAGTTCGATCCGAGCCAGGTGGGCGCCGAGGCAGTAGTGGACACCGCCGCCGAAAGTGAGCATCGGCGCGGCACCGTCACGCGTGACGTCGAGCCGGTCGGGGTCGTCGAACACCGCGGGGTCCCGGTTCGCGGCCGCAGTGTTCACGATGATCATCTCGCCTGCGCGTAGCCGCACGCCGCCGAGCTCGACGTCCTCCCGAGGGCTGCGCAGGGCGCTGAAGGTCACCGGGCGCAACCGCATCAGCTCCTCGACGGCGGGCGGGATGAGTTCCGGGTGCGCGGCCAACAGCTCCCACTGGTCGGGATGGTCGCACAGCACGCCGACGGCAGCGGCGAGCTGGTTGCGTGTTGTGTCGGTGCCCGCCGTCAGAAGTCCGGCGGCCAACTTCAGCAGCTCGTCGTGGGTGAGCCGGTCACCGTCGGCCTCGGCCCGTATGAGGTCGGACAACAGGTCATCGGTGAGGTTGTCGCGGCGGGACTGGACCAGTACGTCGTGGTAGTTGTCGAGCTCGCGCCACGCCCGCTCGATGTCGTCGGCGTCTTCGGCGACGTTCCAGTTGAAGACTTTGAAGATGTCGTCGGCCCATTCCGAGATCCGGCGCCAGTCCCGCGCCGGCGTGCCGAGGAGCGCGCAGATGATCGGGATCGGGTAGGGCCGTGCGATGTCGGCGACGATGTCGACGGTGCCGGCCGCGGTGTGCGGGTCGACGAGATCGCTGATGACCTGAACGCACGTCTGACGAAGTCGCGCGGAGGCCCTCGGGGTGAAGGCCTTGCTCACCAGCCGGCGCAGCCGGTGATGATCCTCGCCTTCGAGCCCGAGCAGGCTGGTGACGACGCGATCCCAGACCGGGCCCGAGGTGATGCCCTGCTCGGCGAGCCCCAGGCCCAGCGGGGTGGCGAAACGACTGTCGCGCAGCACGTTACGCACGAGGTCATAGGACAGGATCTCGAGCCCGCGTGGGCCGAGCGCGACCGGTCCACGATCCCGCGCCGCGGCAATGATGCGGTGCGCCTCCTCTGGATCGTCGACGCTGAAATAGTCGACGGTAGGCAACCCAGTCCGCAGCGTTGTCATGCTCTTGTGAACGATGGCGCCGGTTTGTCGATTCACGGCACGCAGCCGGCAACCGCGGACTCGTCTCTCACCTGCGTGCTAGGTGAGTGCCGTCAGGTCGTTATCCACCCAGCCGGCACCGGAGCTGATGTAGAGCTCATCAAAACCGGCGCCACAGTCGGACTCGAACCGACAGTGCGGATTGAGGCCGCTTCCTCGGCTCAAAGTCCGGTGCGGTACAGAGGTCAACTCGACGAGCCCACATTCGTCAGCAGCACGGCTGCCTCGTTGTAGGGAAACGCTCGGTAAAGCAGGCGAGAACGCGGTAGGACAAGGGCCGCGGCCTCGGCCTTGCTCACCACCCGTGGGTTGACGAGCACGACAGTCCGTCCACGCTTGCGCAGCACCGTCGGTCCGCCGGCCAGCACGTTCTTCAACCAGTCCGTCTGTAGGCCGTAGCCGATGAGGATGGCGTAGCCATCATGGGTCTTGAATACCAGGAGGGGCGTTCGATAGCGCTTACCCGACTTCCGTCCGACGTGCTCGAGCGTCCCGAGATTCGGAAGCCACGGTGTAATCGTGCGAGCCGCCGGATTGGTGACTCGCCTGTTGAACTCTGCGATACCGCGAGGCACGCGCATTCTCGTAGTCTAGGTATTGGTCGAGTTTCTCGCCGACGCGGTGCTGACGCAGACAGCGGCCAACGACAGCGACCGCTCGGATGTTCGAGCCGCAAGCGGCCCTACGTGCAAGAACCCCGGTGCCCCCAGTCGGACTCGAACCGACACTGTGCGGATTTTAAGTCCGCTGCCTCTGCCAATTGGGCTATGGGGGCGTTGCAGTTCAGAGCCTAATTTAGGCCCTTTCCGCCTCGTCACGATGCTCTGAATACCGCAGTAATACCGCAGTGCTGTCGATAGCCTTCCCCAGGGCGTCCGCCACACCGCTCAAATCGTCATTGAGAAGATGGCCGTAGCGGTCGAGCGTCATCGCGGCGGTCGCGTGCCCAAGCAGTCTCTGCACGACCTTGACGTTAGCGCCTGCACTGATCGCCAGTGACGCCGTGGTGTGTCTCAGCCCGTGCGGTACCAGCCCGTCGATGCCGATATCAGCACACGCGTTGTCGAACGCCCAGCGGTATTCGCCAAGTGGAAGGAACCCGCCCTTTCGGCTGGGAAAGACCAGCGCGTTGGGGTCGGCGGGCAGCTCGGCCTTTAGCTTTTTCCAAACCGGTTCGGGCACAGGCACGTGACGATCCCGCTTCGTCTTAGTCGTTGACTCCACGATGCCCTTACCGGTGACGGCTGTTGCGGACGAGCGCACCGTCAGCATCCGATCCCCCACATGCCGGCGGCGCAACGCAACGGCTTCGCCGAACCTCAGTCCGCAGTACCCGAGAACGAGCGTCAGCGTCTCGAACCGATCAGCAGCCTTCGCCAGCATTAGCAGCTCGGCATGGGTCAGATAGCGCCGCTCACGCTCGCCTTGCTCGGGAAGATCTTCGTCCCGCTTGATCTCGAACGCGACGTTCTTCGCCACCTTGCCAGTCCGTTGGGCGTACTTCAGGACAGCGCCTACCAGCTGATGAGCTTGGGTGATCCGACTTGCCGACAGGCCGGTTCCGCGTTGCCCGCCGTCGACTGACAGCGCCCCTAGCCACGTTGAATATGATTCGTAATTAATTCTTTTCAGCTGAACACTTTCCCACTTCGGCAGCACCACAGTGTCGAGCAACGAGCGATATCCGGCAACGGTTTTCGGCTTGCGGTGCTGTTTGGTGGCGAACCACTGCTCGGCCACCGATCCGAAAGTCTCCGCACTCTTCCGCGGATCGACATACTCGCCGCGCTGCACATCGGCGGTCAGCCCATTTAGGTAGGCCTGCGCATCCGGCTTACGCTGGAAACTCTTGGTGCGCTCGGCTCCACTGGCGTCAACCCACCTGACACGCCATCGCGACACCTTGCCATATACCGCAGACCGCTCAGTGCGCATCGCGCCGTCCGGCGCCTTGACTCGTTTGTGCCAGCGGTCGTCAATTCCCGCTCGCTCGTTTCGAGTCGTCATACGCTGAAAGTACCGCAGTACTCCGCTCCCCTCATCCGCTTCGTTGTCCGGAGGCCGGACCATGAGCCCGCCGAAGACGTCACGACCCCCGAGTCATTGAAAGGCTTTTCTTCAAGCGAATGTGGCTGTGGTCGTGGACAGACCGTCAAGTCACCAGTCACTGTTGGCTCAGGCGAACCGACCATAGCTGAGGAGTAATTTGATGGATTTGCTAGGAGCGAAGGAAGTTTCGGACATCACTGGAGTTCCGATGGGGACGCTGAGGTACTGGCGGCATTCGAATATTGGCCCGGCGAGTTTCACCTTGGGACGCCGAGTCGTTTATCGGAGGGCCGAGGTATTGCGCTGGATATCGGAGCGAGAGAGCGCAACCCGCCGCGGAGGCGGCGACGCCGCTTAGTGCCTGCGCACGAAAAAGACCTCGGGGACTAGCCGAGGCCTTCGTTCGAACCACCCGATCACGCCACACGGAAGTTCCTCATGAGAATAGCGCAGCATGCCCATAAGCGACAGCACCACGGGCAGGAAACCCTTTGAACGGCAGGGGGGAGGGGGACAAGAAGTCAGTCGCGGCACGCTTAGTCGATATGGCCCGGGAACGCTATGTTCTCGGAGTCTCAAAGGACGGCGAACCTTTTGGCGCCGAACGCAGTCGACCCCACCTCGCGATACTCCTGCGTGGTGGGAGGGCTGGCCTACGGGCAGATCTCGCCGCTCGCTACTTCACCGAGACCGGTGCGGTCGCCGGGGGCCAAGCACTTACCGACGCCACACTGATTTTGGAAGGTCTGGCGGCCACGCAGGCACCCGACAAGTTGAACCTACGCGTTGCCGACCACCACGGGACGATCTACATCGACACCGGAGATCCAAACGGTCAAGTAATCAAAGTCTGCGACGGAAGGTGGTCGATGGCTCCCACTGCGCCGGTGCGGTTCCTCCGAAATACGAAGCTGACGGGGGCGATGCCGGCACCAAGCTCCCGCGGGGATGTGACGAAGCTCTGGGAGTTCGTCAATGTCGCCGTTGAGGACCGCCCAGTTCTTCTCGCGTTCCTAGTAGCTGCTTTGGTTCAGTGCGACGTCCCGCATCCGGTACTAGCCCTGTTTGGCGAGCAAGGTAGCGCTAAAACGACATCGACACGGAGCTTGGTCGAACTCATCGATCCTTCGCCCGCCCCCTTTCGTCAGGCGCCGCGGGACGCGGACTCATGGGCGGTTGCCGCGTCTGGATCGTGGGTCGTTGCTCTGGACAACCTGTCGGCCATCCCGCCGTGGCTGTCGGACTCTTTATGCCGCGCTGCGACAGGCGACGCCATGGTGAAACGGTCTCTATATACCGATGCCGATCTGGCTGTCATCAAGTTTCGTCGATGCGTGATTATCAACGGAATCGACGTCGGCGCCATCCGACCCGATCTGGCAGAGCGGCTAGCGATCGTCGAGCTGCGACGCATCGACCCCAGAATGCGACAGTCAGAGGCCGAGATGCGACAGCGGTGGGAAACAGCTCTACCAGGTATTTTTGGCGGACTACTTGACTTGGCTGCCTCCGTTCACCATCGGTTGGATACCATCAAAGTTGAGGACTCGCCCAGGATGGCGGACTTCTGTCGCACGCTGGCGGCCGTGGACGAGATCTTGTCGACTAATGGCGTACGCCGGTACATGTCGCGCGCCAATCAGTTGTCTGAGGACAGTTTGTCCGTCGACCCGTTTATCGAACAGCTTCGCTCGCGGACATTAGAACCTGCTGTTGGTCAATCCGGCAGTGATTTGCTGATGCTGCTCACACCGGTCAACGACGACTGGCAACGACCGAGGGACTGGCCGAAGAACGGTCGCGACGTTTCTGGGCTGCTGCGTAGGCACGCACCCGCTCTACGCAACCTCGGATGGGTGATCGAAGATGATGGCGCGCGCAACCGCAGGAACGTACTGCTGTGGACAATCTATCCGCCGTACAAAGATGTTGTGGCTCAGCGAGCCTCGCAACCCTCGCGTCTCTCGCTTACGCAGATCAGCGAGAACGCGAACTTCGACCGGAGTCAGCAGAAAGTTTTGAATGCCGACGCGAAGGCTGGCGAGGGTCGCACGGCGGCAGCGTCGTGACCGTGCGCTGTGGTGCAGGGAATCAGGTGCCCAGATAGTTGATCGCATACCGTTTCGTCCGGTCTGATGATGCGTCAATACCGGCGAAGCGTCGACGTGTGGCAGCTCGCCTCGGTGGGTCGGCTTGGTCCTAGAGCTCATCCTGAATCGGCAGCAGCAGGGCGATGGCGTGACCATCCTCCGCCCGGATTTCGAATGAATCCCCTCGTTCGACGCTCAAGAGCACTTCGTCGAAGTTCTCTAGGAGGTCCTGCATTGCAATGATCTTCACGATTGGTCCAAGGGTATGAGGTCACCGGTTACATGCCCGAGAGCAGTGAAGCACCGTGAGGCCAAAGACTGCCGCAGGCGCCACTCTCGCATTCGGCCTTGTATCAACTGGCGGAGCAGGTCAGGGCGTGGGAGGGCACCAAACTTCCTGGACTGCTCTGCAATCCGCGACAGCTTGCGGGTCTACGACCTCGATGTCACGAAGCACGGAATCACAATCACCCAAGGAGCACCCATGGTCGGTCAGTGCCTTCATCCAACTCACCAGCACGGTCATTGAACGAGTTCCATCCTCGGAAGATCCGGTAGCCCACGCACGACCAAACGTGGCGGCCGCACTGTCGAGAAACGCTCTGTGCACCACCCGATATGCTTTGTCGAACTCCGATCGAGCCATCCAACCGTACGCAACTAGTTGCGGCACACCGATTTCGCGTTCGATGACGCTTGGGCTCGCAAGGCGAAGGGCAGCGCTCCACTGTTCACGAGCGGTAGCCGGGTATCCGTGTGGCGAAGTGGGCTGAAGCATCAGCAGGTACCGACCGCCTTCCGAGTAATCGGCCCGTCGCCAATCTGGGTCTCGCCCGGGCACCGCTATAGCCGGGGGCGCATGCAGGGTCGTGCGGTCCCAGGTCGGCGGCGGAGGCTGTAGCGAAGCAATTGCGCACACTCTTTTTAGTGCTGAGCTGAGCTGTCTCAGCCTGTTCGCGTAGTCCAGCAGGGGATAACTCTTTAGTGAGGTGTAGTTGCCGCACAGCTCAACCTCAGTTTGAACGTGGAACTCGCGCGTCCAGGCACATGCTTGATCGACGACGTTCGCCAGATACGTATGCTGCCGCGCGAGCTCGGCGCGCCAAGCTTCACCATCTACCTCCTGAGGCAGCGAATCCATTGTCAGGATGAACCGCCTGCAGCGTCGAAAATTGCAGTGATCCAGCCGGTTTCCCGACTGTCGAGGTAGGCATGTGCTGCGGCGTAGATCATGTCTTCCAGCGGCAGGTCCGCCTGCATTGCCCCGCAGTTGTCGTCAGCTATCCACCCCAGGACCACCTCAAGCGCCCGGCAAATAAGCCATTGCCCCCTGTACTCTGCACAGACGGTGTCAGTGCGTTCATCTTCCCAACCCGGCTGCACCATTCCGATGCTGAACCATTGCTGCTGAACCGCTTCGGCGAAACGGGCGCGGTCCGAAGCGTCTACTCTGCCGTCTGCTGCAGCCGGCCATACCGAGTCGAAGTTCGGCGGAATTCGGGGGCCACCGTCGGCGACGATCGCAAGGCGCGCGTCGGAAACGATTGCTTCCGTGACCAGTTTGGCGGCTCGCTGGGTAAGCCCTCTGGCACGAAGTTGCGCTACACGCTCGAAAAGGTCGGGGTACTCCCGCTCCAATCGGTGCGGAGTATTCGCGTTGGCGATAGCGTCCCGTTTTCCGATTGAGGCGGGCATGGACATACCGGAGCAGGTGGCCCATTCAGTGCCCCAGCGTTGCGCGGCAGTCATGAGCGCTGTTACGTCAGACCAGGTGGTCGCTGCAGCGGCTAAGCGCCAGCCAGCCGGCTCCGCGGCCTTGACTTCTGCGAAGGAGTTGAGTCCCGCATAGTGGTGTAGCGCGGTTGCTGGGTTCGTCATCGTGTCGGTGATGGACGTAAAGCGGCCACCGCGTGATCCTTCGAGTCAACCTTCCACAGAATCCTCGAGGAGCATCACGATGACCGCACCCCATATTGTCGACCCTGCGGGCCTTCTTGGCGAGGCCCTGTCCGAAGCTTCACCGGATCTGATGCGCTCGCTGCTGCAGACGGTCATCAACGCTCTGCTGTCGGCGGATGCTGATGCCGTCGTGGGCGCCGAATGGGGCCAGCCCACACCGGGGCGCCGCGCCCAGCGCAACGGGTATCGCCACCGCGGCCTGGACACCCGGGTGGGCACCATCGATGTCGCAGTCCCGAAGTTGCGCAAGGGAACCTACTTTCCCGACTGGCTGCTCGAACGCCGCAAGCGGGCCGAATCCGCGCTGATCACCGTGGTGGCCGACTGCTACTTGGCCGGGGTCTCGACGCGGCGGATGGACAAGCTGGTCAAGACCCTGGGCATCGACTCGCTAAGCAAATCGCAGGTCAGCCGCATGGCCGCCGACCTCGATGAACACGTCGAGCAGTTCCGCCACCGCCCACTCGATGCTGCTGGCCCGTTCACCTTCGTCGCTGCTGATGCGTTGACGATGAAGGTCCGCGAAGGCGGCCGGGTCGTCAACGGGGTCGTGCTGGTGGCCACGGGAGTCAACGGTGACGGACACCGCGAAGTCCTGGGCATGCGAGTGGTCACCAGCGAGACCGGCCCGGCCTGGAACGAGTTCTTCGCCGACCTGGTCGCCCGCGGGCTGGCCGGCGTGCGACTGGTCACCAGCGACGCCCACGCCGGGCTACGCGAGGCGATCGCGGCCAACCTGCCCGGCGCGACCTGGCAGCGCTGTCGCACCCACTACGCGGCCAACCTGATGAGCATCTGCCCCAAGAGCATGTGGCCGGCGGTCAAAGCCATGCTGCACAGCGTCTACGACCAACCCGACGCCCCCGCAGTGGCCGCGCAATTCGACCGGCTCATCGACTACGTCACCGACAAACTGCCCGCCGTGGCCGAACACCTCAGTGCCGCACGCGAAGACATCCTGGCCTTCACCGCGTTCCCCAAAGATGTCTGGACCCAGATCTGGTCCAACAACCCCGCCGAACGCCTCAACAAAGAGATCCGCCGCCGCACCGACGCCGTCGGGATCTTCCCCAACCGCGACGCCATCGTCCGCCTCGTCGGCGCAGTCCTAGCCGAACAGAACGACGAATGGGCCGAAGGCCGCCGCTACCTCGGCCTCGACATCCTCGCCCGCTGCCGCCTAACCACCATCACCAACGACAACCCCGAGATAGGAGCCCACGACATGCCCGCACTCACCGCCTAACCCACCGGATCACGCAGCACTACACCACATCCCGGGACTTGACCTGCGAAGGCGATCAGTGTCGCAGCCGGATCGAGATTTCCGATCCATCGGCTACGAAAGCCCTCTCCAATAGCTTGGTCAGACCAGAGCATCCGCACGCCCTTCGGGACCACAATCCCCGCGGGGACGTAACCCGCACCGTGATGTGTCAGCGCCACAACATGCCGATCGCCAGCCGCTGAATACATCAGGCCGACGGCCCACAGTGCGAAGGTTCGGCAGGATTCGGTGGCGTACAACAGTTCCCACGCCAACCGTTTAACCGTCTGTAGATCGCTCGACTCGTTGCGCCGCCGTTCCAAGTCCCGGGCCGCCGCGGCCGCTACCCGGGACGGCAGCGTCGCGGCGGGAGTTGTCAACGCTGCCGTCGCGACCGATGCGGCGGCAGGCGCCATTGAGGTGTGAGCGCCGCCAATCAATGGGACAGCACCGGCGGCCGGTGGAATTGCGGCCGGAACTGAAGGCGGCGGACCCAGCGGCCCCGGGGGCAGCAAGGGTGCTGAAACGGCTGGATAGGGATTAGTACTCGACACTACCTGCGGCCCGGCAATAGACGCTGGCACGGCACCCGTGGTCGCCCCTATTGACGGATGCCAGATTCCACTCGGAGATGCCGCCGGCTGCGCCGGTGTCGCAGTGGCTACGAAAGCAGGAATGCTAGTCGTCTGAGCGCCGGTGACCGATGACAGCGGCGCAGGACCACTTGCAGGCATGACCCCTTGCAGCGCGACAGCAGGAGACGGCGATGCAGATACTGCCGGTCGTACCGAACCCGACTGCGACATTCCTCCAGTGCCCGATCCCGGTAGCGGCGATGCCGAACTTCCGAACGCGGCCAACGAGCCTATGGAAGAGGAACGTCCTGGTCCGGCGAGGCCTACCCCACTGCTTCCGATGTCACCAACCGCGGCTACGGACGCAGGACTGGCGCTCTGCGCCGGGGGGTGCGGTGACAGCGATGAAGGACCAGGGGTAGGCCCGGTGCTGACTCGCGGCGCAGTGTTACCAGACCTGGATTCGGCATCAGACGGGTCTGGCACCGAAAGACGAGGCTGCGTATCACCGGTCTCCACTGCTGCCTCGGGCGGACGCTCAGGCGATTCGTCGGACCGCTTATCGGTCGACCGATCGTCATCGCCGGTACTAAACGGATCGCCATTCGAGGGTCCCTCCGGCAGAGGCGTAAATCCCTGGACGAATTGCACAGTTAAAGCGCGGATCTCATCGGCGGCCCCTACTGCGATTCCTCGCGCCCGCGCGGCAGCACTGGTAATGATGTTGATAGCAGTGGGACTTCTGCTCGGCACGTGTACCAGTTGTTGATGTGCCTCAGCATCAATCGTGTCAATCATCAGCTCAGCACTCATCTGGATCGCCGCAACACTCTGCATCAGATCAGCGGCAGCCTTATCCGCGTCGGCCTTATCGTCGGCCCGAACCTGAATACGCCTGTAGGCAGCGTGCATTGCTTCGAAACCATTTGAATGCGCCACCCCGACAACCTGCAAGCCATGCAAGGCGACCCGGTGAGCATCTGCTGCAGCCGCAGTCGCCATCGCCAGACGACGTTGAGCAGCAGCCCGTCCTTCAGATTGCTCGCGGGTGACCGGCCATACATCGGGCGCCACGATGAAGCGTGAATAGCTACGAGCGGGTGGTGAAGCGGCCATTAGCCGACCCCCGTTGCTTCGCAGGCACTTTCAGCGGCCCGCAGGGCACTCGAGTACTGATCAACCATGTCGTTGGAAATGGAGGCGGGTTCACGGCGCAAATCTGCGTCGACCACAGCCACGATCGACCGCCGGACATCAGCGAGGGCATCAACAATTTCTCGTGGTGCGCCTGGACCTAGCCGGGTGGCCATATAGTTCAACTCCGCACCCACCGCGCTGAAGTAGTAGCCCTGCACCCCCAGGCTTTCTGATGACTCCCAGTCATTGGCCCGGTCGACGCGATCGATGAAGGCGCCACGCGCAATCCCAACACCGCTCTTGAAGTTCCTCAGGCCAACACACGCCTCAATTGCTGCGTCGTGCTTTTCTGAGGGCTCCGCAGCAGACGTGGACGAGGTCGACGGCCTTATCGCGTTTTCAGACTGCCCACGTGGGAAGATATTGAGACTCACAGCGAGTGACATGATGGCAACCACGGTGCTAACGACCGCGAGGTAGAACGCCAGCTTGCTCACAGTCACTCCACCACGGATCGAAGCTGTGTCGCGTTCAGTTCATCAACGACAACAAGGGAATTAACTGCTGCGGCTGCTGCAGTGCTCAATGCTTCAACCCGCAGAAGAAGCCCCGCCGCGTGACCCTGCTGGGCAGCGATAGAAGTGAAGTCTGCGAGGCCGGCTGCGGCGTCGATGATGGACAGCCTGCCGCTAGCGATTGGACCAGCCGGTTCAACAGACGCGGCGTCTGAACCGGCCACGCCAGCTGCCGCAATTCCGCCCCACGCGGTGGCCGGCTGCAGATCTAGACGCTCCATGACTTCATAAACTACCGCTTGGCACAGACACTTCGCCACAGCTGAGCACACATTCGTTCAGCGTATAGTCCCAGTTCAGTGGGCTGATCTGCACTTTCAAGCAAACAGGACACTGCCAGCCGCGTCATGTCCAGAACGTTTGATTCCAACCGAACTCTCATATGTCAGGATCAGTCACGCTGGGATTGATGCCGCCGCCTGTTTGCATGGCCAGCCATGCCCCATCAAGTGAAGGCGGAACACGACATGCTTCGCATCTGACGGGGTAGCGCCGAGCCAGGGTACGCGTTAACTCCTATTTGGATAGACCACTTTGCCGAGTTCTCGGGCGGCCTCAAATGTGCTGCGGTCCAACTCTTTACGCCGTGCCCGCTCAGCCACACTCGACAATAGTATCTTCATGGCGTCCGCGTTTTGGAGCGCGAATTCTACCGCGTCGCATGCGGAACGAATTACCGGAGCGGTGGCACCGTGTTGTTGTGTACTCGATGCACTTCGGACGGCAGCACGAGGAACCTCGACGATGCGAATCGGTTCTCCGTGCCGCTGTGCTGCTGTACGCGCCGCCGAGGCGTCTCTGCGGCACGTGTCAGAGCAATAGCGACGCGGACGCCCCCGCCGGGAAGTGACTTCGGGATCCAGCATGACCGCATCGCAACGGACGCACCGATTCGGATCGGATGTCGGGTAGTTGTCCGCTGCGATCGGTTGATGATGGTCAACGCCAACTGCGCTATGGCTCCCCAAACTTGCGCCGTTTGCGCTTAGAGCCGCGGCGTTTCGAGACTCCGTTGCACGCTGCGCGCCGCCCGCGTCAGCACGCGCTCTGCGAAGGACATTTTGGAGGTCGCGAACCTCGACCTCCGCGAGAGTAGCGATCGACGCGATCGTCTGACCGCGTTCCCTCATCCGCCCGGTAACCGTTTGCAGGTTGACGAAGTGACTCACACGCTTGCGGGCTGCGTCCATGCGCACGTTTTCATTCACTTGATCGAGGCGCACAGTCTCCCAAGCGTCAACGGCGCGCAGCCGCTGGAGCAGCACACGAACCGAGGCGGCATCGTCTACGTTGGCACGTTCAAGGTTCGCGCGTTTCTCGTTCGCCCTGCGCTGCGCTTCCACCGCACGCTTGCGCGCCCGCAACTTCTCACTTCCGCTCATAGACGCAAACGTAGGCCGGGCCGCGCGCTATCGTCCACCACCACAGCCACATTCGCGAGCAACTAGGGCTGGCTGCTCGGAATCTCCGAACTGCCTACGATGCCACCGCGCCATCTACGCAGGGAGAGTCGGTTACTACACCAGTCAGCGGCAAGCCGATTAACCGTCAGTCGTCGACGGTTGTTTCGACCTCACGGCGGCTTATGTAGTTGCCGCGCGCCGCGCGCCTCTCTGCGTCGGCGACGTCAGCGTTGAACGTGGCGGCGAACTCTGTGTACTTGACGTCGAGCAGGCGCTCGTCAGGCGGCGCGGGTTGCACGGCGGCTGGAATTGTGAGGGCGTAGTAGGCGTAGCGGCTGTCGAGACGGTTTTCCGGCACCAAGGTGATTAGCCGTGGGGTGAGGCCGCACTCTGCCGCCAGGTTCCAAAACTCTTCGATGGTGAAGGTGGTGGTCGATGCGAGGTTTCGGTCGTAGGCTGTCCCGGCGAAGCCGCGGGTCCGACGATCGCTGGTGTGGTACTTGATTTGGACCAGCGCCGTGCCTCCGGGGGCCAACACGGTGCGGGCGATTTTAAGGATGGCCCGTACCGCGTTCGCGCCCGTCGTTAGCTCGATCACGTATAGACACAGGAAGACATCGCAGCTGCCCGCCAATCCGACGGTGGCTTGTTCGGGGCAGGCGAGGTCGATGCGCCGTGTCTCGACGGGTGTCGTGCACGTTGCGCGGACTTGTCGGACGCATTCGTCGAGGTTTTCTTGGGAGATGTCGGCGGCGATGAAGCGCTGCGCATGGGGGGCGAAAGCCACGGCGTTTGCCCCGCCGCCGGCGCCCCACTCCATCACCGTGTTCGGGCTGGGCGAATTAAGGGCTCGGGCGAAGGTTTCATAGATCTTCCAGTGGTCGTCACCAACCTCCAGCCAGGCTTGATCGCCGATTCCGTTGCGCCAGTGTGAATTCGCTTCCCAGGCCGATCCTGTGGGCGCAGACCAGTAGCGGGCGGCTTGCCCGGCGATCCGGTTCCGGAATCGCCGCCTTCCCGCTGCTGCCAGCGCTGCTGCCAGGATTCGCTCGCCTCGCACTGCCACGTCGATACCTCCGGTCAAGGACTTGTTTCCGGTTGGGCTGACAGTAACCGGCCTTCCCTGGACGTGGCCGCCTTCGACGCCGGACCGACCCCGCATTAGTCGCCGCCCTCTAGGACGCGATGATCAGCCCGCCGATTGGAACGGGTGTCGCGTCCACACCAATCAGCTAGTCAACCAGCGCCGACCATCGCTAGCGGCACACCACTGCGCCTCCAGAGACACCTCCGGGCAGCTTGTGGGCCAGCCAGCGCGCGGCCGGTGGCCGAGCGGGCAAGGAATCCTCGGACAGCTATCTGGAGGCTGTTGGCGCTGCTAGAGAGCACCACATTGTGCGGCGCTGAACCCGCGGTGGTGCGCGCATCTGCAATGATCGAGCGAGCGGCATTGTGCAAGGAGGGGGCCATGGCGAGGTCTGACCTGGTGATTGATCTGGTCGAGGCGCAGCAGCGTGGCGACGTCGCCCGCTTTCGCATGCTGGTGGAGGCGATCATCGCCGAGGAGCGCAACAATCAGCACCATCTTGTGGCTGATCGTCTGTCCGAATTGATCACCACTGCCGGTGCTCGCAGCCTGCTCGCCCGTGATGACACCGCCCGCCAGGTCGCTGATCTGGTCACCGAAATTGTGCCTAAGCGGCGATTGTCAGAGGTGCATCTGGCGCCTGCCGTCACGGCGGCGGTGACCGAGATCATCGAGGAGCATCACCGTAGCGAGCTTCTCCGCAGCCACGGCCTGGAACCGCGTAACCGCATCCTTTTGGAAGGTCCGCCTGGTAACGGTAAAACCTCGCTTGCTGAAGCATTGGCAGCGGAGCTGATGGTGCCGTTCTACGCCGTGCGTTACGAGGGAGTTGTATCTAGCTTTCTCGGAGAGACAACGAGTCGAATCGATCACGTTTTCGAGTTCGCAAGGACTCGGCGCTGCGTGCTCTTTTTCGACGAGTTCGACACCATCGCAAAGGAGCGCTCCGACGCGCACGAAACCGGCGAAATCAAGCGCGTCGTTTCGACGTTGCTCCTACAGATCGATCGCTTGCCCTCCCACGTCGTCGCCGTCTGCGCGACCAACCATGGCGAACTGCTCGACCGCGCGGCGTGGCGCCGCTTTCAGGTGCGTTTAACACTGCCTCCCCCGTCGCGCATACAGGCCACGGCTTTTCTCGAGCAGCTGCGTATGCGGCTCGGCGGGAACCTCGGTATGGCGCCGCGCACCCTCGCCGACAAGCTTGCGGGCGCCAGCTACGCCGACATTGAGGAGTTCGCGCTGGATGTCATGCGGCGCTATGTGTTGTCGCTACCCGATGGCCGTGTCGAGGATGTGGTGCGCGAACGGCTCAAGCAGCGCAACGCCATGAGGGAGATGTGACCTCTCCGCGTCCACCGCTGTCGTTCGGCGCCCCGGTGACCGGGCCTATACCTACCGGCGCGCCCCGCTTTCCTGGAACTCGCATCGCCGGACCGGAACCGGCCCGGCAAGGGCAGCGGCTAGCACCACAGTTCGCCGCTCTCCAAGAGGCTCTGCAGGCTGGGCGCGTCGACGTGGACGGTGACACCAGTGAAGCCGATCCCGAGCTTGTGGTGGTCTTCGACCTCGCCGCGCCCGTAGCCGAGTTCGCGCGAGCCGCAGCCCGTGTGCCCGGCCTGGAGTTCCTCCTCGAAGTTGATGGCGACGAGTTCGCAGCCGACGACGACTTCCACGCCGTACGCGATGGCGAACCGAGCGACGATGCCGTGACCGACAGTCTCTATGTTGTGATGTCGAACAGCCAGGCCGTCGTTGAGCTCCTCACCCTCTTCGCGCGATGGCAGGAGAACCGCGATGCAGCAATGCCTTTCGGGTTAGCGCCCTTACGCGAGGTCTTTTCGCTGTTGCGCGAGGTGAGGCGCTGGGGACCCCAAGATCGGGTCCGCGAGACCGGTCTGCTGGAGCGCTGGCGCGAAGACGTCGCCGTCGTGGGACAGTCAGCCACCACGGCCCGCGTCGAAGTCGAGCTGTGGTTCCGCCGCGATGCCGCCCGCCGGGCGGTTGCCGAAACGACTGTACGGGAACTCATCACCGCAGCCGGCGGCCAAGTCATCACTCAATCGACACTCACCGGCATCGGCTATCACGCCATTCTCGCTGATATCCCCTACAGTCAGGTCGAAGCGGTCCTTGATCGCGGGCCCGACGCGATCGCACTGTTGACCACCGACACCATCATGTATGTGTCCCCGGCACGGCCGATGACCATTCCGTCAGCAGCGCCCTCCGACGAACCTGTTGAACCCGAAGTGTTTTCGGTGAAGCCCACCGACCGACGTCCACGGATCGCCCTGCTCGATGGCCTGCCGATGGCCGGTCACATCGCCCTCTCCGAACGACTGATCATCGACGATCCTGACCAGATCGCTGCGTCCTATACCGCATCACAGATGCAGCACGGCACCGCCATGGCGTCGCTGATTTGCCACGGCGACCTCAACGCTCCCGGCAGATCAACACAGCGCCGCGTGTACGTGCGGCCGATCATGCAGCCACACCCATTCAGTGGCCAAGGCGAGACCGTGCTGAGGGACCGGCTATTAGTCGACCTCATCCACGAAGCCTTTCGACGCCTGTTCGAGCGACACGGCCAACACGATCCTGCGGCTCCCAGCGTGAGAATCGTGAACTTGTCCATCGGCGACCCCATCCAGATGTTCGTGCGCCGCATCAGCCCCCTAGCGAAATTGTTGGACTGGCTCGCCCACACGTACAACGTGCTCATCCTGGTCAGCGCGGGCAACCATCCCATTGACGCCGACATCCCCGCAGCAGCGCTGCTCGATGTATCCGAACTACGGCGCGCGGTGGGCACCGCCATGTACGCGCAGGCGCGCCGTCGACGACTCCTCTCCCCCGCTGAGGCAGTGAACGTCATCTCCGTGGGAGCCCTGCATGCAGACGCCGCGACCACCCCAACCAGCGACACGGTGCTCGACACCGCCGACGCGGGAATGCCCGCGCTCTACAGTCCCGTGGGTTTCGGCCACCGCAACTCGGTAAAGCCGGAAATACTGCTGCCCGGCGGTCGAAGTCTGCACCAGCGTCCGCCTTCGGCCGAAGGAACCACGACCTTGTATCCGGCGGAAACAACGATCACCGGCCCCGGTATGCGCGTCGCCGCACCCGGACACGGCGGCGCGCTCAACGGAACGGCCTATCTGCACGGAACCAGCAACGCCACCGCCCTCGCGACGCGCACCGCCGACCACATCTTCGATGTGCTCGAAGCCATACAGTCCGCCGACGGCGAACCACCGTTCGCCACCGCCGAATACCATCCTGTGCTTGCCAAGGCTTTGCTTGTTCACGCCGCATCCTGGGGCGCCATGCGCGAGGGGCTGACCCGCACAATAGACGGCGGCGCCGATCTCAACCGTCGTGACATCTCTCAGCTACTTGGCTACGGCGCCATCGACGCCGAACGGATCGTCACAGCCGCGACCAACAGAGTCCTCCTCCTCGGCGCCGGGTCCATCGCAGCCGACCAACGCCAGACATTTGCACTGCCTCTGCCGACCAGCCTGGCTGCGACGACCGACTGGCGACGGCTGACGATAACCCTGGCCTGGCTTTCCCCGGTCAACACAGCGACGCGCCGACATCGTATGGCCCGCTTATCTTTCGAGCCGCCGCGTCAGCCTCTGGGAGTCGAGCGCCTGGAAGCTGAAGCGCGCGTGTCCCGCAACGGTACGGTTCAACACGAGATTCTTGAAGGTCAGCGGGCCGTCGTGTTCACTGCCAGCGAGGCGCTGGAGATCAACGTCGACTGTCGCGTCGACGCAGGACGCCTGGCGGCACCAATTCGCTACGCACTGGCGGCGACACTTGAAGTTGCCCCAACCATCCGTGCTGATATCCACCAGGACGTTCGTCAACAACTGCAAACACGACTCCGCACCAGGACACGGTGACACGCGTAGTCCCGTCGACACTCTGAGCCATCTCCGGACGCGAACAGCGACGTGCGCTACTGCCGCATCGGCGAGGTCTCAAGAGGAGCCGGTGTTGGTTATCGCCAAACGGCGGTGGTTGAGACGCGCAGACTAAGGGTCGCATCCACTCATCTACGTAGGACGGCAGTAGTTAGTGACGAATGAATCTCGGTCGTATTGAGATGTGGCCTCATGCAGCCAGTGTCGGGGGTGGCGCTGTCATCCTGGTTCGGTGGCGCCTAGGACAGCGAAGAAGACCGACAGCCGGTTAGCGGCTCGGCTTGCCGCGCTCGCCTCACTAGGTGCTTCTGTCATCCACTTCGCCGTCGTTCCCGCCCACTGGCAGGAATGGATGCCTGCGGGCCTGTTTTTCGCTGCCATCGCGCTGTTCCAACTGTTGTGGGCGCGGCTAGTACTCACCCGTACCACCACCCCGGTGCTGGCTCTTGGCATCATGGTCAACCTTGCCGTTATTGCGCTTTGGTCCGTGTCGAGAACCGCGGGAGCGCCGCTCGGGCCCCACGCCGGTCAAGCCGAACTGATCCAAGCCGCGGACCTATGCGCGTTGCTGCTTCAGATCTATGTCGTCATGGGCGCTGGCTGGGTCTGGCACCGCGGCCTTCAAGGAGAACCGGTGCCCGCCTTCGGCAGTGCCATGGTGCTCCTGGGCGCGATTGGGATCGTCACGTTGGCGTCCACAGTGGGCGCTGCCTCTGGTCTACGGCACGGCCACCACGCCCCAGCCGGCGCTGAAGCAGGGGCTCATCACCACGGACCTGGTGCAGAGCAGACTGACGACCATCACAGCCATCCTGAACCATCCCCTGCAGCGCCCGCTGGGGAGCCCGCCTCCGATAATCACGGAACCAGTGCAGAACACGTCGACGACCATCACAATCACGATCCGGAACCGACGTCTTCCCCGCCTGCCGTGCGCCCAGTCGAAGCTCCTGCGCCCGGCGCTGGCTCTGGCGGCGCGCCTGAGCAGGCTACGCCCGTGCCCATCAGCGAGCCGCTTCCAGCAGGGACGCCGCTAGACGACCACCAAGACCACGACCATGTGCATTGACCTACGCATGCGTGGCCAATCCACGGCCTGACGGCTAGTTTCCGCCCGTCAGGTCTGCCCGCCCGATGGCGTCGCCCGGATGACGCACGATGTCGAGGGCCGACATTCCGATGCCGTAGGTGGATAACCATCGCCTCGGCCGGACCGCGATGAAGCACAGCTCAGCACTCTGAGAGACGATGCGCTCCTCGGCGGCGAGAATGCGACGGAGGAACCAGTCCGCATGGAATGCCCCTCGCGCGTCGGCGTTTTCGTGGTTCAGTATTTCGGCCGACCCCGCAAACTGGACAGCTGCCGGCGGCATCATGGGGAGAAAGCGGTGCGGCACGGGAATGACGAAGGCTACCTGTGGTCGTCGTCGAATGTTTTTAACCTTGACGTTCGTAGTACGGGTCGTGATGTACAACGTCAGGTTTGTGCCTTCACCGGCCGCTGCGTACGTGACGGCCGTCGCGTGGGGGTTGCCGCTGCTATCGAGCGTCGACAGGGTGCCGAACGACCGTCGTCGAATCGAATTTTCGACAGTGGCGAGGTCGGTCACTGGTGCTCCTTCCTCCGCTTCCCCGGCTCCGATTGGGTGGCTTGTCGCTCAGCTACACGCCGTCTACGGCGCATCCGAAGGTACCGGCGGTCGACGGATAATTGAGAATTCGACCGGCGACTGCATTTGCTTTCTTCGTGCGAAGCCCCACATGGTTGGGAGCGGCGATTCGAATTCACATGGTCGCCGGCTGCTCCACATGGTGGGCCGTCCCCTAACGGTTGAGAACGGCGCGGGTGCTCGCCTCGGGCGTCAAATCGAGGCGGCGCAGAAGTTGCGCGTTGAGCGCGACGACGATCGTTGACAGTGACATGAAGATGGCGCCGACCGACATGGGCAGCACGATGCCGATGGGCGCCAGCACACCAGCAGCCAGGGGCACAGAGATGAGGTTGTACCCGGCGCCCCACCAGAGATTCTGTTTCATCTTGCGGTAGCTGGCGCGAGACAGCTCGATGACCGACAGCACCGAGCGGGGGTCGGAACTGGCCAGGATGACACCGGCGGAAGCGATGGCGACGTCAGTGCCGGCACCGATGGCGATGCCGACATCGGCCTGCGCCAAGGCGGGGGCATCGTTGACTCCATCGCCGACCATGGCAACCTTCTTGCCCTCGTCTTGCAGGGCAGCAACTTTCGACACCTTGTCTTCGGGGCGCACCCCCGCGAACACCCGGTCGATGCCCAGCTGGTGGCCGACACTATTGGCGACGGCTTCGGCGTCGCCGGTGATCATGACGACTTGCACGCCAAGCTTGTGAAGCGCATCGACGGCTTCGCGGGATTCGGGGCGGATCTCGTCGGCCAAGCGCAGGCCGCCGAGCACCTCTCCGTCGCGGATGACGTGCAGAATGATGGCGCCTTCGCCGCGCCACGCGGTGGCCGCGGGGACCTCCTGGGCGCCGACTTCTTCGAGAAGTCGGGGGCCGCCCACTCGGATTTCGTGCCCGTCGACCGTCGCAGTCACACCGACGGCAGGAGAGGACGAGAAGCCGCTGGCGCGCGGCACCGTTAATCCCCTATCCTCGGCGGCTTTCACGATGGCCCGCGCCAGGGGGTGTTCACTGTCGGTCTCGGCGGCGGCGGCGAGCGCGAGCACGGTGTCGCCGTCGTCGTCTCCGGTCGCCTCGACGGCGGTGACGGTGGGTTCGCCTTTCGTCAGGGTGCCGGTCTTGTCGAACAGCACGGCGTCGACAGTGCGCATACCTTCCAGGGCCAGCCGATCTTTGATCAAGACGCCGCCTCTGGCGGCGCGTTCGGTGGCGATGGACACGACCAGTGGTATCGCCAGGCCCAGCGCATGAGGGCAGGCGATGACCAGCACGGTGATCGCTCGTACCACCGAGGCATCGGGATTGCCGACGATTGTCCATGCCGCCGCGGTGATCGCGGCGGTGATCAGGGCGAACCAGAACAGCCAGCCGGCGGCCTTGTCAGCAAGGCGCTGGGCACGCGAGGACGAATTCTGGGCTTCGGTGACTAGGCGTTGGATGCCTGCTAGGGCGGTGTCGTCGCCGGTGGCGGTGATCTCGACCCGAAGCCCGGAATCGGTGGCGACGGTGCCGGCTGTGACGGGATCCCCGACGCCGCGGGTAACGGGCCGGGATTCGCCGGTCACCATGGACTCGTCCATGTCGGCGCGTCCGTCGACGATCTTGCCGTCGGCAGGGATGCTGCCGCCCGGTCGGACTACAACGACATCGCCGACGTGCAGGTCGGTCGGCGAGACGGTGACGGTGCGGTCGCCGTCGATCTTCTCGGCTTCGTCGGGAAGTAGTGCGGCCAGTGAGTCCAGCGCTGAGGTGGTCTGGGCCAGCGAGCGCATTTCTACCCAGTGGCCGAGCAGCATGATGACGATGAGAAGGGCGAGTTCCCACCAGAATTCCAGCTCGTGGTGGAGCAGGCCCAAGCTCGCGCCCCAGGACGCGAAAAAGGCGACGGTGATCGCCAGTCCGATCAGGAGCATCATTCCTGGTTTGCGGGAACGGATCTCGTTCAGCGCACCGGTGAGGAAGGGGCGGCCACCGACGACGTACATCACTGTCCCGAGCAGGGGCGCGATCCAGCGTGCGCCGGGGAAGTCGGGGACGTCGTAACCGAGCAGCATCGCGAACATGGTCGAGAACGCGACGACCGGTATGGCGATGATCAGGTTGATCCAGAAGAGCTTGCGGAATTGGGCCACGTGGTCACCGCCGTGGCCGCTATGGCCCGTGTGGCCGGTGTGATTGTCATGGCCGTGGTGTTCGCCGTGTGGGTGGGTGTCAGGGTGTGCGCTGGGGAATTGGTGGTGGGCGTGCCCGCCAGGGTGGGATGTTGCTACGCCGTGGTCATCGCGGTTTGTCATGTTCTTTCCTTAGGGGACTTCGCGTTTCAGTCGACGCGCATTGATGATGTGGGTGTTAGGAACGCACCAAGCGGGCGATGGCTTCAGAGGCTTCTGTGAGTTTGGCGTCAGCGGCCGGTCCGCCGGTGGCGGCGGCGTCACGGACGCAGTGGCGAAGATGGTCGTCAAGCAGTGCCAGCGCGACGCCTTGGAGGGCTTTGGTGAGCGCGTCTGTTTGGGTCAGGATGTCGATGCAGTACCGCTCCTCTTCGATCATTCTGCTGATGCCGCGGGCTTGGCCTTCGATGCGCTTCAACCGCTTGAGGTATTTGTCTTTATCGGTGATGTAGCCGTGGTGGGTGGTGCCTGTTGAGGGGCAGTGCCTGGTGTTGTCGGCGTGGGTCATGACGCTTTCCTTGTGCGTGGTGGTGACTAACTTCGGGTGCCCGGCGAGGAGTGCGCGACGAGGGTCGCGGTCATGCGACGGCGGCATACTTGTCGGGGTCGCGGTCGAAGCGTGGTCCGCATCCCTTGCAGCAGAACCAGTAACGCCGACCGCGATAGTCACGGAATAGTCCCGCCGCTTCGGCGACCGTCTTGTTCACCGGCGTGCCGGGCATCACGGGGCAGGTGGTCTCGTTCTGCGATCCGAGGTCAAGCAGGTTCCTCGCCGTAGGGTCGATGGGTGAGGTATCGATTTTGTCGGCTGCGCCGCTGCAGCAGCAGGCTGACGTGCGGTTCTGATTCTCGGACATTGGTTCTCCTCACAGGTGGCGGTGATTTAACTGGTGGTGTCGGCGGAAGTGGTTTTGAAGCGGCGCAGGCGCAGGCTGTTGCCCACCACGAAGACGCTGGAGAATGCCATTGCGGCTCCGGCCAGCATCGGATTGAGCATGCCCAGTGCTGCGACGGGGATCGCTGCGACGTTGTAGGCGAACGCCCAGAACAGGTTGGTTTTGATCGTCGACAGTGTTTCGCGGGACAGCCTGATCGCGTCAACGGCGCTGCGCAGATCACCGCGCACCAGGGTGATGTCGGAGGCCTCGATGGCGACGTCGGTGCCGGTGCCCATCGCCAGACCGAGGTCGGCTTGGGCGAGGGCGGGCGCGTCGTTGACTCCGTCGCCGACCATGGCGACCGTCTTGCCTTCGGCTTGGAGGCGTGCGATGACGTCAACCTTGCCTTCGGGCATGACTTCGGCGATGACGTCGTCGATGCCGACTTCGGCGGCGATCTGTCGAGCGACGGCTTCGTTGTCGCCGGTGAGCAACACGGGGGTCAGCCCAATGTCACGCATCTGCGAGATTGCCTGTGCGCTTGCCGATTTCACGGTGTCAGCGATGACGAGTACACCGCGCGCCTGCCCGTCCCACCCGACCGCTACCACGGTCTTTCCCTGGGCTTGCGCTCGGGCCTTGGCGTGGGACAGATCCGGGCTGAGGTGTTGCGCCCAGTCGGCCAGCAGTGATTCGCGCCCAACGACGACGGCGTGTCCATCCACGATGCCGTGGACGCCTTTACCTTCGACATTCGCGAAGTCCTCCGGAACGGGCAAGGCGTGGAGTTCCTCGGCCGCCGCGGCGGCGACGGCTTGGGCGATGGGGTGCTCGGAGGCGTTCTCCAGGGCGCCGGCCAGTCGAAGCAGCTCCGCGCGTTCGGTTTCCGGCTCTGTAATGACATCGACCAGCGTCATTTTGCCGGTGGTGACGGTTCCGGTCTTGTCCAGCACCACGGTGTCGACCTTGCGGGTGGATTCGAGCACCTCGGGACCTTTGATCAGCACGCCGATTTGTGCGCCGCGACCGGTGCCCACCAGCAGGGCGGTGGGCGTGGCCAGCCCGAGGGCGCAGGGGCAGGCGATGACGAGGACCGCGACCGCTGCGGTGAACGCGGCGGCGACGGAGAATCCCGCGCCCAGCCAGGCGCCGAGGGTGATCACTGCGATAGCGATGACGATCGGTACGAAGACGCCGGAGATGCGATCGGCCAGGCGTTGCACTTCGGCCTTGCCGGTCTGGGCGCGTTCGACCAGCTGGGCCATCTGCGCGAGCTGGGTGTCCGAGCCGACGCGAGTGGCCTGCACCACTAGCCGGCCGCCGGCGTTGACGGTGGCACCGACCACGGTGTCGCCGGCAGCGACTTCCACGGGTACCGCTTCGCCGGTCAGCATCGAGGCGTCGACAGCCGAGGAACCGGACACCACCACGCCGTCGGTGGCGATCTTCTCCCCCGGACGGACTATGAACTCGTCGCCAACCACGAGTTCTTCGATGGCGATCTTGGTTTCCGTCCCGCCGCGCAGGACGGATACGTCTTTGGCGCCTAGGTCGAGTAGGGCTCGTAGTGCCGCTCCGGCCTGCCGTTTGGACCGCTTCTCGAAGTAGCGTCCGGCCAGGATGAACGTGGTTACGCCGGCGGCGACTTCGAGGTAGAT
This sequence comes from Mycolicibacterium litorale, assembly GCF_014218295.1. The sequence continues at coordinate 4,272,840 of NZ_AP023287.1, forward strand.
GTTGGCGGCGCCATGCGACGGCGCCAGGGTGAACGCGAAGGGATGCTTCATACCCGGCGTGCCGGCGCTGCCCAGAAACAGCGCATACAGCGACCACAGGAACGCCGACACGGTGCCCAGTGAAATGAGCGTATCCATGGTCGCGGTGCCGTGTCGCAGGTTGGCCCAGGCGGCCCGATGGAATGGCCATGCTGCCCACACGACGACGGGGGCAGCCAGCGTGAGCGACGCCCACTGCCAGTACGTGAACTGCAGCGCCGGGATCATCGCCATCGCGACGACCGGCACCGTCAGGACGGCCGAGGCCCTCAGGCGGTGCCGCAGCGACGCCAGTTCGGGGTCGGCGGTGTCCACGGCGTGCGGGGTGTCACCGGATGCGTCGGAGGGCATCGGCGTGCGCGGTGTCGGGAGCGCGGCGGTGTAGCCCGTCTTCTCCACCTCGGCGATCAGCAGCGCCGGATCGTATCCGTCAGGCACCGTGACGGTGGCCTTTTCCGTCGCGTAATTGACTGTCGCGGCCACGCCGTCGAGCTTGTTGAGCTTGCGCTCGATGCGGTTGGCGCAGGAGGCGCAGGTCATTCCCCCGATGCGGAGTTCCACACTCGGGCCAGACACCGGTGTCGAGGTCGTCATGAAGCCACTGCCTTTCAGTTTCTGATTCGGACGGGATAGCTCAGTGCCCGCCGGCATGGCCGGCGTCACGAGACGGCTCTGGCGCGGGCTCGTTGGTGCCACCGGGTGCGGCGTCGACGACGAAGCTGGCGGTGTGCACGGTGTCCTGGACTTTGAAGTCGAGGTAGAGCAGGTAGCGCCCGGCGGTGGGTGCGGTCGCCGCGAACGACACCGCAGGCCCACCGGTGCCGCCCGGTACCGGCTCGGCCCCCTCAGGGTGCACATGTAGATACGCCAGGTCTCCCTCACGCAAGGCGACGAGATGGCCGTAAGCCCCCAGGTAGGGCTGCAAGGTCATCACCGGCCGGCCGTCGCGCGTGACTGTCGCGGTGAGTTGGTGGGAGACGCCCGCGGTGAGGGCACCGTCCAGTTTCACGGTGTATCCGGCGATTTCATCCACGGTGCGTGTGGCACTCGCCACCGCCGGGACGAACGCGCCGGCCACCTGCACGGTTCGGGTGAGGGTGAGTTTGGCGCTGCCCGCCCCTGCGGGTTGGAAGTCGGCGAACACGCGGTAGGTGCCGGCGGCGTTCCACGTCCACGGCGTTGACCACGTGCCGGTGGCCGCGTCCAGCCTTGGGTGTACATGGGCGAAGTGCTGGCCGTCGGAACGGACCACGATGAGGTGCAGTTGCTTGTCGTGCACGGTCGCGTAGTCCAGCAGCGGCGTGCCGCCCGGGTCGACGATGGTGAAGCTCATCGTTCCCCGATCGTTGGGTGCGCTGGGGGCCCGCACCGGGCTCAGGACGTATCCGTCTTCGGCCAACGACAACCCCGGCGGGTCGGCGAAGGGAACGGCTGATGACGCCTGCTCGGTCGGCGGCGCGCTGTGATCCGCTGCAGCATCGGAAGTTTGGGTCTGCGGAGATGTCGCCGCGGTATCAGGGACGACCGCTGCGGCGGTGACGTATGCAGCCGTGAACGCCCCTGCCAGTCCGGCGCCAAACGCTGTCAATCGTCCCGCGGCGTTCATGCGACACGCACCGCCGAGTAGCCGGCCTCGTCGACGGCGTTGAGGATCTGCGCGTCGTCGACGGGACGGCTCGACGTCACGATCAGGGTGCCGGTTTTGGCGCTAACTTCGACGTCTTCAACTCCGGCGACCTCGCTGACCTCTTCGCGCACCGAGAGCTCGCAATGTCCGCAAGTCATTCCTGTGACGGCGTACGTGCTCGTGCTCATCACCGATCTCCTATCCTCGATGGGTGTAGATACCCCTACCGGGTATACGTAAGAGAGCATATACCCCTTGGGGGTATGCTTCAAGGGTTACTTTCCGGGGTCGTTGGTGTGGTGTCGACGCGCGTAGCGCTATCCCGGAACGAAGGGAGGGATCAGTTGGTGGTGCGCGCGTTACACGTCGGAGATGATGGCTGGCCCCTCATGGGGGAGGTCGTCGGGCGCGGCGAACTGATCATCATGCTTCATGGTGGGGGTCCGGATCACTACAGCATGCGACCGCTTGCTGACCGGCTCGCTGGCCGGTATCGCGTTGCGTTGCCTGACATTCGAGGGTACGGAGCATCGCGTTGTCCCGACCCGACGTTGCACCGATGGGATCAGTACGTCAGCGACGTCATTGCGATCATTCACGCGCTCGATGACACCTGCGCCCACCTTGTCGGCGCCGGACTGGGCGGCACCATCGTTTTGCGGACGTGCCTCCAGCACCCCCGTATCGCCCGGTCGGCGGTGGTCATCAGCGCTGAAGCGATAGAGGACGATGCGGACAAAGCCGCAGACACCGATCTGATGGATCGTTTCGCCGAGCGTGCCCGTTCCCGCGGTCTGCAGGCCGCCTGGGAATTGTTCATTCCTGATCTTCAGCCGCTGATCGCCAACCTGGTCGCTGAGGCTATTCCGCGCGCTGACGCCCACAGTGCGGCGGCCGCGGCGTCAATCGGTCATGACCGCGCCTTTGCAACGGTCGAGGACCTCCGGCGCATCGACACTGCGACGCTCGTCATCGCCGGCGACGACATCCGTCACCCCGAGTGCTTGGCACACAGCCTCGCCGATGTCCTTCCACGAGGGGTCCTCGCCGAAGTTTCGATGTCCCGCCAATTCGTCGACGCTGAGGACATGGCACACGCTTTCGGCCCGGCGATCGAGAACTTCCTTCGTAGAACATCGGACCGGGACACTCGGGTCCATGAAGACGGGCACTAAGGACTGGGGCAGCAGTGAGGGGCCTGACGCTCCGGCGGCAAGCCGCTCGGGGGCAGCCTGTCGCGGTGCTGTCAGCCGCAGCAGGACTTTCCCTCGCCGGCCTTGCCTGAGCGGCGCCCACTAGTGACACGACCCACCGCGCACAAAGCGATGCATTTGGCGATCGACCGTGCGGTCTGGCTTTGGACGAGCTGCCGAAATCTTTCTTGTACGCTCACCAGCGATACGCCTTCCAGTCGTCGGGCTACCCGCCCCGGGTGATACAACGAAGGTACCCCTGAGGGGTATACGGTACAAGGGCGCCCGAGCTAGGCGCGGCGGTGGGTGACTGGCCAATGGCGCATATCCTGCATTACCCGTGGCGGCGGATGGCTGGCCACGCCTGATTCGATGTTCCCCGTTGCTGGCGCCGCGGTAAGTTGATTAGTGGAAGGCCGTAGCATCGATTCGTGGCGATGATGCGGGATGGCGGTGGTATCACCGGTGAACCGCACTGGGGCGGGACGGCACTGCTGCGACCTGGGGTGTTGGCGTTCACCGGATCGATTGGCACCACCGACCTACACGCCCACCATGCCGTCCAGATTGTCACCGCAACAACACCTTTCACGATGCGTGACGAGCACGGCAACCAGCATCGCGGCACCAAGGTGGTCGTGCCCGCCGATGCGCCACACCGGGTCGAAGTCGGCGCGCCGGAGGGCACCGTGGTGTTCTTGGAACCGGAGTCTGCCCCAGGGCGCTCGGCGCACTTGCGCGCGCTTCGGTCCGGCTGGACTGTTGCTCCGGTGTTGACGTTCACCCGCCGACGTCCGTTGGCCGTCGTGGTCGACGAGCTGTTCGAACACCTCGCACCCGCCATGGCAGCTGATGAAGCAATGACGCGCCATCGCGCCGTCGACGAGGCGTTGCGGGTGCTCCCCGACCTTGTGGCCGCGGGCCCAGTGGGAGGTACCGAACTCGCGGCCCAGGTCGGTGTGTCTGCGAGCCGATTGACCCATCTGTTCACCGAACAGGTCGGCATTCCGCTGCGCCGCTACGTGCTGTGGTTACGGCTGCGGCTCGCCATCATTTGCGCGCACGCCGGCGATGACCTGACCGGCGCCGCACATAATGCGGGGTTTTCCGACAGCGCCCATCTGACCCGTACCACGCGGGAGATGTTCGGGCTGGCGCCCTCGGTGTTGAGCCGGCACGTGTCCTGGGACCTCGACACCGCCGTGTAGCCGGATCATTCAAGCTCTGCCACGCCAGTAGCCGCGACGATCAGGTGGTGAGCACGAAGTCCCCGCCATTGACGGCGGTCACCGCGGCACAGGCGGTGGCCCGATACGGCTACGTGCCGGTCATGCTGCTCGGCCTCAACGGCGCCGGTGTGGCGTTAACCGCCGCCGGCGCCCCGAAATACTGGCTGCTGGCCGTGATGGCCGTCGCGATTGCCACCGCGTTGCTGGTCGAACGTGTCATTCCGTATGACCCCGAATGGAATCATGATCAGGCAGACAGCAGGCGCGACCGCATCCACGTCGCAGTCAACGAGACGCTGATCCTGGCCAGCGTGGCTGCCATTCCACTACTGGCGGCGGTCGTCCCGGCCCCGCAGCTGTGGCCGCGCACCTGGGCATTGCCGCTGCAGGTCCTCGCCGCGATCATGATCGCCGACCTCGGCATCACCGTGGTCCATGTGGCCAGCCACAAGATCGGCGTGTTGTGGCGTTTCCACGCCGTGCACCACAGCATCACCCGCTTCTACGGCCTCAACGGCCTGATGAAACACCCGCTGCACCAAACCGTTGAGATGGCCGCTGGTGTGGCACCGCTCATCCTGATCGGTCTGCCCGTCAACGTCGCCTCCCTGCTCGCCCTCGCGGTGGCGATCCAGCTGCTGCTGCAGCACTCCAACGCCGACTACCGCGTGGGCCCCGCCAAGCACGTCTTGGCTCTCAACGAAGGCCATCGCTTCCATCACCTCAAGTGGGCCGGCATCGGCGACGTCAACTTCGGGCTGTTCACCCTGGTCTGGGACCACCTGATGCGCACCTACTCCTATAACCCCACCCGCCGATTCGACTCCACCCAGCTCGGCATGGCCGCACACCCCGACTACCCCACCGCGTACGGGCGGCAGCTGATACACCCCTTCACCCCCGCCGGAGGGTGCAGCCTCAAGTCCACCACCGCGACGAAGGACCCCACCGCGAAGAAACCGACACTGGAGCAGGGCTGAGAGCGACCAGCGTCTAGCGCTCCCGGAACCGTGATTGCCTCAAGCGTTCCCGATCTACGCGTACTAGACCCATAGCCTCCTACGTGGCCCATTTCGCGCCACGGGCCGACGATCGACGAACAAACGATCGGCAGCCCGTTCGGCGCCTGCCAGAGCTAGCCGGATGCCATGTCGGGCAGACCAGAGCGCAAGTCTGCGTCTTTACTGAATCTTCATCGAAGGACTAAGAAAGCCAAATGACGCATCAGCACACTTGAACCATATTCGTGAACGGTGCACCGCCGCCCGCGAACGGCCGTCGCGGCGCACGCAGTGCCCGCTCATCGGCGATGTCAACATTCGGATACGGAGACCACACTGATGCCGCAGGCCACTTGCCTCCCACCGTTTCGCAGGACGGCGCAGTGGCTGCGGACGGCCGTCCTGGCGATGGCGGTGCTGCTGATCGCGGCCGCGTGCAGCTCGTCGCCGGCCGCCGCGCCCCAGCCCGAGGTCATCACTGATAAAGGCACCCCGTTCGCCGACCTGCTAGTGCCCAAATTGCAGGCGTCGGTGACCGACGGAGCGATCGGCGTCGCGGTGGACTCCCCTGTTACCGTGTCCGCCGGTGACGGCGTTCTCGGCCAAGTCTCGTTGACCAACGAAGCCGGCGAACTCGTCGACGGACAGCTCAGCCCCGATGGCGTGTCCTGGTCGTCGGCCGAGCCGCTGGGCTACAACAAGCAGTACACCCTTCATGCCCAGGCCCTTGGACTGGGCGGCGCGACCACTACGACAGCGACCTTCGAAACCCACTCGCCCGACAACTTAACGATGCCCTACGTCCTGCCCAACGACGGGGAAACGGTTGGCGTGGGCCAACCCATCGCGATCCGCTTCGATGAAAACATCGCCGACCGGATTGCGGCGCAGCAAGCGATCAACGTGACCACCAACCCCCCGGTCGAGGGAGCCTTCTACTGGCTCAATAATCGCGAAGTACGTTGGCGCCCAGCCGAATACTGGAAACCGGGAACAAAAGTAGAGGTGGCGGTCAACGCCTACGGCGTCAACTTCGGTGACGGGCTGTTCGGTCAGGATGACGTCACTACCCGGTTCACCATTGGTGACGAGGTCATCGCCACCGCCGATGACGCCACCAAAACGATGACTGTGCGGCGCAATGGTCAGATCGTCAAGACCATGCCCATCTCCATGGGTAAAGCCAAGACCCCGACCGATAACGGCGCCTACATCATCGGAGATCGTTACTCGTTTCTGGTGATGGATTCGTCCACCTACGGAGTCCCGGTCAACTCTCCTGACGGATACCGCACCGAGGTGGAGTGGGCGACCCAGATGTCCTACAGCGGGATCTACGTGCACTCTGCACCGTGGTCGGTGGGCAGCCAAGGTATCGCCAATGTCAGCCACGGATGCCTCAACGTCAATCCGGCCAACGCCCGCTGGTTCTACGACAACACCCGACGCGGCGACATCGTTGAGGTCATCAACACCACCGGCCCCACGCTGTCGGGGACAGACGGTTTAGGTGACTGGAACATCCCCTGGGATCAGTGGAAAGCCGGCAACGCCAACCTCTGAAACTCAGATCAGCAGCGGAGACTCACAACCGCCGCCTCCCAGTCACCTCGTGGCACCAGTTACGCGTGCCAGCAGGACGTTTCGCATCCACCGAACCGGGTTGCGAACTGCCAAGTGTCACCCAAGCATCGCGCCGTGGGGCCCACGCAGCACAGGTAGCGCAGCCCTTTCCGCTACGACACCTTTGGTTTGCCGCCCTAGGTAAAGGCATTTTCACATGTCCGGACCACCGCTTATTTCGTAGCCTTGCCATCGACGATCGACACTTTCAAGCACCCATTCGCAAAACACCATTAGCAATTTCAGCTGCCGAAATTCCAGCATTGTAATTATGTTGCAGGTGTTACTGATGAGGCATATGTGAGTTAGGCTGATCTACGTATTCGCTACGTACATCGTTGCTGCACAGTACGGAACGCTCTGTTTCGCCTTTCTTGGCGAAACCAATCACCGGCGCTCCGACGGCCGAAAGAAAGAACGCCATATGGAACCGATGGCCCGATGCGTCCGCCCGGAGAAAGGCCGCGTATCTGCGTTCGGCTTTCGCCTGACTGGGGTGATCGTTGCCGTCGTCGCGACGGTACTTTTGGCGTGCACGCCAGCAGCCTCCGCCGAGCCGACAGGCGGTCCGTGGGATCCACTCCTGCCCAAGATCCCGAGTGCGGGAGCGCCCGGCGATCCGGTTGCCATCGCCAACGCGTCCTTGCAGGCGACGGCCGTTGCCACCCAGACTGCGATGGACTTGGGGCGTAGCTTCCTGAGCAGTCTCGGACTCGTCAGTCCCGCGGCAAGCCCCCAAACGAGCGTCCGCGGCAACCGTCTCTACGGTGCCCAGGCGATCGAATACGTTATCCGCAGGGCAGGAACGCAGATCGGCGTTCCCTACTCCTGGGGAGGGGGCAGCCTCACCGGCCCTAGTCGCGGAGTCGACCAAGGCGCAGGCACCGTCGGTTTCGACTGCTCAGGACTGACACGATTCGCCTTCGCCGGCGTCGGCGTACTGTTGCCGCGATGGTCCGGCGACCAGTACAACGCTGGCCGCAAGGTACCTCCCGCGCAAGCTAAACGCGGTGACCTCCTGTTCTGGGGGCCCGGCGGAAGCCAACACGAAGCGATCTACCTCGGCGGCGGAAAAATGATCGAGGCGCAACAAACCGGCGTTCCCATCAAGATTTCACCGGTGCGTACCGCCGGGATGACACCCTACGTCATACGGATTATCGAGACCTGACCCCGAACGCTTCCGCCAACAGCTTCCTCCCACCAAACGCCTTGTCTGCACCGGGTAATGGTTCAGCCGGCCAGACAGTAGCCGATGCCGCGGACCGTCCGGACATAGCGCGGACAAGACGGGGCGTCACCGAGCTTGCGACGAAGATTGCCGATGTGCACGCCCAGTGCCGACCGCCCGCCGGGCTGCGTCGCCCCCCAAAGGACTTCCTGAAGTCGTCGGCACGTCACGGGCTCCCCTGGATCATCGGACAACACCCGAAGGATCGCGAACTCCGTTCGAGTCAGCGATATGACGTTGCCGCGCTGATAGACCCGCCGGACCCCCACGTCGATCACCAGATCGTCGACGTGGCGTCGCTGCGCGCCGCCGACCTCGCCGCGCTGGTGAGAACGCCTGAGCGTCTGCCGTATTCGCGTGTTGAGTATGTCGCGGGAGCCGATGGGAGCCACTCCGACGCGCGATATTAGTGGCGCCATCTCTGTGTCGGCGAGCGCGACGACGCCGCAATGGGCGGCCTGGCGAACACGGTCAAGGACGACGGCGCCGTGCGCGGATGATCCCACGCACACCACCACCACATCGGGGTCATCGCCGAGCACCGCGGTGAGCGCTGCAGCATCTGAGCGTGCGACGTCGACGGCGAACTCTTCAGCGCGCAGGGTGCCGGCCAACATGTCGGCGTAGATGCGCCGAGGTTCAACCAGCAGAACGCGAATGCGCCCAGCAGCTATCGCCGGAGAGGCAACGCTGCCCGAAGCGGGGTGCGGCTCGATGGTCGTGGCAGTCTCCTTGCCAGCGTGGGCCATTCACGGCGTGAAGGTGTCCGCGCGGATGCTGGAACCAGCATATCGCCATCTACGTAGCTACTACGTAGATGGCGATATGGGGTGTCGGGCATATTCGCGTCTTCGGGTGTTCAGCGGGGGGTTTGCGCGCCAGAGGATGTCAGCTGTTCGGGTTGAAGTCGGCCCCGTCGGTCCAGCCGGAACAAGGCCGCTGCGGAGGCCAGCCCGATTGCCGACAGCAGAACCCACAGCAGCCAGGGTTGCCCGAGATCTCGGGCGGCCTGCATCAGCGAGCCGGTGGCCAGATTGCCAACAAGAATGCCGACTCCGACGATGGTGTTGTAGAAGCCGTAGTGCGTTCCGATGAGACGGTTGTTGGCCAATGAGACGACGGTGTCCATCTCGAACGGGAAGACGGCCGCCGACCCGACCGCCAGCACCGCCGTGGCGACGAGTAGCGCGGTCGCGGCGGCGACTCTGCCTGCCCTGGTGTCATCGGGCAGCACGATCAGCGGCAAAAACGACGCCGCGAGGATCAGCATGCCGATCACCAGGGAGCGGCCGGCGCCCCAGCGGTGGGCGAACCATCGTGTGATCCGCATCTGGCCGAGGACAGCAACCAGACCCGAGACCACGAAGATCATGGCGGTGACAACGGAATCGTTGCGCGGAAACAGGTCTCGCGCCTGAAGCGGCAATGCCAGATAGACCTGGAATGACAAAACATACGACCCGATCATGGCCGCCGCGAAGAGCAGAAAGGAGCGGTTGGCCGCTACTGTTCGCCAGTCCTGCAGCACCGATGTCTTCTCATCAGGTGTCCCCGCGGCCCGGTGGGGCAATGCTAAGAGTTGGGCCACGGTCAGCGCTGCGAACACGACCGCTGCGGCGGCAGCTGTCATTCGGAAATCGACGAACATCAAGGCCAGCCCGACAAGGGGTCCGGCCAGAATGCCCGCCTGATAGAACACGTTGAACACCGCGAAGGCTTCCACGCGCCGTGGGCCCGCGTCGGCCGCCAGATAGGCGCGCACCGCAGGATTGAACAGGGCGCCGGCGAAGCCGGTTGCTGCCGAGGCGATCAGAACCGCCGGCAGCGATTCAGCGAAGACGAGCAGGCCGAATCCTGCTGTCCGGAGGACACATCCGCAGACGATGAGCGGTTTGTAGCCCAGCCGGTCTGCCAGAGTGCCGCCGATGAGAAACATGCCTTGCTGGGAGAAGTTACGTACACCCAGCACCAGGCCGATGGCCCACGCGGCCAGCCCCAACGGGCCGGCGAGGTAGCCGGCCAGGTAAGGCATGAGCATGTAAAAGCCCAGGTTGATGCCGAATTGGTTGATCATCAGCATCCGGCTGGGCCAACCAAAGCTGCGGAAGGCTGACAGCAGGGTCATCGTGACTGCACCTCGGTGGGGTCGACAACGGTGGTGCATCGCGTCCACGCCGTGACTGTCTGGGTCATCGGGTCCTCAATGGTGGCGGGATGCCTCGGGGGCGCTGCGTCGAGCAGGCCGTGGGCGCGGCAGTAGTCGTCGTTGTAGATGGTGTCGAAGTAGCGTTGCGGGCCGTCCGGGAAGATCGCTGCGACAGTGGCTCCGGCAGGGCTATTGCGTGCGACCCAGCCTGCAACCAGGGCGACCGCACCGACGCTCCAGCCGCCACTGGCGTAGTGGGTGGCCGCCAGGGTGCGGCATGCCCACACCGACTCCGCGGGGGCAACCCAATGCACTTCGTTGAACGCTTGGTAGTCGACGTTGCCGGGATAGATGCTCGATCCCAGGCCTCGCATGAGCCGAGAAGCCGCGGGCTGGCCGAAGATCGTCGAGCCCACCGTGTCGACGCCGATCAGCCGCAGCTGCGGGTTAAATTCTCGGAGGACGCGTGCGACGCCGGCCGAGTGGCCTCCGGTGCCCACCGAGCACACCAGGACATCAACGGCGCCGAGTTGTTCGTTCAGTTCCAACGCGAGCCCGCGGTAGGCCTCGACGTTATCGGGGTTGCTGTATTGATCGGGATGCCACGCGCGCGGGTCGGTGGCCAAGATCTTCTGCACGCGGTCACGGCGAGCCTGCTGCCAGCCTCCCTGTGGGTGCGGTTCAGTGACCAATTCGATGTCGGCGCCGAATGCGGCGAGCATATTCTGAATGATCGGCTCCATCCCGGGGTCGGTGACCAAGGTGACGGGGTGCCCGTAGACCGTTCCGGCTAGTGCGAGACCCAACCCCAGCGTCCCGCTGGTGGATTCAACGATGCGGGCGCCGGGGGCAAGTGCCCCGCGGGAGCGGGCGCGTTCGACCATGTGTAGCGCGGGTCGGTCTTTCATCCCTCCCGGGTTGAAGCCTTCGAGTTTGGCCCAAAAGCCCCGCTCTTCTGACGTGAACGGTGCGCTGATTCTCAAGACAGGGGTCTGGCCAACCATGGTGGCCGGCCGCTCGTTGCGGCCGCGTTGTGGCTGTGCCGATCGGGTGTGGGAAGTGCGTGCATGGCGGATTGGCAGGGCAGGATTCATCGATGAATGTCGCTTCTGTGAGGCCGCGACGAAGCACGGCGACTGACGGCAGGTAGCGGTCACCGGCCACCGTCGAAGACGACGGGGCCTGACTGTCGCTTGCCAGGGTGATGGGACCACCTGATTGCCAGGGGGATGGGACCACCGTGGCGCGTTATTGAGGATGCTTGTCGGCGGGGTCTGGGTCAAGCTGAGGGCGGGTTCGTTGGCGGTAGGACGGTCCTTCGATGACCAGGGTGTGCGCGGCGGAGGTCAGTCGGTCGATGGCTGATTGGGCCAGCAGGGTGTCGGCGGTCATGGTCAGCCATTCGGCGGGCTCGCGGTTCGACGTCATGATGGTGGTCTTGGCGCGGTGGCGCTCGACGACGATTTCGTAGAAGTCGCTGGTTTCGGTGGCGTCGAGGGGGCGTAGCGCGAAGTCGTCGATGATCAGAACGTCGACGGCGGCCAGTCGGCGGATCTCTGCGTCGACGGTGTGGTCGAGGCGGGCGGCGCGTAGCCGGGTGAACAGTTTGTCGGCGCGGCCGAAAACGACGGTGTGTCTGCGTCGAATAGCCATGTGGCCCAATGCTGTTGCCAGATGCGTCTTGCCAACACCAACGGGCCCGAGGACGATCGCGGACTGGCCGGCATCGAGGAACCGTAGCGAGGTGAGATCACCGAGCAGGGTGCGGTCATAGCGCAGGTCGTCGTGGGCGGTCCAGGTGTCAAACCGCATGCTCGGATCGAGTCCGGCTTTGGCCGCTCGTAGTGCCGCGGAGCGGGATTCGCGTCGGGAGACCTCGTCAGCCAGCAGCGTTTCCAGGAAGCCGATGTGGCTGAGTTTGTGTTGTCGGGCCAAGGCGGCGCGTTCGGGCAGGGTGTCAGCCAGTGCACCGAGCTTGAGGGCTTTGAGCAGTCGGAGCAGATCAGCGCCGATCGGGTCGGTGGCTCCACGGGCGGTGGTAGTCATGTCAGCGGTTCTCCTCGGCAACGGTGGTCGTGATGATGGTCAATGGTGTTGGGGTGGAGTTGAATTCGGAAGGATCACGGGCGAAGCGGGTCGCGGTGTGACCGACCGCTTTCGGCAGGGCCGGGGAGCTGGTCTCGGTGGCGCGCTCCAGCATGGAGGCGATCTTGTTCACCGAGACGACATCGAGATCCAGCGACAATGAACAGGCCTGTTCGACCCGGTCGGCGCCGTAGCGGCGCACCAGACCCAGCAGCCGGTAGACGGTACGCATCTTCGTCCAGGGCAGCCGGTCATCGAGGATGCGTTCGGCGTAGATCCCGACGTTGGGGCCGTGGGAGGCGCAGGTGGCGATCAACGCCGCCACATCACGCAGCGCGTAGCCGGTCTTGTGTTCGGGCAGATCAGCGGGGTCGGTGCTGCGCCCACCGGCCGGTTGGCGGGGATGGACCTTGACCAGCACGCCGCGGCGATAGAACTTCACCAGCTCGGTGTCGGCGCGCACGTCCAGGTACTGACCGATCCAGCATTCGGGCAGCGAATACAGGGCCTTGGCGACCTCGGCGTGGAAGTCGCGGTGCACCTTGACCGTCTTGAACACCGGCACGTCATAAACCCCTGGCACCGGCAACAGCCGGGACTGTTCGGCGGCGGTGAACACCTTCAGCGGACGAGCGCAGATGGTGCCGTGTGTGCGGGTGCCCGCGGTGTCACGACACCACACCGTCGCCGCCTGCTGCGCATGGGCCAGGCTGGTGAATGTTTCACCGTCCCAGAAGTTTCGGCGCACGTACTGCACGGCGCGTTCCACTCGCGGCTTGTCCTTCGGCGAGGCCACCCGCGCCGGGTCGGTCAGGAACCCGACATGCCCGGCGTAGTCCAGCCAGCCCTGGCTGAACTGCGGGTTGACCGCATCGGCGGCGGCGATCACCGGTTTGAGGTTGTCGGGGATCAGCACGGCGAACACGCCGCCGAAGAACTCCCAGGCCGCCTCGCAGCCGGCGATCACCGCGGCCAGAGTCTGCGAGTAGGACAGCCACACGAACATGTGCCGGGAGTACACCGCGGTGAAGATCAGCGCGTGCACCTTGCGGCGGCGCCCGTCAGCAGCGTCGGTGAGCATCCCCAGGTAGCCGAAGTCGACCTGGCACTCCACTCCGGGATCGCCATCAGCGACACGCACCGTGAGGTCTTTGCGGCCGAAACCGCAACGCTGGCTGGCGAATCGGTGCAACGTCCGATACGGCACCACACACCCCTGCCGGGCCAACAGGGTGTGGATCTTCGTGACCGTCAACGGCCGATGCTCACCGGTGCCGGCCACCCAGGCGGTGATCTGATCTTCGAAGCCCACCAGCTGCTCCCACGCCGCCCCGTGGCCATCGGGGCGAACCGGGCGCACCGCCTCGGCAACCATCCCGATCAACGCATCATCGACCGCGCTGACGTCGTCGTCGCGACGCAGACCCGCCGCCTGGGCGGCCTCGACGTAGCGGCGCACCGTCTTGCGGTCCAGGCCGCAATGCGCGGCAATGCTGCGGTACCCCGGCGCCGGCAGTCCCACCACCCCCAGCCACACCCGCAGCACTTCCCTGATCTCATTCACACTGACCTCCCGAAAAGCCATGCCCGCCGACCTCCGTGACTTGAGCTGTCACGGCGATCGAACGAACAAATGAAAAGACCACCGACGCGACGCGCCGGTGGTCCCATAACTGGCAATCCAGGTGGTCCCATCACCCTGGCAAAAATCAGGTCACACTGGTCCCATCCTCATGGCAGACGACACTGACGCTAGCCGATCAGCGGCGCGCGATACACAGGTGGGCGAGCACGTCGCGGCCGGTGCGCAGGGCGCGGGCGTTCCGTGGTGGACCGCGGATAGGCGCCTTCGCCGCCTGGCACCACAGCAGCGGAAGCACAACCACGACGAGGCCCAACGCGAGCGCGATCAGGGAAACCGTTCCCCGCGGCAGGATCGCTTCGGCCAATGTGTCGGGCGTGCACTCGGCGTCGGGTTGGGAGAGGTGGGGGTGGTCGAGTTCGACAGACATCGGCGCGCCGACCGCACTGGTGGCCAGGGTGTGCGGTCCGTGCGTAGGTGCCGCATTCACGCCGGGCAGTGCCCACTCGGCTCCGACGATGACGGTCCAGAACGCGATCAACGCCGCGACGATGGCGCGGCGGCGTTGCCCAGAGTTCGCGTCGAAGTACTTCACGATGTTGCCGACTGTAGCAGCGGATCGGCGAATTCAGGCTCGGCCCCTGAGCCGATGCCGGGTTGTGATCAGAGCGCGACCGCCGTTGCGCCGAGCCAACCGGCCGTTCCGTCGCACGATCGACTTCGCCCGATGCCCTTGCGAAAACGCCCTTTTGGAGGTTCCGCGAAGGAGATGCAATAGATCGGAGCGCTGCTTGTACCGCAGATCATCTACGGTTTTACTACGTAGATAATTTGCTCTCTATCGGCCCGCGCGCCAAGCGGTGTTTCCTTTGCTGGCGGCCTACGCGCATTGGCTCCACCTGCGGAACGTGCGGCCGGCGTTGAGGCGCTAGTGGTGGCAGAGCACCTGGATGAGAGCGGGTGTGGCGAGCATGGCGGTGATCGCGGCTGTCAGGCAGATGCGGTGGCGCCATCGCACGTGCCGGCGTGTGGGGGTGAGCAGGCGCTGCGCTCGCGCGATGACCGCTGTTCCCGCCGCGGCGAGGCCTTCCCGCGCAGGCGGGTGTTCTCCGGCCAGAGCAGATAAACCAGCCAACAGCGGATGCGTGCCGACGCGGCGCACGGCGGTGTCGTCAGCGCACATCTCCAGCAGTTCACCCACACGATGAGGGGCCGTCGCGAAAAGCGGAAGCCGCGGCAGTGTGCCCCCCAAAGCGCGGAGCGCCATGAGGATGTGGTGGTGGCGCCCCGAGATGTGCGCGTTTTCATGCGCCAGAACCGCTTTGAGCTGTGATCGGTTCAACGACTTCATCGCCGCGGAGGTGACGATGATGGCGTTCGGGCGTCCGACCACGCAGTAGGCAGCAGGCCGGTCGGCCTCCACGACCACCACATTGGGATGGTCGGTGGGTCGGCCGACGATCCGCGCGGCACGCGCGTGCTCGTGACTTCGCGCCCGCAGCCGCGACAAGCAGCGACCGATCCGCATTACGACGAACCCTGACGTCAGGGTTCCTACCGCGATGAGAACAACGGAACCGATTCGTCCGGCCATGGGGGTGTGCTCGGAGAAGCCAAACAGCTCCAGGCACAGCGTCACGACCGCGCCCGTACGAATACTGTCCGTCGTTGCGCCGATGACCATGATCAGCGCGACGAGCCACGCCGTCAGCGTCGCGGCGACGGTGGCCAGCCAGGCGGCCACTCCCATATGGGGGCTGATGCCGTGACGGGTCATCCGCCTCAGGACCGGTGGCGCCCACCAGGCCAGCGCGCTGCCGTAGAGGAGCAGCCACAGCGCGGCGGTCATCACCGACGACCCTTGCGCAGAGCCGCCTTCAATTGAGCGGACTGCTCGGCGTTCATCTGCTCAACAAAGAACGCCAGCACCGCATCGGTATCCCCGCCGGCGTCGAACGCGGCCTTCATCAAACGCGCGGAACGCTCCTCGCGGCTCATGGACGCCTGATACACGTACGCTTCCCCATCGCGCTGACGTTGCAACCAGCGCTTGCGGTACAGGTTGTCCATCGTCGACATCACGGTGGTGTAAGCGATCTGGCGCCGTTGAGAGATCTCGTCGAAAACCTCACGCACCGTGACAGGCTCGGCGTAATCCCACACGCAATCCATGACCACCGCTTCGAGGTCGCCGAATCCTCGCTGTTCCATTTGCGCCTCCCGCTCTCCGCGACGAGCTGGCCTCCTCGCGCCCCGAGCTCTTCAGCCCCCAATGTAGCCGCCGAGCTGGGAAAAGCCGCGATACGCCTCACCTGGACCGCATAGGGCCAGCATCTGCACTACCGGCCGCGGCGCGTGAACCTAGCGCCCGTGGCGCACAGTTGTAACCGACCTGAGACTGTGACAGACGTTCCTCCTGATACCAAAGTGATGTACGTTCCGTCTACGTACTATTGTGCTATGTACTTAGCTCGGTAGTAGGAGTGCCGCGGGTGCCTTTCGGCTTCGATGCGCGGCTCGACAACGCTCACCCCAGCTGAGGAGATTCGATGCGGCGCCTCACTTCTTTTCTGAGTCTCTTCGCATTAATGCCGGCACTGGTGATCAGCGCCCCGGGTACCGCTGTTGCCGGGCATGACGGCAGCCCCGACCGCGACGACGTTCCCTCATTGGTTGCGGCGGTCGCCGAAGCGAACCAGCGGATGGCCGACGTCGGTAGCGACATCCAGATCAAGCAAGAGGGCGTCAACCGTGCCCTGGTCGAAATCGCGGCCGCTCGCGACACCCTCGCGCAGGCCCGACGCGACGTTGTTGCCAGCGACCAAGCCCTTACCGCCAGTCAACACGCGATCGAGGCCGCACAACAGCGTTTTGACCGCTTCGCCGCGTCGACCTATATGAACGGGCCGTCGGGTGCGTTGCCGCTGGCGCAAAGTCCCGAGGAGATCCTGGCCGGGGCCTCGACCCAGCAGACCCTCACCATCAGCTTTCAGCGGGTCCGCGACGACCTCTTGCGTCGGCAGACCGATCAGGCCAACAAGCTTTCTGCTGCGACGGCCGCGCGGGCGCGCGCCGAGAGCGCCGCCGCGGACGCCCAACGCCGGCAAGACGACGCGGTAGCCGCACTCCGGGACGCCCAGCAGACGTTTACCGCACAGCAACGCGAGGTCGAACGGCTCGCTACCGAACGCGACTCCGCTCAAGCTCGACTGGAAGCCGCCCGACCGGTGGCGGCGACAGCCGCCGCGCCCAGTGCGGCGCAACCCGGCACTGTTCCGGTATCCGGCGCTCCCTGGGACCGCGGCACCACGTCGCCGGGGGGCGCCACCAAGGGGGGCCTGTGGGACACCACGCTGCCGATGGTGCCCAGCGCTAACGTGGCCGGCGACCCGGTGGCCATCATCAATGCCGTCCTCAAGATCATGGCGACCTCGGCGCAGCTGACGGCCGACATGGGCCGCAAGTTCCTCACCAAACTCGGCATTCTGTCTCCAGTCACCGCCGCCGCAGATCCCGGCATCACCAACGGACGCATCCCCCGCCTCTACGGCCGCCAGGCCTCAGAGTTCGTGATTCGCCGCGCCATGTCACAACTGGGCGTGCCTTACTCCTGGGGCGGCGGCAACGCCAACGGCCCGTCACGAGGCATCGACCAGGGCGCCAACACCGTGGGTTTCGACTGTTCGGGCCTGATGCTGTATGCCTTCGCCGGCGTCGGCATCAAACTCGACCACTACTCCGGATCGCAATACAACGCAGGCCGCAAGATCCCCTCGTCACAGATGCGACGCGGTGACCTCATCTTTTACGGCCCCAACGCCAGCCAGCACGAAGCGATGTATCTGGGCGACGGCATGATGATCGAAGCCCCCTACACCGGGTCGGTCGTCAAGATCTCGCCCGTGCGCACCTCCGGCATGACGCCCTACGTCACCCGCTTGATCGAATATTGACATCGCCGCGATGCCGCGCAGGTGGACCGGTCAGTGCGCCGCGGTGCGGCCGCTGCGAATCGGCCTCCTCGGGCACGTCAGGCCGCCCCGAACGACGCGGCCAGCGAGAGGCGTTAAGTAGCGCCGTCGCGCCGGCGATCGCAGCCGCCCACAGCGCCACGACCACGGCACACAGGATCAGCCACGCTTGCCACCCGAGACTGTTCGGGCACACGTCCATCAGCCAACGCATGTCAGGCCCTCCTCCGCAGTGAGCCTCACCCCACCGCAGGAGGAAAACGGTATGAGTCGTGTGAAGATCTGCTGAAGATCGAGCCGCCCGGTCAGCCATACCTGGTTACGGGCGCACCAGCAGGCACCATATGGGATATGCAGCACCACCACCTGGGCGCGCCTGAGAGCGCGAAGGGATACCGCGCGCTGGTCGTCGACGACGAACTCCCCCTGGCCGAAGTGGTGGCCAGTTATCTCGAACGCGAGCAGTTCGAAGCCGTCGTCGCCGGCAACGGTGTCGACGCAATCGCCGTCGCACGCGACCTGGATCCCGATGTCGTCATCCTTGACCTCGGCCTACCCGGCATCGACGGACTCGAGGTCTGCCGGCAATTGCGGACCTTCTCCGACGCCTACGTCGTCATGCTCACCGCCCGTGACACCGAACTGGATACCGTGCTCGGCCTCACCGTCGGCGCCGACGACTACATCACCAAACCCTTCAGTCCCCGCGAGCTGGTCGCGCGCATCCGCGCCATGCTGCGGCGACCCCGCATCCTGCAAACAGCCGCCGCACCCGCCGAACGAGAGACAGCCCCGCCGCGCCGCTTCGGCGCACTGAGCATCGACGTCGCCGCCCGTGAGGTACATATCGACGACGAACTAATCCTGTTGACCCGCACCGAATTCGACATTCTCGAAGCCCTGTCCGCGCGGCCAGGAATCGTGCTGAGCCGCCGACAACTTCTCGAAATAATCCGCGACGAACCCTGGGTCGGCAACGAACACCTCGTCGACGTCCACATCGGACACTTACGACGCAAACTCGGCGACGACGCCGCACGCCCCCGCTACATCGCCACGGTTCGAGGTGTCGGATACCGGATGGGAACCGGACAGTGACTCCCCCACCTACGTCGACCCCTCGCCGGCGTCGACGGCCGGGCCGTCCCGGTATCGGCCTGCGACTCCTGGCGGCCCAAGCCATCGTGCTGGCGGCCGGAGCGGCGACGACCGCGGTGGTCGCTGCCGTGGTCGGCCCACCGCTGTTCCGCGAACACCTCCACCGTGCCGGTGTCCCGATGGACTCCCTGGAAGAAGTCCACGCCGAAGAGGCCTACGGCTACGCAACGGTGATCTCCATCGGAGGCGCTTTAGCGGTGTCAGCACTGGCCGCCCTCGCGGTCAGCTTCTACGTCAGTCGACGCCTCCAACGGTCCATCACCGAAGTCGCCGCCGCGGCCACCGATGTCGCTGAAGGGAACTACGACATCCGCGTGTCACCGCCGCGCCTCGGCGATGACTTCGACGCCCTCGCAACCGCATTCAACCAAATGGCCTCCCGGCTTCAAGCCGTCGATTCGACACGCCAGCAACTGTTCGGAGACCTCGCGCACGAGATCCGCACACCCGTGGCAGTACTCGAGGCCTACATCGAGGCACTCGAAGACGGCGTGCGCTCCTTGACACCCCAGACAGCAGCCATGCTGCGCGACCAGACCCGTCGGCTGGTGCGATTCTCCGATGACGTCGCCGCGCTGGCGAAGGCCGAGGAAAGTGCGGTGTCTATGTCATACGCCTCCCTCGACGTGGACCGCCTAACCCGCCAGTGCGTCGCAGCAGCACAAGAACGGTATGACGCCAAGGGGGTCGGACTGCACGTACACCTCCCGCAACCGCTACCGCCGCTTTGGGCCGACGAACAACGACTGTCTCAAGTGTTGGGAAACCTGCTGGAGAATGCGCTACGGCACACACCGCCCGGCGGGTCGGTACACCTTCACTGTCTTCGTGACGGCGACCAGGTAAAAATCGCTGTCGCTGACACCGGAGAAGGGATAGCCGCTGAGCACGTCACCCGAGTGTTCGAACGGTTCTACCGGGCAGACACCGCCCGCGACCGCGAGCATGGCGGCGCCGGTATCGGGCTCGCCATCGCCAAAGCGCTCATCGAAGCGCACGGCGGATCGATCTCGGTAGCCAGTGCTGGACCCGGCGCCGGCGCAACATTCACCATCGCCCTGCCCATCACCCCGATACGCAGCGAACACCACCCTGCGACGGCTGCTCAACGCGTCCCTGACTAGTGCCCTCTCCGCGCTACTTGTCCAACATTCCCTGCATCGTGTCGATCTCTGCTTGCTGAGAAGACACGATGTTGCGCGCCATCTCGACTGCCGCCGGGAACTGGCCGTTGTCAACTTCCTGCTGCGCCATCATGATCGCGCCCTTGTGATGCTCGATCATCTGCGTCAAAAAGAGTCGGCTAGCCTCAGCGCCCTGCGCGTTCTGCAGTGCAGCCATATCGGCTTCCGACATCATGCCCATACCGCCGCCGCTCATACCCGGCATATCACCCATGTCTCCGCTGGGCATTTGATGGCCAGGCATGTCATGACCGGGCATTGCGGCGGTGCTGGGGGCCGTTGTCGACGAGGACACTCCCCAGTCCTGCAGCCAGCCCTGCATCTGTTCGATCTCAGGACCCTGAGCGTTCTTGATCTCGTTGGCCAGTGACACTACTTCAGGATCAACTCCCTGCTTGCCGAGCAGCATGTCGCTCATCTCGATCGCCTGCTGATGATGAGGGATCATGCCCTGAGCGAACGTCACATCAGCATCGTTATGGGCAGCGTCACTGCTCGCAGCACTGGGCGAAGCCGACGCCGACGCTGCTGCCGAGGTGGTGCTCGACGACGATGACTGAGACTCGTTCGTTGCATTCGAACAGCCGCTGACAAACAGGGCCGACGCCGCAAGCGCCGCAAACCCGAATCCAAAACGCTTGTGCTGCATCGCACATCCTTCCTCGAACATCTTCGTGACACCATGCGTCCACACGGCAAGCCCTTGCACCGCCGCACCCCAGCCTCAGCAATCCGAGTATGGGTCGGTTCGTGATCCGATGAAGATTTGATGAAGACGACTCCCCCGGTCCATCGCTCGCGGCCGGCGCCACCCGAGGCGCAGCCACCTCACGCACCGCCCACCTACTATTGAACTACGTAGATCTCGTGACCGGAAGGTGTCCGTGTGCTGATCCGCAACCTTTTCGCCATCGCCCTGACCGGGGCTCTGGCCGCGGCCTGTTCGTCGAACGCCCCCGAAAGCCCGCCGCCCGCCGTCGTGCCGGGCATGGTGCACATCCACGGCCTCGGCATCAACCCATCTGACGACAAGCTCTACGTCGCAACTCATTACGGCCTCTACACCGTTGAGCAAGATCAGGCGCCACAACGAGTCGGTGAGCTCTCGCAGGACTTCATGGGCTTCACCGTCGCCGGCCCCGACGAATTCCTGGCCAGCGGCCACCCCGACCCCGCCGACCGCCAACAACCGCCCCACCTCGGCCTGATCAAAAGCAGCGACGCCGGCCAGTCCTGGGAACCTCTGTCATTGCACGGTAGCGCCGACTTCCACGCACTCAAATACCGCCACGGACGGATCTACGGTCACGACAGCCAATCCGGCACCGTGATGGTTAGTTTTGATCAGCGGTCCTGGCAGCAGCGCGCAGAAGTGCCCGCCGTCGACCTCGCAATATCACCGGATGCCCCGGATGAGATCCTCGCGACAGCACGCCAAGGGCTGCTCCGAAGCACCGACGGGGCGAGGACGTTCAGCGCAGTCACCGGTGCGCCGGCACTGCTGTTCATCAGCTGGCCCGACCGCGGTCCCCTGCTCGGCGCCGACCTCGAAGGACGGCTTTACACCAGCGCCGACGACGGGCAGACCTGGCAGCCGGGCCACTCGCTCAACAACAAACCCCAGGCCCTGCTCGCCGCGGGCAACGGTCAGGTCTACATCGCCACTGATACCGCCATCTACACCTCCACCGACAACGGCGCGACCGTCAACGTCCTCACCGCTGTCGAATAGACACCCGACCGCAAAACCCCCGTCGAAGCCGTGCGAGACGGGTTTCGAGTACGCAGAACGATTGCCTGCTCAACCCTGCACATCGCTCACACCATCGACGACATCGGCGAATGGACCGAACCGCCAGGATTTCCTCTGCGATGGACCGGCCTCGCTGCGAAGCTCCTAGTACCGCCGCACGTTGTGAATCGGCGCCGACGAGATCGGCGCGACTTTCACCGGCGTTCCGTACGTCGACGCATGCACCATCAACCCGTCGCCGATGTAGATCCCCGCGTGAGACACGTCAGCATAGAAGGTCACGATGTCGCCGGGCTGAACGTCTGAAAGCGCCACCGGCTGCCCGCCCTGCGCAAGCGCCTGACTCGATCGAGGCAACGACTTGCCGTTCTGCAGAAACGCCCACTTAATCAGCCCAGAGCAGTCGAACGCATCCGGACCGGTGGCTCCCCACGAATAAGGCGACCCCACCCGTGTCAGCGCCGCCTGGACCACCGCAACACCGTTCCCCGAGGATCCACCGCCCGCCGGGCCCGGCATAGCAACGATGCTCGGATCGCTCACCGGCGGAGTCGACGGCAAAGGAGGCGGCGCGGGGCCAGGGTCAGCCAAAATCGCTCGCTGATCAGGCGTCAAAGCGTCGTAGCGGGCCTGCACAGCAGCAATCTGCTCCGCCATCCGACGCTGTTTGGCCTCCAGGTCGGTCCGCACTGCCGCCGCCTCATCGGCCGCACTCCGCGCTTGGGCTGCCGACTTCGCAGACCGCTCCGCAGTTGCCGCGGCCCACGCACTGGCCGACCGGAACGCAGCCATCTGCACAGCCAGCTCCGACGCAACCGTCTTCTGGACTGCCAGCTGATCGATCAAATTCTGAGGAGACGTCGCCGTCAACGCCGCCGCCAAGGTATCCGTGCGCCCACCCATGTAGGCAGCCGCGGCCAACCTATCGACTGCAGCCTGATACCTCACCAGATCGGCCGCCGCTGCATCCGCGGCCATGCGATCCGAAACCGCCCCCTTCTCCGCAACCTGCTGCGCTGCGAGCTTCTCGTCAAGGTCGATCTGCGCCGTGTGAATCTGCTCGGTGGTCTGCTCCGCCAGACGCGACAATTCAGTCAGTTCGGCAAGGGCATCAGCCGCCGGATCAGCGCGGACATCGGTTGCCAAAAGCGCAGCAACAACGCCGAAAGCCACCAAAATGCAGACGAGCCGCCTGCCCAACGCGCGCGGCAGGACCGCCAGCACAGATGAAGTCACAAGAGCGAAAACCTTCGGCTAAGTAGCAAGTACGTACTAGATACGTAGGTCACGGTTAGGTTACGAGGCCAGGCAGCCGCTGTCCAGCCGGATTTTCTAGGGCGCGCTCTGAACTGATGGCCCGAAACTGCGTCGGCTCAGCGGCATCCTTCGGTCCCGCTGTTCGTCACCCACGCGACGTCAAGCGCTAAGGGTATGAAGAAGGCGCAATCGACACCACCGACTCATCGCCCCTTACCAGCTACCGCCTCACGACCGCTTCCCCTAGCGTCACGACGCGCCCTCCTGGTTGAAAGCCCTATTCGGAGTCATACAGACATTCATCGTGGATAACGACTGATATCCATAGCGCGGTTGACTTGTCCCCCACGACCCGATCGAGTCGATGCGACAATATGCGGGAATCGAATATGCAGGTTTACCGGTATTAGTCTGCTTATTGCATCCGGTGAATTTGGCATCCTCGCACGGTCAGGACAACAAACATTCCCCAGCCGAGCGAGCGTCCAACAAGAACGAGCTGCAAGACGCTCCCCTGGGGCGGGGAGCAGGCCGCCGGGTTGCGTCCACCAAGGTGGTGTACGAGTCGGACCTGATCAGCGGTACCGGCGTGTCGCAGCCGAGTGATTGAAGGTCATCGCGTGATTCTTCGAGAGACCGACCAAAGTCACTCGAGCAAAGGAATCGACGCGATGACCACTGCCCACAATATCGACCTGCCTGCCGTGCTGGCCGAACGACTCACCACCGCCCATCCCGACGTGCTGCGCGAGCTGCTGGCCATGTTCATCCACACCTTGATGGGCGGGCGCCGAGCTGATGCCCTGTGTGGGGCCGGCTACGGCGAGCGCAGCAGCGAGCGCACCAACTCGCGCAACGGGTATCGGCACCGCCAGTTCGACACCCGCGCCGGTTCGTTGGACCTGGCGATCCCGAAGTTGCGGCACGGTTCCTACTTCCCCGATTGGCTGTTGGAACGTCGAAAGCGCGCTGAACGGGCTCTGACCACCGTGGTGGCCACCTGCTATCTGCTCGGGGTGTCGACGCGGCGGATGGACAAACTGGTCGAGACGCTGGGCATCACGTCGCTATCGAAGTCCCAGGTCAGCGTGATGGCCAAGGAACTCGACGGCGCGGTCGAGGCGTTCCGCACCCGGCCGCTGGATGCCGGCCCTTACACGTTCGTGGCCGCCGACGCGCTGGTGCTCAAGGTCCGTGAAGGTGGGCGGGTGGTCAACGTGCACGCGCTGATCGCGGTCGGTGTGAACGCCGAGGGGCGCCGCGAGATCCTGGGCATCGATGTCACCACCGCCGAAGACGGGGCGGGCTGGCTGACGTTCTGGCGGTCACTGTCCGCTCGCGGCCTGTCCGGGGTACGGCTGGTCACCAGCGACGCTCACGCCGGGTTGGTGGCCGCGATCGGCGCGACGCTGCCTGGGGCGGCCTGGCAGCGCTGCAGAACGCACTACACGACGAACCTGATGGCCGTCACCCCGAAGTCGTCGTGGCCCTGGGTTCGCACGCTGTTGCACTCGGTGTTCGACCAGCCTGATGCTGAATCGGTTGCTGCTCAATATGATCGGATTACCGACGCGTTGGCCGACAAACTGCCCAAAGTCGCTGAGCACCTCGAAGCCGCCCGCGCGGACCTGCTGGCGTTCACCGCCTTCCCCAAACAGATCTGGCGCCAGATTTGGAGCAACAACCCGCAGGAGCGGCTCAACAAGGAAATCCGACGCCGCACCGACGTCGTCGGCATCTTCCCCGACCGCGACGCACTGATCCGCCTCGTCGGCGCGGTGCTCGCCGAACAACACGACGAATGGGCCGAATCCCGGCGCTACCTCGGCCTCGATGTGCTGAGCAAATCACGCGCCGTCAACGACACCCCAACCGAACAGGAGGACACCCCCGCAGTGCTAACCGCCTGAACCATCACCACGAAGAATCACACGACGACGTCGTACACCACGTCCCTGGACTTGACCGGCCGCCGCCCCTAGTTAAGGGTGCCGTGCCGCAGTTCTCCGTAGCGGGTAGGTGTCAGATCCTCGCTGTGGCTGACGTGGAGCTGACCGGGGCGGGTCCGTTGTTCGTAGGCGGTGATGACCAGGCCAATTCCCCCGGCGGCAGGCACCAGTACGCCTTGCACATGCAGGAACCATGCGGCATGGCCCACCGCTTGGCACGCCGACCAGTCGTCGCCATAGATGTCGTCGTCCTCGAGCCCCACCGCTTCGCGGGCGTCAGAGGTGATGAGATCCAGGACGGCCAGGTCGGTGGCCTCGATGGTGTGCAGTCGATAGGAAGCTTCGAGCATCTTCTCCGGGGTCGTCGACGCCGCCTGCGCGGCGCGTTCTACTTCGACCATGCACGCTTGCGTGGAGTCGGCCAGATAGATCGCCGAGAAGAGTCCGGCAGGGTTTCCACCTTCCGCCGAATCTGCGCGCCCCTTCCCCCGACAAGGGGTCACGGTGGGCGCCGGTGTAGCGAGCGCACGTGCCCGACCACCGGCTGGTGCCGCGCGCGTCAATGCGCTGCACCAGGTCCTCGTCGAGCGCATCGCTCACACGAAGATCCCTTCGGCCATGGCGTCGATGAGGGCCAAGACGCGCTGGTACTCGCCGTCACGCACCAGGTCGGCGGGCTTGGCGTGGGCCAGTAATCGATTCGGGGAGAACATCCAGACGTTGGCCTGGTCTCGGGGAAGCACTTCGGCCAGCGCGTCGGCGACGTAGGCCAGTTCGATGAGTCGTTGTTTGTTGAGTCGTTGTGGAACGACCTGTCCTGAGGTCCAGCGCGCCACCGAGCGCGCCGACGCGTCGACGATGTCGCCGACCTCTTCGTAGGTCAATCCCAAGCGCTCGATCGCACTCGACACGGTCGAGGCGAGCGCGTTAGCTCCCATATCGTCTGCCTGTCTTCCTTTTGTCTGCGTGTGTGTCATGCATTCTGTCATGAAACAACGCCCGAGGTCGAGAGGACGTTTTCACACGATGGGCATTCAGTTTCGGCTCGGACCCAACGACCACAAGCAGGTCGAAGATTTCCTGTCGCGTGAGCACGCTGGCACCGACGCCATCATCCTGGACACCAAAGCTGCACGTCACCAGGCCGCTGCGGCGGCAGCCGCCGTGGAGGCGGGCCTGCGGGTGTACTGGGAGCCCGCCGCTGAGCGGCTTGCCGACGAGGGCTTCGGCCTCGACAAGCTGCCGCTGTGCACCGGCCGTCCCTACGGCATCAATGCTCTTGCCGAGGATCAATCGGCACGCCGCGCTGGTAGACCTGACGGTGGAGAAGCACCCGGAGCTCGTCACCCACGTCACGGCCCCGCACTTCTACGTCACCGACGAACGCACTGCACGACTGAACGTCGATCTCGCCGAACGCACCCGCCTGGCCGTCGGCAAGGACAAGCCCACCCGGGCCGTGATTACCGTTCACGCTGAACGTCAAGTTCACCAACCTCAACAAGGAGTACGGCCTCACCGTCGAGAACGCGGTGCTGCACTACGCTCCCGAGCCGGTACCGAACGCCAACGCCAGCCTGACACTGCTAAAGCCACGCTGGACGATATTCAGCTGGGCAACATCACCCTTGACGACGCCAAGAAGCAGAACAAACTCATTATCGATGGCCAAGAAGCGTCGTTCAACGATTTCCTTGGCCTACTCGACACCTTCCCGTTCTGGTGCAACATCGTCACCCCATAGCCCGAAGCCGGCGTCGCCGTTCACCGAAGACTGACCTGAGATAAAACCGGCCCTAGCCATCGGCACCGATGGCACCTGTCCCAGATGTCGAGTCCGACACCGTGGGCCCGCACACCACATGGCGGTGAAACGCGCGATCTCCGAGGCGTGGGCCAGCCGGTCCACGATAACCTCGCCGCTCTCCTCAAGACCGGTGAACCTAACAGCCGGCACCTACGTTCACCGCGGCCCGCGTATTCGGCCACCGCACCACGCCGCACGCCCCATCAGATAGCGTCCGCGTCGACACGACCGCGACCCCGCAGCCGCGCTGCGGCGACGCATCGCTCAGTGCGCCCAGCAGGCCGGCGGGAGTGCGGGATCGCGGCCCCGCGGCAGCGTCCCCGCGACGGCATCAACTTGCGCGCTGCCCTGCGCCGTCGCAACGCCGCGCCGAGCGCCCTTCTGTCGTCGGGTTCAGGACGTAGCGCTCCCTTGAGACTTCCGTCGCCGCGCCACCGCCGAACCGTCACGCTGGCGCCGCTCCGGCCGGCGGTTCGCCCGCGTCCGGGCCGACCTCCCCGTCCGCCGCCGCCTCCCCCGTTCCGGACACATTCCGACCTAGTGCCTGCGAACCGTTCCGCGATACCGGATTTGCCGCTTTCGGCGCATGCCGTGCCATCACGCGAACGATTGCGATCCCGAGGTCGTGTTTGGTGGCGATCGTCGTCAGCGTCTCACCCCGCTCACGCATCCGTTCGACGGCCGCGCCCGCCGCTTCGCGATCGTCGCCTACCCGTTTAGCTTCTTCGCGCGCCAACTGCGCGTCGGCCTGCGCGCGCAGCTCCGCGCGCCGCTGCTTCTTCCACTCGCCAATCGCGTCGAGTTTGTCGATCGCGTGAAGCAGGATCGTCGCGTCCTTGAGGTTCGCCTTCTCCCGCGCCGCAAGCTCCTCGTTGGCGCGCCGAGCCGCTTCCACAGCCCGGCGCCGGGCCTCCGCCTTGGATGTTCTCGCTGCCGTCATGGTTGAGGACCTTAGAAGTGTTCGGGCCGAGCAGGCCACCACCACAGCCACATTCGTCGCCCACGACTTTTTTCTCCGCCCTCCTGACCGCTTCACCGTCGCCACCCTCAACCCACCGTCACCCACCCCACTCGCCAACCACCGCACCCACCGCCAGCCGCCCTCCTCACACCCCGTTTACAGCCCGCCGACAGACCACACACCTCTTGCACTTCGGGCCCGAAGGTCGCGAATCAACCTGAAGTTGACGCGTATATCTGGCGCATGGGACCAGCGCCGGATGCGCTTCATTGAACCACTTTCGTGTTCCTCCTGGTAGACGGATTTCGCTCGCAGGTGTGGTAACTTGCGGTTGTCATTGACAACTCTAAGTTGACGATAGATGGAGGTTCTCTTGTGAGCGTTCCGGGGTCGGCGCACTTGGTTCTTGCCTCGGGCGTGGTTCACCTGGACGAGGCCAGCGCAGTCTTCGAAGCGATGCTGTCTGGGTGGGGTCGTCAACAGGCGTCTCGGCTACTCGCTGCTGAGGCCACGATCGAGCCGCGGCTGGCGTTGGTGCGGCGGTTCGCAGAGTTCGCCGGGGCGCCTCCGTGGGACTGGACTGCCGGCGATGTCGAAGACTTCACGGCCGCTTTGATGTCGGGCCCGGAACGCAAAGCACCGTCGACCATTCGCGGCTATCACATGTCGTTGCGGATGTTCTGCGACTACCTACTCGATAGCCGCTACGGTTGGATCGCGCAATGCGAGGACAGGTTCGGACGGATCCCATCGCAGGTCTGTCACGACTACAACACCGCCGCGCATCTGGTCGACTACGAGGGCAAGCCCGCGCGTCGCCCGTTCACCTACGACGAACTGGAAACATTGTTCGATTTCCTCGATGATCGCGTCGATGTTCTCGCTCGGTCCAGGAACAAAGGCGCGTTCGCGGCGCTGCGCGACGCACAGATGATCAAGACGGCCTACGCCTTCGGTTTACGCCGCCGCGAGCTGTGCTATCTCGATCTCGCCGACCTGCGTCCGAACTCGCGGATGCCGGCCTGGGGCACGTTCGGCGCCGTCCACGTTCGCTACGCCAAATCACGTCGCGGCAGCTCTCCCAGGCGTCGCACCGTGCTCGCCGTTCCGGAGTTCGACTGGGTGATCGACGGACTGCGCCAATGGGTCGACCACGGCCGCCCACTCCTCAGCCCCGGGAACCGTCAAGAGCTCTGGCTGACCGAGCGTCGACGGCGCGTGGCGACCAAGACCATGGATAGGCGATTCGCCGTCGCACGGGTGCAAGCGGGACTGCCTGCCGAGCTCACCTTGCACTGCCTGCGGCACTCCTATGTCACCCATCTGATCGAGTTCGGTTATCCGGAGCGGTTCGTCACCGAACAGGTGGGGCACTCGTATGCCTCGACCACCGCGATCTATACCTCGGTGTCCGACGACTTCAAGACCAAAACACTGCAGGCGGCGCTGCGCCGCGTCTACGGATCATCCACGACGACAGGTGAAGGCGGAGATGAGCACTAGGACCGTGCTGCGGTGGAACCTGCGTCAGCTGATGGCCCAGAACGGAATGTTCGCCACCACCGACCTTGTCGCACCGCTGCACGAGCGTGGCGTGGAGATCTCCCGACAGATGGTGCACCGGATCGCGACCAAGCCCCCGCAGCGCATCAATCTCGACCTGCTCGCCGCCCTCTGCGACATCTTGTCGTGCACGCCCAACGACCTGCTCGAGCTCGTCGCCGAACAAGTCCGTGAGGCGCCCGCGGTCAACGACAGCGGACCCGGCATCGGCGACCTGCGACCCATCCGCGCCACCATCCGCCGCCCCCACGACAACCAGTGACTCAGCGGGCCTGCTGGGAGTGTGCAAGCACCATCCGGCTAACCCCACTGACGCACGGGCGTCGCATCTGTGTCGCATGCCGTCGCAGACGGCACTATCACCCCGAGAAATGCCCGCGGTGTGAGACCGTGCGGCCACTGGCGTGGCAGCTCGACGATGCCATCGTGTGCGCCTCCTGCGCCGGTGTCGCATCGATCTTCACCTGCAGCGAATGCGGCCGCGAAGAACACCCCTACGGGTTCTACCGATGCGCCCGCTGCTTCCTACGCGAGCGCCTCACCGAGCTGCTCACCGACCCGATCAGCGGCACGATTCATCACCGACTACGGCCCGTGTTCGACGAACTGATCAACGCCGACCGCCCACAGACGGTGCTCTGGTGGCTTGCTGCGAAAGAAGCCCGGTACCGGCCCGCAGCTCCTTCGCGACATGGCCTGCGGAACGCGTGAAATCAGCCACGACACCTTCAGCGATCTTCCCTCGGACCGAGCCCACGATTACTTGCGCAGCCTCCTGGTCGCGGTCGGCGTTCTGGGCCCGATCGACATCCGCGTCGAACGGATGCTGCCCTGGATCGAGGACGTTGTAGCCGAGCTTCCGGCCGAAGACGCCGCCATCGTTCGCCGATTCGCGCATTGGCATGTACTGCGCCAGATGCGCAAGGCCTCCCACGAGAACCGGCTGACGAGATCGATGACCGATGCCTGCCGTCGTCGCGTCCGCGTGGCGATTCAGTTCATGGCGTTTCTGCACACCCACGACGCCACTCCGGCGACAGCGACACAGGAGATGCTGGAGCGCTACCAGGCGCTCCACCGGAGGCCGCTCACTGCCGAGTACGCCTTCCTCGTCTGGCTACGCCAATCCCGCATCAACACCACACTGAGGGTCACCGATCCGCCACGGTCACCTCCCTCGGTAACCGTCTCGGATTCCCAGCGGTGGGCCGCCGTCGGGCGGCTGCTGCACGACGACACAATCCGCCGCAAAACCCGCATCGCGGGACTGCTCACATTGTTGTTCGCCCAACCTCTTTCTTTCGCGCATCGTCGCCCTGCGATCAAGCCAAATCTCGATCTCCGACGATCACGCCGTGCATGTCGTCTTCGCCGCCATCCCCATCCAAATGCCTCCCCTACTCGACGACCTCATCCGCGAGCATCTGGAGCAGCAATGCGAAAGCCGCTACACCCCATCCCATACGGGCTGGCTGTTCCCCGGCCGACTTCCCGGCACCCACCTGTCCACCGAGAACATCCGCACCCAGCTCGTCGCGGTCGGGGTGAAACCCTACGAACATCGCAAAGCCGCCCTCTTCCAGCTCGCCAGCGACATGCCCGCACCCGTGCTGGCCGAACTGCTCGCGATCACCACCAAGAACGCAGCCGCCTGGGCCAAACTCGCCGCCCGCGACTGGACCGATTACGTCACCGAACGCGGCAGATCAATGCCGCATCGAAGGCGGAGCTAACTCGCAACAGCGATGTCGTAACCACTCCATGCCGCCGAGGCCACGATTCGCCTGCTCTCGTCAAAGTTGTTCTTTGTCAATCCTCCTCGCCACAAGTCAAGCAATCGAGAAACGGGTTCAAGCAGTTGCGCGCCCTCAAGCGTCTGAGACGCCGAACCGCGGGTGACCTGCACTTCGGGTAGCTCACTACCCTGCTGCGAGTCTCCGCACCTCGCTGTGGAACGGAAACCAGCGTACGGCCTCGCCGATGATGGCGACGAATGGTCCTTCGATGCCATCACCGACGCGATTTGCGAGAGGCGAAAAGGGCCCGAAGACCAGCCGGCTCGACATTGTGATTTCGTTGTGCCTAGCGAGCTGAGCGCGCCGGGCGGCCCGTCTTCTTGGTGGCGATGTTCGATTTTATGGCGTCGCTGTCGGTGTTGCGGTGGGCGGCGAGAAAGTCATCGACGATGTTCGCGCAGTCATTGTGAGTGATAGTGCGAAGCCCGGTCATTCGGGCGAAGGCGAGTGGTCCGACGAGTTGGCAAAGCGCCAGTTCCTGGTCGAAGTCGTTGAGTTCGGCTTGAGCTTTTGGGCTGGTGAGTACGGCGTCAAATGGTTGACGATATTGATCGACAACTCGGGTCCGTAGCGCCCCGGATGTGTGGCGGTCTTCCGCTTGGGCATTGGAGCCGGTGGGCCCCAATGAGAGCCACGCGAGTGTCGTGACATGCAGCGGTGCGTCGTTGAAAAGGGCGGCTTGGCGGCTGAGCAATTCGATCAGCTGCTCACGGAGGGGTCCGCTGGTCGGTGCCGGAGTGGTCACTTGTGGAAGTAGGCGTTCGAACGTGGCTGCCAGTAAATGCGACGAACTGTGGAAGTGGCGGTACAGCGTGGTTCGGGCCACTTTGGATGCTTTGGTGACGGCATCGATAGTGACCGCTTCCACCCCACCGGTGCTCAGTAGCGTTGCCGCAGCATCCAGCAGCCGGGTGCGTGACCGGATGAGCCGAGGGTCCACGTCGTCGTCAGGGACGGGCACTGCCTGACTGTCGCTCACTCGTTCACCTCGGCGGTCGATCTTCACGCGATGCTGTCACGGCAGTCTAGCAGTGTGGTACTAACGGTAGCGCAGCGAAACCGATCGTATTGGGGTGACGGTGCCCGAAAGCCTGTTGCCGCCCGAGCGGCTGCCCTCGCACACCACGACATGCATGGGTTGCGGCCCGGACAACCCCCACGGACTGCGGTTGGTGGTGCATCGTAGCGGCGACGCGGTGTACACCGATGTGACGTTCGATGAGCGCCATATCGGGGCCCCGGGCCTGGCCCATGGCGGGGCAGTGGCCGCGGCATGTGATGACGTCCTGGGCTTCACGTTGTGGATCGCCGGAACCCCGGCGGTGACCCGCACCCTGACGGTCGAATATTTGCGGCCGGTGCCGCTGCATCAGACCCACCGGATTACTGCCCACATCGTCTCTCGTGAAGGGCGGGCGCTGCATGTCACGGCGACAGGCACGGGTGAGGGTGGGATCGCCCGCTTCACCGCCAGTGCAGTGTTCATTGTCGTCAGCCCTGAGCACTTCGCCGCACACGGCGATGTCAGCGCTTTCGGCGATCTTCTGGAGCAGTTCTCGCGCCGCGGCGGCCTCGACCCGGAGCCGTCATGACTGTCCCTCAGGCGCGCAGCCACGGGAAAACCCCGCCTTCGGAAGCGAACTCGGTCGCTGCAGAGAAGCGAGCCGCTAACGCGTCGCGTTCACGCGCGTCCGCACGGCGCCGGGAGACCATTCTTGATGCAGCTTTGGTCGTGGCCGCGGCGGGTGGTTACGAGGCGGTTCAGATGCGGACAGTTGCCGAGCGGGTCGGCATCGCCGTCGGCACGCTTTACCGCTATTTCCCGGCGAAAACCCACTTGCTGGTGGCAGCGCTGACGCGCGAGTTCCGTCGACTCGACTCGGCCGGGGACTGGGCGAGTGGTGAGGGCACACCGCTGGAACGGCTCGAACGGCTCACCGCACATCTGCATGACCGCTGGCAGCGCGACCCATGGCTGACGACGGCCATGACACGGGCCTTCGCAGTCGCAGATACCCGCGCCGCCGCGGAACTCGACCGCGCGGCCGATGAGATCCAGATCCTGCTGGCCCGCACGCTCAGGGGCGGCGAGCCCACTCCTACCGATCTGCACGTGGCTGGGATCATCTCCGACATCTGGCTGGCCAACCTCGTGGCCTTCAGCGGCCACCGCGCGACAGCCGCCGACACCCGCGACCGCATTGACCGAGCCACCAGGCGCGTCGTGACCAGCGCTGCTAGGCCAGCCGTCTACCGGTAACGATACTGCTGGTATCGCAGCGATACTTGGCGTACTCTTTGGGGATACGGCTCAACGATGCGTCGAAAAGAGACTGCCATGTACACCCAATGGATCGAAAACCTTGTCGTACAACGCCTCTCGCTGCACGGCGGCCTGGTTCTGGATTTCGATGATTACAACGAAATCGTCATCTCCTGCCCCCTACTATTGACGCTTCCTGCCGTCGGCACCTACCCCATCGAGGCGGTGCGTATTGACCCCCTCAGGATCGCGACCCACGAACGCCCGCTGCTGAACCTCGCCGGCGCACTGTGCACCCAGGCCTGGTCCAGCGACGATGGAGGGCTACACCTGAGCTTCTCGCGCGGACATCGCATCGATGTCGATCCCGACGCTGAACAGACAGCGTGGGAGCTCTATGGCATGCGCCACGGCTACATGGCCTGTCTACCTCAAGGACGGGTACGCGTGGTCCGCCATGACCTCCCCGACACCGACGACGCCAACATCGTCAACAGCGTCAGGCAATCATCGGCGGGGTCGGCGCGGCAGACCCACTAATCCGGCCGCGGACACTGCGACGGGTCGACTTGGGCGGCAATACGTGGATCAGGTTGAACGTGGACAGGACCGCCCTGGCGACATCGAGGCGGGCGAGCATTCCCGGATGATGCTGTCGAGGTTTTGTTGCACGCGTTCGGCAGTGATGCCGACCGATGGTGAATACAGCATGATGTGGTCGAGGACGCCGTTGTACCGTCTCAATTGTTCACGGACCTCGTGCGCCGTCCCGGCGACACCCATGGCGTCGATCATCTCCTCGGACACAGCGGCGAACATCGCCGGGAAATCGCGCTGGGCGAATGCTTGCCGGATGGCTCGGCCTTCGCTGGCGAAGCCGTTCACATCGAGTACCGTCTCGTAGGATTTGACCGAGGAGTAGAACGCAATCTGCTGCGCCAGTTCGCGCCTGGCGACCTCGGCGTCGTCGTGGATGGCGCACATCACCATGGAAATGATTTCCACGTCATTGGGGTCGCGGCCGGTGTGCGCGGCGCCCCTGGCGATAGCGGGCCGGACGACCTCTTCGACGTAGGTGGTTGTGAACAGCGGATGTCCGGCTAGGCCGTCGGCCACCCGCCCGGCCGCCTCGCACATCCGGGGCCGGACACCGGCAGTGACGATCGGGATCGGCCTGCTGGAGGGTCCCACGTCGCCGGTCGGGGTGAGATTCATTCTGTAGAAACGGCCCTCGTGATGGATCGGGCCTTCATGCAGGTTCCATATCCGGCGCAGCAGCATCACGAGTTCTTCCATCCGCAGGGCGGGTGCGGAGGTGTCGGGCACGCCGTGCCAGTCGCCCATCATCCGTTTGGTGCCGTTGCCGATGCCGAGTACCAGTCGTCCGTTGGAGAGTTCGTCGAGGTCGCGCGCCTCGGTGGCCAGCACCAGGGGGCTTCGGCCGACGCCGTAGAGAATGGAGGAACCGATCCGACAGTTCTGGGTGCTGTTGGCCATCGCGGCCATGGAGATCGATCCGGACCGAGAATAGAACTCCGAGGCCCATACGGCGTCGAACCCGGCCGCATCAGCGGCCTGGGCGGTCTGGGCCAGTGACTTCAGATCCGCGCCGAGAACCGACAGGCCGTAGGTGCTCATGACTGGTCTCCTGTGCGCGGGCGCAGCCCGTCGAACATGACGGCGCTGAGGGTGCTGGCGACCACCGTCTCGTCGAGGTGGTTATCGGTGACCAGGTACATGAGTGCATTGATGGTGACCGCGCCGAACAGCGCAATCGACGTCGATCGCGCATCGGGCTGAGCGACGAGGGATCCGTCGCGGGCCCCTTCGATGAGCAGGGTTTCGACGGGTTGTTGGTAGGCGGTATTGATCATCTCGGCGATAGCCGGCATGCGGGCCGCTCGTCCCAATTCGCCGATGAGTGCACGGCATACCGCTGGCCGCTGCGCCATTGCCCGCAGTTGTGCGCGGATCACGAGTTCGAGGCGTTCGGCACCGGTGCCGCCGGTGTGCACGATCGCGGTCACAGCATCGAAGATGTCCTTGAGGAGGTCTTCGAGCAGGAAAGCAAGGATGTCCTCTTTACCGGCGAAGTAGTAGTACAGCGTCGCTTTCGGCACACCGGTCACCGCGGCGACGTCTTCGATCTTGGAGTCGTTGAGCCCCTTCTCGGCGAACAAGTCCGCCGCGGCGGGAAGCCGGTCAGAGATCTGACGTGGAATCTTGCGCATTGCCCCCCTGTCCCGTTCGGCCGGTTTAGACTGCGAGTCTAAACCGTCGTTACTTTGGTGGTCGGAGGTCTTGGTGGTCTCGGTGCAAATTCGTTACGACCCGTTCGACGCCTCGATTCTCAACGACCCCTATCCGACGTATCGGTCGTTGCGTGACACGGCTCCGGTGTACCGCGCCGAGGAATCCCATACCTGGGTGTTGAGCCGGCACGCCGACGTCCAGGCCGCAGCACTGGATCACGGCACGTACTCCTCGGTGGACGGCATCTTCCCCACCCCACCGGGATCGGACTTCATCGGCTCGTTCCTGCCGATGATGATCGTGATGGACCCTCCGCGCCACGACCAGTTGCGTGCCCTGGTGAGCCGGGCGTTCACTCCCCGGCGGGTGGCCGGGCTGCAGGGCGCCATCACACAGATGGCCGCGGAGTTGTTCGAGCGCCTCGACGAGGGCTCTG
This sequence comes from Mycolicibacterium litorale, assembly GCF_014218295.1. The sequence goes on from NZ_AP023287.1 coordinate 4,308,947, forward strand.
GTTCGGCGGACTTCGTGACCGACTTCGCCGCGATCCTGCCCGCCGCGGTGATCGCCGATCTACTGGGCATTCCCGCCACCGATCGTGATCAGTTCCGATTGTGGTCGAGCCAACTGGTCCAGGTCGACGTCAACCACGGACAAACCACCGACGCACTGACCGCCGCCACCTCGATCTACGCCTACTTCACCGACTTCCTCGCCGACCGCCGCCAAACCCCCCGCGAGGACATGATGTCGGCGTTGGCGAACGCCACAGTCGACGGGATCAGACTGACCGACGAGGAAGTCCTCGGCTTCTGCGCGCTGCTGCTCGTCGCGGGCTACGAGACCACCACCAATCTGCTGGGGAACTCCGCGGTCGTGCTGGCCCAGCATCGGCAGACCCGCCGACGCCTGGCCGCCGATCGAACACTATTGGGGCCGGCAGTTGAGGAGTTGCTGCGCTACGACTCACCGGCACAGGGACTTTCACGAACCCTGACCCGCGACGTCACACTGCACGACACGACCATGCGTCAAGGTGAGAAGGTGCTGCTGCTGTTCGGGTCGGCCAACCGCGACGAGCGCGCCTTCCCCGATCCTGACGTGTTCGACATCGAGCGCACCAGTGAGCACCAGGTCGCCTTCGGTCGCGGCATCCACTTCTGTCTGGGCGCGGCACTGGCGCGGATGGAGGCCCGCATCGCTCTGGATGCTCTGTTGGACAAGGTGCCCGACTGGGAGGTCGATCTTGAATCGGCGCGGCGGCTGCGGTCCGGACCGATCCGCGGCTACACATCGCTGCCCATCACTTGGACCACACCGGTCTAGCCCGTGCCCCTCCTCGACGACGCGTCGTGTGCATCACCGCGCGGCCAGGTTCTTCATCGCCGTCGATATCGAGCACTCCGCCGCGCACGGCGACCTCGGCGCATTCGGCGACATGCTCAAACGATTCGCGGGCTCGAACGGTGATCGACCCATGACCGGACAGGAGAAAGGGGCATGGTGGTGGCAGTGACATTCGCGCACTTCGATGAGCAGATCGCCGACCAGCTGCTCAGATCGCCGAACACAGCAGGTGGACTGTCGAGGTTTCTGAGCTTTCGGCACACCGAACTCGCCGCCGGTCGGCTGGTGGCAGAGATGGAAACCCGTGCCGAACTGCTCACACCCTTCGGCACCCTGCACGGCGGATGTCTATCGGCGATGGTCGACCACTGTCTCGGAGTCGTGTTCTACCCCGTCATTCCGGCCGGATCATGGGTCGCCACCACCGAATTCAAGCTAAACCTGCTGCGACCCGTGTCCACCGGTGTGTGTCGCCGTCACCGACATCGTGTCGCTGGGCAAGCGCAGTGGAGTGGCGCGCATCGACATTAGCAACGGCGACAAAGCCGTCTGCGTAGCCCAGGGCACGGTCACGATCGTGAACGCCGCGGGCAACGCACTATGAAGGCGCTTGCTGCCGGGCCCACGCTTCGGGCGGACGACGATCTCGCCAGGAAGGTGTCATGACCTCCGCCGTGCAGCATCGGGTCCGAACCCAGGACGGGATCGCCCTGGCTGCGGACTGCTACGGCCACGATGACGCCCGTCCCGTCGTGCTGCTCCTGCACGGCGGCGGCCAGAACCGGCACGCGTGGAGCACTTCAGCGCGTCGCCTCCACGCATGCGGATACACAGTCGTCGCCTACGACACCCGCGGTCACGGCGACAGCGACTGGGACCCAGCCGGCAGGTACGACATCGAGCGACTCGCGACCGATCTTCTCGCCGTGCGCGAGCACTTCAGCGCCTATACCGCCCCTGCGGTCGTAGGTGCATCCCTTGGGGGCATGACCGTGCTCGGCACGCATCTGTTGACATCCGGGGCGTCGTGGGCGGCGGTCGTCCTGGTCGACGTCACCCCGCGACTTGAATTCCAGGGCGCCCGTCGCGTGGTGACGTTCATGGCCGCACATCCCGATGGCTTTAGCACCCTCTCTGACGCCGCAGAGGTGATCGCCGCGTACAACCCCCATCGCTCGCGCCCGGCCAACGTCGACGGCCTGCGCAAGGTGCTACGGCAGCGTCACGACGGCCGCTGGATCTGGCGGTGGGACCCGGCATTCATTCACTCCAACTTCGACTTTCTCCGCGACGAATCGACCACGGGAACGGAGCAATTCGACGCAATCAGCCACCTGCTGATCGACGGAGCCCGACGGGTCAATGCCCCAACACTTCTCGTAAGGGGCCTCTTGTCCGACGTGGTCTCCCAAGCCACCGTCGACGAGTTCAAGCAACTGGTTCCCCACGCCGAGACCGTCGACGTATCCGGCACCGGACACATGATCGCCGGCGACGACAACGACGCCTTCGGCTGCGCCGTCACCGAGTTCCTCGGCCGGAACCTCCTGTAGGTCGCGACGTTGGTCGAGCACCATCGATCGGCCAGTAGTCAGAACCGATCTTGACTTCACAGCGCGCGAAGCGGAGCCCATGAAGTGTTCTTCGGTTAAGGCCGACTTTGAACTGTGCCGGGCTCTGGTCGAGCTAGACGCCACTACGCACTTGCTGGCCACCATCGGCGTCGAAGAGTTCCTTGGTCCAGCGTTCGAGGATTTCTGCGCTGTCCCAGTCGTCGGGATGAAATCCGGCGCGGGTGTAGGAGCGAAAGCGCGCAATTGCTGCTGGGCTGAATAGCGGGTTATGACGGAAGGCTCGAAGGCTGCGCAGCAAGCGCACCGGGTTGTAGGCGGAACGGTCACCAGCCAGAGAGCGGGTGGTCTGGATGACCAACTCGCTGAACAAGAGGAGGCTGGCGATCCGCATCCCCCAGACCCTGGTGCGTTCGCTTCCACCGACCGTCTCGTAGACATCGAAAGCAACGGCCTTATGCTCGCATTCTTCCAGTGCGTGCCAGAGCAGAATAGGCCGCACTTCGGTGTCGCCGATCAGTTCTTGAGCTTCGTCGCTGGTGAGAATGATCTCGGCGAATGTCGCCGTGTAGTGCTCGAGGGCGGCCGTCACAGCCAGGCGCATCTTGGGAGAAAACGCTTCTCAAGTCGGCCAACCAGCTTCTTGACATGCCGATCGATCCCCGGTGGGATAGCCCATTGCTTGAAGCCGATCGTTGAGCAGCCGATGCTGGTGTCGGTGGGTGGCCTCTTGTGCGATAAACCCCTTGACCGCCTCCTTGAGGTCAGCGTCGCTGATGTGGTCCCGGTACTCGCGGACTGACCGGATAAAGAAGTCTTCGCCTTCGGGGAACGTGGCCGACAAGGTGGACACAAAGTGGCTCATCACCAAGTCGCCATCAACGAAGTGCTGCCGACTGGTCCCAGCAGGCATATCGAATCGAACACGGCGGGGCTTCGGGACGACCCGTGCGGTGGGCCGTGTGGACGAATCGTCGCTCATGTTGTTCTCCCATTCGCCAAGGACGCGCTGTCAATCTGACTCTAAGCCTTGTCAGAATTAGATGGCAAGCTATCCACGTGGTTTCGGCGCGGGTGTATAGCGGAATGTCCGCCGAGGAGCGTCACCGGAACCGGCGCACCCGTCTCATCGAGGCCGCAACGGAGTTGATCGGCACGCGCGGCGTTGCCGCCGCCACTGTGACTGCCGTCTGCGCTGAATCGGGTGTCACGTCACGGTACTTCTACCAGCACTTCTCCGACCGAGACGCACTCCTGCGGGCTGTCTACCAGCAGCTCTATGCCACCTTCCAGGAGGTGATAGTCGACGCGATCCCCGATGCCGGCGAGCCACCGGAGGTATTGGCGTACGCGCCAATCCGCAGGCTGGTCGGCATGATCGACAACGACCCGCGGCTGGGTCGGATCCTGTTCGTGGAATCTGCAACCGAGCCGCTGCTCCGAGAGCTACGCAGCGAACTAATGGCAGGTTTCACCGACCTTGTCTTGCGCGAAGCCAGACTTCACCTCGACATCGCCGACTCTGCCGTGGGGGTTGCCCATTTGGCTTCGACCTTGGGCGTGGGAGGGCTATTCGAAGTCTTGCGCCGCCGACTCGACGGAGAACTGGAATTCACCACAGATGAACTCGTTCAGCACTGCGCAGGTTTCCTGGGCAGCCTAGGCAATTACGTGCTGCTGCAGAACACGGGCCAGTCGGCCACAACCGAAGCGCAAACCTAGAGCTAGCGGCCCCGCTACGCGATGTGGCCGTGCGTGCGCCCGACGACCAACGTCCGAGAACAGCAACAGCAAGACCCTGAACGGCATCCAAGGCCAGTGTCGTCGACTTACAGCGTCAGCCCTGGCTTCCAGAAACCCACTGAGTGTTCGATCATTCCTCTGCCCACTGCGACCGTCGGCCCGGTCCCGACTCGATAGCGGTCGCCGGCCCCTTCGCCAGCCGCGCGCTTTGCGCGGCCTGGCGACGACGGCCCCGCCACCACTTGCACTACATGCGGTAGCGTAGCGATACCGATAGTATCGCTACGATTCGCTACTAGTGGAGGCCCAGTGACCGACGGCACTGCAGATTCCCCAGGCCAGGCCACGCGCCGTGGCCAGCGGGACAACGGATCCCCCAACCCGGCCGAAACCCGCGAGTACAGCGAACGGTTGGCAGCGCTAGCCCGATTCACCCTCCGACACAAAGCGCTGGTCATCGGGGTATGGCTAGGCGCCGCGGTCGTCCTCGCGTTGCTGTTCCCCCAGCTAGAAACCGTGGTGCGCCAACAGTCGGTGGACCTCATCCTCGCGATGCGCCGTCCTTGCAGACGGTTGACCGCATGAGCGCCGCTTTCGGCGAAGAAGGCTCAAAAACCATGGTGTTCGTCGCCATGGAAGACCCCAATGGCTTGACTCCGACTGCACGGCAGCGCTACGGCGAACTCGTGCGCCGGTTGCAGGGCGAAGGCAACCACGTCCTGCTGGTGCAGGACCTACTGTCCGATCCGATTACCGAAGCCCAGGCAGTCAGCGCCGACCGCAAAGCTTGGTACCTGCCCGTAGGTGTCACCGGCACCCTCGGAGACCCCACGGCCGCCGAATCGGTAAACGCGGTGCGCAACATCGCCGCCGAGGTCTTCACCGGCTCGACCACGACTGTGCAAGTGACGGGACCACCGGCAACCTTCAGCGACATGATCGCATCCGCCGAGCACGACCTGCTGCTGATCTCAATCGCTACCGCGGGCGTGATCGCCCTGATCCTGCTGATCGTCTACCGGTCGGTGTTCACCGCGCTGTTACCGCTGCTAGTAATCGGGTTGAGCCTGGCAGTCGGGCGCGGCGTGCTGTCCGCCCTCGGCGAGATGGGCATGCCCGTCTCCCAGTTCACCGTCGCCTTCATGACTGCGATCCTGCTCGGCGCGGGAACCGACTACACCGTATTTCTGATCAGCCGATACCACGAACAGCGCCGCGCCCAAGTACCCGCCGATCAGGCCGTCATCCACGCCACCGCCAGCATCGGGCGCGTCATCCTCGCCTCCGCCGCCACCGTCGCACTCGCGTTCCTGGCCATGGTCTTCGCGCGGCTCAGCGTCTTCGCCGCCCTTGGCCCCGCGTGTGCCATCGCCGTACTGTTCGGATTTCTGGCCACCGTAACCCTGCTGCCACCGGTGCTGTCGCTAGCCGCCAAACGCGGCATCGGTGAACCCAAACCCGATCGCACCCGCCGCTACTGGAACAGCGTCGCCGTCGCCGTGGTCCGCCGTCCCGTGCCACTACTCATCGTCAGCCTGGTCATCTTGCTCGCCCTGTCGGCAGCGGCAGCAACCATCAAAATCAGCTACGACGACCGCAAGGGCCAACCAGACACCACGGCCAGCAACCTGGGCTACCACCTGCTGGACCGCCACTTCCGCAAAGACGTCGTCATCAGCGAATTCCTCGTCGTGGAAAATCCGACCGACATGCGGACCGGCAAAGGACTGGCCGATCTTGACGAGATGGCCTCCCGCGTCTCCCAGATCCCCGGCGTCACCAAGGTTTCCGGAGTCACCCGCCCCACCGGAGAGCGCCTCGACCAAGCAGAACTGGCCTGGCAGAACGGCCAGATCGGCGACAAAATGGCCGGCGCCGTCGCCGAGGGCAACTCCCGCAAGGACGACCTCACCAAACTCACCGACGGCGCCGACCAGCTCGCCGACGGCCTCGCCCAACTCGACAGCACCGTGCGCACCGCCTTCACACCACTAGCCGGAATCCTCACCCAAGCCCAATCCGCAGGAACTCAGGTCAACCAATTCCGGCCGCTGCTGCAACAACTTTCCGCCACTGCCCCCGCCGTCGACCAAGCCATCCAATCCGGCCCAGGACTACGACCGCTGGCCAACCAAGCCCAAAACGCAATCACTCAACTCGACCCACTCGTCGGCGCCCTCAACACCTCACCCTGGTGCGCCACCACCCCACAATGCGCCCAAATCCGCAACCAGGTCCAGATCCTGGTCACTCTGCGCGACAACGGATTCTTCAACCAAATCGCCGACCTCGGGGACCGCTACGATCCCGCCACCAATGCCACCGTTGGTGGCACCCTCGCCAACGTCCAGAACGCAGTCGCCTCACTGGACAAGGCATTCGGAGCCCTGGGTGACCCCGCCGACCTGACCACAAATCTCCGCCGATTGCAGGACGGAATCGGACAGCTGGCCTCCGGCGCCCAAGCACTCGCCACCGGCGTCCGCACCCTCGCCGACAGCAACATCGAAATGCTGTCCGGCATGAGCCAGATCGCCACCCAACTACAGAACTCCTCGCGCGCAGCGGCCGACTCCGACTCCTCGAGCGGTTTCTACCTGCCCGCCAACGCATTCGAGAACCGGCAATTCACCGACGTCGCCGAACAATTCCTCTCACCGGACGGCAAAACAGCGCGGTTCATGATCGAAAGCAGCCACGACCCATACAGCGTTGAAGCCATGGACCTCGCCAGCCGCATCACCGACACCGCCAACACCGCACGACCCAACACGTCACTCGCCGACGCCACCGTGTCCGTAGCCGGCTTCCCCGCCGTCAACTCCGATATCCAACGACTCCTCTGGGCCGACTTCGCACAACTAGCCATCGCCACCATCATCATCGTCGGCGTCATCCTGGTCCTACTACTGCGCGCACTCCTAGCACCGCTCTACCTACTAGGCACCGTCGTGCTCAACTACCTCGCATCACTCGGCATCGGCGTCGTAGTCTTCCAATGGGGACTGGGCCACGAAATCGCCTGGCCCGTACCGCTGCTGGCGTTCATCATCCTCGTCGCCGTCGGCGCCGACTACAACATGCTGCTCGTCTCACGGCTCCGCGAAGAATCCGGAACCAACATCCGCGTCGGCGTCCTGCGCACCGTGGCAAACACCGGAGCCGTCATCACCTCCGCTGGCCTCATATTCGCCGCCAGCATGTTCGGCCTCATGGTCGGCTCAGTCGCCATCATGATCCAAGCCGGCCTCATCATCGGCTTCGGGCTGCTGCTCGACACCTTCCTCGTGCGCACCCTCACCGTGCCCGCCATCGCCACACTCCTACGCGAAGCCAGCTGGTGGCCCACCAAAGCAACAAACCCGCGACCCGGTCAGACCAACCCAGGAGGCATTAAGGACGCACCTCACGTGCTGGTCCAGGAGAGGTGAAAAGCGAACAGAGCAATACCCGGCGCTACATGCCGACCAGCGTGAAGGCGTATTCACCCCGAATGAATACGACCCCTGCGCCGGTATGATCCCTGAGTTATCGACGGACGAAATTTGACGATGCTTCGACGACCGGTGTTGCGCTACCGACTTCGCGAGGGTCGCGAGGACCGCGCCCCTTGAGAATCTGGTCCTGGACCTGCTGCGCGGTGGGCATAGCTGTAGTGGCGCGTACGACGTGCCTTCAGGACTCCGGGCCAAGTCCGATAAGTACCTTCGACTCGCCGCCCGCTAGCTACAGTTCTGGTCGAGACTTCGACAATCCATGACCTGTTCAGCGTTGCAATGTAGTGCGACATGACTCAGTGCCGTCGGGTTGTGTCGCCTCCCTCCGATAGCCTCAGGCAGTCCCAACCGCGCCGGACGGAAACGTCGGATGAGCGAAGAAGGTGTCCATGAATAGGCTGGGTATCGAGCTTAGGAATTGCCATGGCATCCGCGAACTCGACGCATCCTTCGAGTTCAAGAACGGCGGCAACTCAATTGCCGTCTACGCCCCCAACGGGACGATGAAAACTTCCTTGGCCCGGACTCTTGCCGACCTTGCGCGCGGAGTCGAGACGCAAGATCGCATGTTCCCCGAGCGCGCGACGATCCGACGGGTTGTCGACCACGACGGCAACGAGTTGGACAGCGGTGACGTTGTGGTCGTCTTGTCCTACGACGAGGAGCTAGGGCCAACGGAATCCACCTCTACTCTGCTCGTAAACACGGAGCTCCGTAAGGAGTACGAAGCGCTACAGCTGGCATTGCTCAGTGCGCGTGACGAACTTATCGTCGCGTTGCGTGAACAGTCAGGCACAAAAGAAGATGTCGTGAGCGTAGTTTCGCGTGTGTTCACACAACAGGAGAACAGCTTCTTCACTGCGCTCGTGCGCCTCAGCTACGAGATCGGGCACCAGGATGCCGCTCCTTTCGCCGATGTTCCATACGACGTGCTGTTCAACAGCAAGGTGCAGCCGATCCTCCGCACGCCTGCGATTCAGTTGGCGCTCGCAGAGTACGTAACGCGGCTTAACGAATTACTAGACGAGTCCTTGTTCTTTAGTCGCGACTCATTCAACTTTTACAACGCTGCAAACGTCACTAAGAGCTTGGGCGACAACGGGTTCTTTGCGGCTCACCACTCGATCCTGCTTCATGGCGACGGAGGGAGTCCCCAAGAGGTCACCAGCAAGGCTGAACTGGACGCCCTGATCGCTGCCGAGAAGCAGCGCATCGCTGACGACGGTGCCCTTCGCAAGAAGCTCGAAGCAGTCGAGAAGGCGCTGAACAAGAATGCGGACACTCGCGCATTCTTCAACTACATCGCGAAGCGCGACGATCTACTCCCCGAGTTCACCAACATCGACCTGTTCGAACAGAACCTCTGGAAGTCCTATATCAAGACACACGAAGCGCTTTATGAGCGCGTGGTCGAATGCTTCAAGGCTTCGGAAGAACGCAAGAAAGAAATTGAGCGACAAGCCGCGGCGGAGAGCACGCAATGGGAACGCGTAATCGACATCTTTAATGATCGTTTCTTCGTCCCTTTCCGGCTCGCTGCCACGAATCGAGACCGCGTGGTGCTGGGACAAGAAAAACTCCTGAAACTTGGCTTCGAGTTTGAGGATGGCACCGAGCGGACCGCCGTCGAACGCGGAGACCTACTCGAAGTCCTCAGCAACGGCGAAAAGAAGGCACTTTACATCCTTAACGTTCTGTTCGAGGTTGAGACGAGGAAATCGTCAGGCCGCGCAACTCTGTTCGTTATTGATGACCTTGCGGATTCCTTTGACTACAAGAATAAGTACGCAATCATCCAATACCTAAAGGAAATGTCCGAGGAGCCAGACTTTAGGCTCATCCTCCTCACCCACAACTTCGATTTCTTTCGCACTCTCGAGAGCCGAGCAGTCGTAGGATACGACCGGTGCTTCATGGCGCAAAAGGGGGAAAGCAAGGTCGTTCTCAGCAAAGCGGTGGGCGTGAGGAACCCCTTCATCAAAGACTTCAAGCTCAGGTTTTTCGAGGACGGCATGAAGCGAGCTGCGTGCATCCCCTTCATCCGGAACATTCTGGAGTACACGAAGGGAGAGACCGACGCCGAATACCTGCAGCTGACCTCCCTCCTTCACTGGAAGAGCGATACCGCTGCCATCACTCACCAACAACTTGATTCCATCTTTTCCAACACATTCGCGAGTGCAGGCTCCTGGCCGGTGCCCGGCGATTCTGTAGTAAACCTCGTAATCGAGCAGGCAGACCTCGCCCTCACCGCTGACGAAGGAGCGAATTTCGAGAACAAGATCGTAATGTCCATAGCCATCCGATTGCTATCAGAAAGGCACATGGTGACGGAATTAGCGGACTCGAACTTCACAGACAACATTCAAGCCAACCAGACGCAAGCACTATTCAAGGCGTATAAGAACAGAGGACATGGCAACGCCGATACGCGCGACGTCCTGGACTCAGTCGTGCTGATGACTCCTGAGAACATTCACGTCAACTCGTTCATGTATGAACCAATTATCGACATGTCAGACGCTCACTTGCGGAGGCTCTACACCGACGTCAAGAAGCTCGGCAGCCCCGCATAGGCTGATTGCATAGTCGAATGTGGTATGTCACAACGATTTTCATCCGCCAGCCGGTGATCGGTCGGTGGGAAGAAGTCTTCAAATGGCGCTTCTACTTCGTTAGACCCCGGCCTCGAGCAAGATGCGAGGCCGGGGCCATTCGACTAGAGCACAGACCCGCAGGTCATCTCCAACGCTGGTCCCGAAGCCGTTTGTTTCACCGGCCACATCAGAGTGCACTTCGCTCAGTGTAAAGGGCAAACGCTCAGTCGAGCGCCGGCCACGCGCCGGCGGTGAACATTGCCATGCCTGGAGTTACAGACCCCGACATCCGAACCAGGAGACGCGCATGCCAAGGCGCTGATGGGCCGTTGTTCTGCAATAGCTCGACGAACCCACCGCCGGACCGCACTTGATGGGCGTACTCGACAAGAAGGTCCGGTACCCAACCCACGCGAGCTCCGGCCGAAGCTTCGAGTAGCAACGCTCGTGGATTCGCCACGTTTGTGGAGTCGTCGGCGAGAGTGAGGCGGTCGCCAGCCTGCAGCGATTCCGCAACAGCTTCCGTGCCGTGCTGACGTACCGCGTAGCTGACGCCGCGAACCAGGAATATCGCCTCGGTGGCGCCACCTTCGGTGACAGCCGGCGACTCGGCGAGCAACACGCTGTCGCCCTTTCGCTCTCCACCGCTGCGGCTCAGTATGTCGAGTGGGGATGCCTCGACTGTGAGTCCTAGCCACCGCACGTACTGCGGGAAGTCCGGTCGTTTGTGGTCCATCACCCGTAAGCCGAAGAACGGCCACAACCGGACGGATTCATAGACACGATTGAGGTCAGGGAATCCGATAAATGGCCGGAATCCCTCGACGGAGTTTCCGACGCCATCGAGATATTGGAATCGGTATCTGCCCTCCCGGTAATCCAACACTCCCACCGGAGTGATGACGCGACGCTGCCGATTGCGCCAAGCGACTGCGAAGCGCCGCACCGCACGGGTCGTCGGCGGTAAGACCAATTCAGCGGAGGACATCTAGCAGTCTCCCTCGGTTAACCATGATCAGCTCCACGGTGAAATCACGCGCGATCTGCGACATGTCTGGTGCAGCGGCTACCAAACTCATGACCAAATCAGACTCCACCGACATGATGCGCTCACGCCAGAAGCCGCGTGTTGTCTGCTCGCACACTGATATCGCGGAGGCGGCGAGGTCGACGAGCGTCTGCCAGCGAGAACCGCCGCGATGCTCGAACCTGAAGGCCTTTCCGCGGCTCGCCCACCGCAGGACGGTCCCGTCGTGCAAGTGCTGAGCACACATCTCGTCAGTCAACGTGAAGCTCAGGCTAGCCGCGTGATCAAACGATGGGCATAGTGCCTCCGGATAATCTGTCTCCGGCGGCGGCACGAGCACCGCCCAGTTGCGGTCGTGACGATCACCGTGGGCAATCAAGGCATCGAAGACGAGGTAGCCGGCGAATGCGTCGAATGCGCGGAATGCGGGTGGCAGGTTGGACCCGGGAGGTATCGCGAACCGCGTCAGCGCCTGTCGGATCGTCTGGATGTTGTGCCCACGCCGCCCAGGATCGTCAGGGTCGTAGTCGGGCACGACCTCAGGGATGAGGGCCTGCCCGGCCTGAAGTTCCCAGTTCGGCAATCGCACGTCCTCAACTAACGCACCACGCACGCCGTCGCGGACAGACAGCTCTACCGGTGCCGCAGGTATCCCAATAAGGCGCGCCAACTCGCTGGCAAGTTTCTCCGCCACGTCTTCGCCGAGCGAACGGTCGCGCTCGGATCGGGCCGGTTTGAAGAGCCACGTGCGCTTTTGCGAAGGGTGCTTGAGCCATTCGTGGGGGTGCTGACCCTGGGCCTCCAGGCCGGCGACAGACCAATCGTCCACGAGGATGACCGGCCAGGGATCGAGCACGAACTCATTCTGCCGGGACATCAGCGTAGAAGGACGCATTGCCACCTTCCCGCGCCCAATCTGGATGCTGCCGACGTTCAACGTGCGTCGACGTGCGAATACCGCAGCAGATACCGCAGTAGGTTCGGCCCTCCTCAGCCTCCGTCAACGCAACCAACAACATTTCTGCAGCTTGAGCTGATTTATCTGCGCGACCCGCGCCTAGCCAACGCGACAAACGCCCAGTTCAGAGGATTTTAAGTCCGCTGCCTCTGCCAATTGGGCTATGGGGGCGTTGAGGTGAGAGCGTACCTAGCCCCGTGTTCGACCACGTCCGGTGATAGTCCCGCGCCTTGCGTTCCCTCGGATAGAAGCCGGCACCCCGTCCTGATCAATCCCGACGGCCTTCCCACCGTCGACCTCTATCGACAGGTATCCGTGGCCACCGGCTCCAAAGTCGTCTTCGTCGAGGGCCAGGTTGCACGCGACGCCAACGGCGCTGGCCGCGGCGGACGCTACCTTCGTCGACGGCATGGCACGCGCCTCAGTGACACTCGGGATCACGACGCTGCCACCCCTGACCCGAATTGGTGTGGCGACACTGGCTGAACCCGACACGCTCATCGAAGTCGAGGCCATCGCCGTCATCGACTGACCTCGGCCGCGTCGAGATTCACGTGAGGGTCGATGCCCCGTCGCTTGAACGACCGTGGTGTGGATTCGACGAGGCGAGCGACCAGCGCGGGGCGATCAGCCCGCGGATTCCTCCTGCAGCGGTGCCGGGGACGTCGCAGCAGCCACTACCGCAGCCAGAGCCGCGACAGCGCCGAGGGCCAGGAACATCGCCGCGTAACCGCCGAGCAGGCTGGCCAGCGCCGCACCGACGAACGGGCCGATCGCGGTGGCGATCATCACCGGCGCGTTCAGAATGCCGCTGAGGTGGCCGTAATGGGTTGGGCCCCAACGCTCTGTGACCGCGGTGGCTTGCAGCAGCGTCATGATGCCACGCATCACGCCGGCGCCGATCGTCACGATCAGCAACGCGGCGTAGCTGCTGAACACCCCGAGAAGCGCGGTGGTGACCGCGACACCGGCCATGATGACGACCGTGCGCGGCACGACGCCGATGCGCCGCACCAGGGTCTGATATCCGAGGCGGCCGAGAACCTGACCCGCACCGCCGAGACCGAGCGCGACCGCTGCGGCGCCGGTGCTGATCCCGCGCTGGCCCATCAACGGCACCAGGTTCGCGATCACGGCATACGACGCCACCCCGGAAAGCGCGAACGCCGCCACCAACGCGATGAAGGCTCCGCTGCGCGCCGTGCGTGTCGGGGACTCCACCGCATGCTTGGTCTCCACCGGCGGCCACGGTCGCCGCAGCCCGAAGAAGTGCGCCGGGATCGTGATCACCGCCATCAGCGCGGCCAGCACGAGATAGGTACCTCGCCAACTGAGATTGTCCGACAACGCCGCGGTCAACGGCGCGAACACCGTGCTGGCGAAGCCGGCCACCAACGTCAATGCCGTCAACGCCCGCACCGCGTCCGCGCCGAAGAACCGGGTCAGCGCCGCGAACGCCGGTGCGTAGAAGACGCCGCTCATCGCCACCCCCGCAACCAGCCAGGCCGCGACGAACCAGGCATAGGTCGGTGCCGCCACCACCGCGACCACCGACGCACAGCCCAGCGCCGAACCGGCCGTCATGATCCAACGTGGACCGACACGATCCAACCACCGGCCTACCGGAATGCCGACAATCGCCGAGGTCACCAGTCCCGCCGAGAACGCCGCGGTCACCGCAGGCGCCGACCACCCCGTATCAGCGCTGATCTGATCGGACAGCACGGTGAAGGCGTAATACAGCACTCCCCAACTGGTGATCTCGGTGACGCACAGCGTCAACAACACCCAGCGCAACCTGTGGGCTGCCCTGGGTGCATGCGTCCGCTCGGCGCTCATCCGCCAATCGGATTGAGCGACAACCACAGCTGTGACACGCCCGCTCCTCTTCTCGGCTCTGCCCGATCGGAGAGCAGCGGGCGATACGGGATCGCCCGCGACGTGGTGAAGGTGACAAACGACGTCGTCCCCCCGACGCTTCCTGATCGGTTTCGCGTCAGCATAGGTTGACGCCGCGCGCCGACACCGCAGCGCACGTGCCGATCACCCTGATCAACCCCGACGGCCTTCCGACCGTCGACCTCTACAAGCAGGTGGCCGTGGCCACCGGGTCGAAGCTTGTCTTCATCTCGGCCAAGTCGCGCGCGACGCCGACGGCAACCCGCGCATCAGAGAAACTCGGCGTCACCGCCCTGCCCCAGCTCACCGGCATCGACGTCGCCACACTGGCCGAACCCGACATGCTCATCGAAGTCGAAGCGACCGCCGTCCTCGACCGATCAGATGTCGCTCGGTTGTCGCTAATAGCCGGGCACAAAGCACATGCCTCCCCGAAGAGACGGTTGCGACGCATGTGACCACCGAGCCCAACCCTTACTACCCCACCAACGCCGCCGCCCGCAGCGACAGCACCAGAGCCGGGCGCGGATACCGCAGCCGGGCGCACGCCTCCTCCGCCACCAGCTGCAACCGGTGCACCCCCGCCCGCAGCTCCTGCGGATCGGCGTCACCCCGCCCATACCCCGACACGCACGCCCTCGTCAGGATCACCCCGTGCGTGCGCCGCAGCCGCGCCATCTGCTCGATCATCCCGCGCACCGCCTCCCCCGCCTCGGCGTCGTCAGCCACGCAGCACCGCAACCCCACCACGTCGAGGCGATCCATCGACATCACCGACGCCGCCAACCGCTCACCCGTCCTCGCGGTGACGTCGACCACCACGCGGTGCGCCGACGCCGGCCGGCCCGCCAGCAACATCACCTCCGACCACCCGCCGATCACGAACCGCCCCACTCCGGCACTGACCGCCGCCTCGACCGTCTCGACGTCCCCGCACTGCGCCGCCACCCGCGCCGCAGGCAGCCCCGCACCCAACGCCAGCGACAGCTCCGACGCACTCGACACGTCGACGCCCAGCCCCCGCCGCCGCACCCACTCCGCCACCGGAGCCGTCGTCAACAACGACGCCGGAACGTGCAGCGGTGTCCCCCGTAACGCCCGGTGGCACACGGTGTGGCGCGGCATGGCTTGCGAACGGCGAAATCGAATCATGTCCCCGATCGTGTCGGCGCCACCTCACACCAGGCTGTGCGAACGCTGGGACCCTCCGGCCAATGCGCACACCCGGTGGATGATGAACTCGTGACGGCGGCCAACGGTCCGAAACGCGGAGAGCTGCGCATCTACCTGGGTGCGGCTCCCGGCGTCGGCAAGACCTACGCGATGCTCGGCGAAGCGCACCGGCGGCTGGCGCGCGGCACCGACCTGGTGGCCGCCGTCGTGGAGACCCACGGCCGCGCGCAGACCGCCGAACTCCTCGAAGGCATCGAGGTCATCCCGCCGCGCTACCTCACCTACCGCGGCGGGCGGTTCCCCGAACTCGACGTCGACGCCGTGCTGGCCCGCCGCCCCGAAGTCGCCCTCGTCGACGAACTCGCCCACACCAACGTCCCCGGCAGCCGCAACGCCAAACGCTGGCAGGACGTCGAAGAGCTGCTCGCCGCGGGCATCACCGTGATCTCGACGGTCAACGTCCAACACCTCGAAAGCCTCAACGACGTCGTCACCCAGATCACCGGCATCGAACAACTCGAGAAGGTCCCCGACGAGGTCGTCCGCTCCGCCGACCAGGTCGAGCTCGTCGACATCACGCCGGAAGCGCTGCGCCGCAGACTGTCTCACGGCAACGTCTACGCCCCCGAACGCATCGACGCGGCCCTGTCGAACTACTTTCGGCGCGGCAACCTCACCGCGCTGCGCGAGCTCGCACTGCTGTGGCTGGCCGACCAGGTCGACGCCGCACTCGCGAAATACCGTGCCGACAACCGGATCACCGACACCTGGGAGGCGCGCGAACGCGTCGTCGTCGCCGTCACCGGCGGACCCGAATCCGAGACGCTGGTGCGCCGCGCGTCGCGCATCGCCTCAAAGTCGAGTGCCGAACTGATGGTCGTGCACGTCGTGCGCGGCGACGGCCTCATCGGCGTCTCGGCACCCGAGATGGGCAAAGTACGCGAACTCGCCGCCAGCCTCGGCGCCACCCTCCACACCGTCACCGGCGACGACGTCCCGCAGGCGCTGCTCGATTTCGCGCGCGAACGCAACGCCACCCAGCTCGTGATAGGGACCTCCAGACGGTCCCGCTGGGCCCGCATCGTCGACGAGGGTATCGGCGCCGCAGTGGTCCAGCGGTCGGGGAAGATCGACGTCCACATGGTCACCCATGAAGAGGCGCACCGGACGTCGTCCACGAAACCCCGCTTCCGGCATGCCACATCGTGGCTCGCGGCGCTCGTCGTCCCCGCCGCGATCTGCGCGATGACCGTGCTGCTGCTCGACCCCCTGCTCGGCGTGGCGGGTGAGAGCGCGCTGTTCTTCGTCGGCGTCCTGCTCGTCGCACTGCTGGGCGGTGTCGCACCCGCGGCGCTGTCCGCCGTCCTGTCCGGCCTACTGCTCAACTACTTCCTCATCAGCCCTCGCCGCACGTTCACCATCGCCGAACCCGACAGCGCACTGACCATCGTCGTGTTGCTCGCGGTCGCCGTCGCGGTCGCCGCCCTGGTGGACAGCGCCGCCAACCGGCGCCGCGAAGCACGGCAAGCGTCGCGGGAAGCCGAACTGCTCGCCCTGTTCGCGGGATCCGTGCTGCGCGAAGCCGATCTGACCGCACTGCTCGAACGGGTCCGCGAGACCTACGGCCAGCGCGCCGTGAGCCTGCTGCGCGAGGACACGGGCATCGTGGCCTGTGTGGGCACCGATCCGTGCGTCGACACCGCCACCGCGGACACGGCCATCGAAGTCGGCGACGACGAGTTCTGGCTGCTGCTGGCCGGACGCCGACTCGCCGCGCGCGACCGGCGGGTGCTGTCGGCCGTCGCCGCGCAGGCCGCCGGGCTGGTCCGGCAGCGTGAACTCACCGAGGAAGCCGGCCGCGCCGAAGCCATCACCCGCGCCGATGAACTGCGCCGCTCGCTGCTGTCGGCGGTCAGCCACGACCTGCGCACCCCGCTGGCCGGGGCGAAGGCCGCGGTGTCGAGCCTGCGCGCCGACGACGTCGAGTTCTCCCCGGAGGACCGCGCGGAACTGCTCGCCACCGTCGAGGAATCCGTCGACCAGCTCACCGCGCTGGTCGCCAACCTGCTCGACTCCTCCCGCCTGGCCGCCGGCGTCGTGCACCCGCAGTTGCGTCCGGTATACCTGGAGGAGACGGTACAACGGGCCCTGCTCGGGATCAGCCGCGGCACAACGGGATCCGGTCAGGTGAAGCTCGACCGCGTGGAGGTCGACGTCGACAGCTGCGTGGTGGCCGCCGACAGCGGGCTGCTCGAACGCGTCCTCGCCAACCTCATCGACAACGCCCTGCGTTACGCACCCGACGGCCCCGTCCGCGTCACCGCCGGACGCGTCGGGGACCGGGTGCTGATCGCCGTCGCCGACACCGGCCCCGGCATCCCTCCCGGCGCCCAGGACGCGGTGTTCGGCGCCTTCCAACGCCTCGGTGACCACGACACCACCAGCGGTGTGGGCCTTGGGCTCTCGGTGGCACGCGGATTCGTCGAGGCGATGGGCGGTACGGTCACCGCGGGCGACACCCCGGGAGGTGGCCTGACGGTCGAAATCGACCTTGCCGCACCGAAGGAGGCCGACGCATGACGGTCGAGCGAGAAGCGAAGCGGGACCGCGCATCGATCAGGGTGCTGGTCGTCGACGACGAGCCGCAGATCCTGCGGGCGCTGCGGATCAACCTGAGCGTCCGCGGCTACGACGTGACCACCGCCGCCACCGGCGCCGAGGCGCTGCGGTCGGCCGCCGACCACAAACCCGACGTCATCGTGCTCGACCTGGGCCTCCCCGACATGTCGGGTATCGAGGTGCTGGCCGGGTTGAGGGGCTGGCTGTCGGCGCCCGTCATCGTGCTGTCGGCGCGCACCGACTCGGCCGACAAGGTAGAAGCGCTCGACGCCGGCGCCGACGACTACGTCACCAAACCCTTTGGCATGGACGAGTTCCTGGCCCGGCTGCGAGCTGCGGTGCGGCGCGCGACCGCCGCGTCCGACGGTGACGAACCCGTGGTGGTCACCCCGTCCTTCACCGTCGACCTGGCGGCGAAGAGGGTGACCAAGAACGGCGCGGAGGTCCATCTCACCCCCACCGAATGGGGCATGCTCGAGATGCTGGTCCGCCACCGCGGCAAACTCGTCGGCCGAGAGGAACTGCTCAAAGAGGTGTGGGGCCCCGGATACGCGAAGGAGACGCACTATCTGCGCGTCTACCTGGCCCAGTTGCGGCGCAAGCTCGAAGACGATCCGTCGCGGCCGGTGCATCTGCTCACCGAAGCCGGGATGGGCTACCGATTCCAGCAGTAGCGTTCCCGGCCGGGTATAGCCTGCCGGTATGAGCGGCTATCGTGACCTGTTCAGGGCCAGCATCGACGAACCCGAGAAGTTCTGGGCGGACGCCGCCCGGGCCGTCACGTGGACCCGCGAACCCACCCGCATCCTCGATGACACGAACCCGCCGTTCTACCGCTGGTTCCCCGACGGGGAGCTCAACACCTGCGCCAACGCCCTGGACCGCCACGTCGACGACGGTCGCGGTGACCAGGCCGCGCTCGTCTACGACTCCCCCGTCACGAACACCAAGCGCACCTACACCTATCGCGAACTGCTCGACCAGACCGCCCGGGTCGCCGGCGCGCTACGCGGACTGGGTGTCGGGAAGGGTGACCGCGTGGTCATCTACCTGCCGATGGTGCCCGAGGCGCTGATCGCGATGCTGGCGTGCGCACGGCTCGGTGCGGTGCACTCCGTGGTGTTCGGCGGATTCGCCGCCCACGAACTCGCCGCCCGTATCGACGACGCCCGCCCGGCCGCGGTGGTGTCGGCCTCCTGCGGCGTCGAACCGACCCGCACCGTCGAATACAAGCCGATGCTCGACGCCGCCCTCGACATGGCCGAACACAGCCCGGCCGCGTGCGTGATCCTGCAGCGCGACCACCACCGCTGCGAACTCACCGAGGGCCGCGACCACGACTGGGCCGAGCTGATGGCGACCGCCGAACCCGTCGACCCGGTGCCGGTGGCCGCCACCGACCCGCTCTACGTCCTCTATACATCGGGCACCACCGGCAAACCGAAGGGCATCGTCCGCGACAACGGCGGACACGCGGTCGCGCTGCTGTGGAGCATGCGCCACATCTACGACACCCGACCCGGCGACGTGTACTGGGCCGCCTCCGACGTGGGGTGGGTGGTCGGCCACTCCTACATCGTCTACGCGCCGCTACTCCTCGGCGCGACAACCGTTCTCTACGAAGGCAAACCGGTCGGCACCCCCGACGCCGGCGCGTTCTGGCGGGTCGCCGCCGAGTACGGGGTCAAGGCGCTGTTCACCGCGCCGACGGCGATCCGCGCCATCAAGAAGGAAGACCACCAGGGCCGCGAGCTCGCCCGCTACGACCTGTCGAAACTCGAATACCTCTTCCAGGCCGGCGAGCGGCTCGACCCGGACACCTACCAGTGGGCGTCGGACAAGCTCGGCATCCCGATCATCGATCACTGGTGGCAGACCGAGACCGGATGGGCGATCGCCGCCGATCCGATGGGTATCGAACCGATGCCCGTCAAACCCGGCTCCGCGACGGTGCCCATGCCCGGTTACGACGTCCGCATCCTGCGCTCGGACGGCAGCGAATGCGCGCCGAACGAGGAGGGCGCGATCTGCGTGAAGTTGCCGCTGCCGCCCGGCACGCTGCCGACGCTGTGGGGTGACGACGACCGCTATGTCGCCTCCTACCTTCGCGCCTTTCCGGGGTACTACCTGACCGGGGACGGCGGCTACGTCGACGAGGACGGCTACCTGTTTGTGATGGGCCGTACCGACGACGTCATCAACGTGGCCGGGCACCGGTTGTCGACGGGCTCGATCGAGGCGGTGCTGGCCGGGCATCCGGCGGTGGCCGAATGCGCCGTGATCGGGGTCGCCGACGAGATCAAGGGTCAGGTGCCCCGCGGATTCGTCGTGCTCAAGACCGGCGCCGACGCCGAAGGACTCGAAGCGCAACTCGTCGCGGCCGTGCGCGACAACATCGGTGCGGTCGCGGCGCTCAAGCAGGTGGACGTGGTGCCGGCGCTGCCGAAGACCCGCTCCGGGAAGATCCTGCGCAAGACGATGCGCGGGATCGCCGAGGGGCGCGACGAACCGCTGCCCTCGACGATCGAGGACCCGTCGGTGCTCGACAAGCTGCAGCCGGTGTTGCGCTCGGGCGGCTGAGCGCGAACCGGGTGGATCCATGCGCCCCGGCAACGGCCGCACCGACTGGATCCCGCCCCCGGATTCCGACACCGGCCAACCCCGGACGGATAACTACTTCCGCCCACAGCGCTCCCCGACAGCCGGCGCCGGTGCGGCGATCAACCCGATTAACCGTGCTTGACCTGGATAGATCCGGCCGGGTGTATAAGCGACCGTTTGCACCGGCCGGGTCCGGGTACGTGTGCCGTCGTCCACCCAGGAAAAGGAGTGACCATGGCATACAACGATCCGGCGCGAACCGGTGGAGCACTCGGGAGGTACCCGACCACGCTGCAGAAGGCTGCGGCCGCGGTAGGCGTCGTGTTCCTCCTCGTCGGCATCCTCGGCTTCATTCCGGGGATCACGACGAACTACGACACGATGACGTTCGCCGGCCACCATTCCGAGGCGGCCCTGCTCGGCATCTTCAACGTCTCGATCCTGCACAACCTGGTGCATCTGCTGTTCGGCGTCGCCGGAATCCTGATGGGGCGCACGTGGAACGGCGCGCGCACCTACCTCATCGGCGGCGGTGTCATCTACCTCGTGCTGTTCATCTACGGCATGTTGATCGACCACCACAGCAGCGCCAACTTCGTCCCGGTCAACGACGCCGACAACTGGCTGCACCTCGTGCTGGCCATCGGCATGATCGGTCTCGGTGTCGCGCTCAGCCGTCGGCGCGACGCAGTCCACACGCCACCCGCCACCCGCTGACCCTGAGCGGTACCCGGGCGGACCCGATTGAACGGCGGGCCGCCCGGGTATTGCGTCTGTGCAGGTCAAAGGGAGGCGAGCGATGGCGAAGAGACCCACGTTGATGGCCGTCCAAGGTGCGGCGCTGATTGTCGGAACCGGCTACCTTCTCCTCGGCGCCCTCGGCTTCCTGCCGGGCGTCACCACGAACCACGACGCGCTCCAGTGGGCCGGCCACGACTCCGACGCGCTGCTGTTCGGCGTGTTCGCCGTCTCCGGGCTGCACAACACCGTTCATCTGCTGCTGGGGGCGGCCGGCATGTTCTGTGCGCGCACCTATGCCGCGTCGCGGGCCTACCTGCTCGCAGGCGGCGTCACGTTGCTCGGGTTGTGGATCTACCGGGCGGCCTCCGGACACAGCGCGATCGCCGAGGTCTTCCCGCTCAACCGGGCCGACAACTGGCTGCACTTCGCGCTCGGTGTGGTGATGATCGTGTTGGCTCTGACCCTTGCCGCCCAGCATGATCCGACCAAACCCCGGTCGCGGGCACGCGCGCGGTCACGCGCCAGGTCCGGCGCGTAGGTGCTCGGCGCGCTCCTGTGGGGGCTGGTCGCCGCCTCCTCACTGATCATCGGCGCGCTGGCGGGCGTCGCACGCTCATGGAACCGCCGCCTCATCGGCCTGGTGCTGGGTTTCGGCGCAGGCGCACTGGTCGCCAGCATCTCCTTCGAACTGGCCGAGGAGGGCTTCCGCGTCGGTGGCGCCTTACCGGTGTCCCTCGGTCTGGCCCTCGGTGCGGTGACCTTCTACATCGCCGACCACCTGGTCGACCGGCTCGGCAGCGGCAACAGGCAGGCCGCCGGCACACCGCTGTTGCTCGGCGCGCTGCTCGACGGCATCCCCGAGCAGGCGGTGCTCGGGATCGGACTCGCCGGGGGCGGCGCCGTGAGTCCGGCGCTGCTCACGGCGATCTTCGTCTCCAACCTCCCCGAGGCCATCGGATCGGCCAGCGACCTGCGCGGCGCCGGACACCCGACGAAGCGGATCGTGCTGGGCTGGACGGCCATCGCCGCCCTGTGCGCGGCCGCCACGGTCGGCGGCTACCAGTTGCAGGAGATCGCGGGCGCGCCGCTGCAGGGCGGCATCGACGGTTTCGCGGCCGGCGCGCTTCTCGTCATGCTCGTCGGGTCCATGATCCCCGAGGCCACCGAGAAGGCCGGCGAGCGCGCCGGGCTGGCGGCCGTCCTCGGCTTCGCATTGGCCGCGGGCCTGTCCCTGGCGTCGTGAGCCGTTGCGGACCCGGTGAGCGGGCCGCTACATTCCGCCGATGACCCCCGAGTGGCACCTCGGCCCCGTCGCGGTGCCGGTGCACGGCGTCTTCGTGGGCCTCGGGGTGCTCGCGGCGCTCGTCGTGTTCGTCGCCGAGGCCCGGCGACGGGGTGCGGTCAACGAGCAATCCGTCGTGGCCGCGGCGGGCGCCCTCGTCGGCGGCGCGATCGGTATGCGGCTCTCGGGCTGGGCCCGCCACCTCGACCTGACCAGCAACCCCAGCCTCGCCGAGGCATGGCAGTCCGGGTCGCGCAGCATCCTCGGTGGCCTCCTCGGCGCCTACCTCGGCGTCCTGGTCGCCAAACGGATCGGCGGCTACCGCGGCAAGACCGGCGATCTGTTCGCGCCCGCCGTCGCGCTGGGAATCGCCGTCGGCCGCATCGGCTGCCACCTCACCGAGGCGCCCGGACGGCCCACCGCGCTGCCCTGGGGTGTCCACGCGCCGGCCAGCACGCCGGAGTGCCAGGGATGTCTCGCCGGACAGGCCATGCATCCGTCCTTCCTCTACGAGATCGCCTTCCAGCTCGCCGCTTTCGTGATCCTGCTGTGGCTGCGCGACCGTATCCACCGCCCCGGTGAGCTGTTCGTGCTCTACATCGCCGGATACGCCGCCTTCCGCTTCCTCGTCGAATTCACCCGCGCCAACGAGACCGTCTGGCTCGATCTGACACGGCCGCAATGGTTCCTGCTGCCGTCGCTGCTCCTCATCGGGATTCGACTGTGGTACGGCCACCGGCGCGGTTACTATCGCTCCGCAGCCCACCAGCAGGAAGCGCGTGCATGACCACTCCGCCAGGTCCGCCGTATCCCGGCGGCTACGGCTATCCTCCGCCGCCGCCCCCACCGCGGAAGATCTCGATCGGCATGGTCTTCGTCGGAGCGCCGATCTACATCGCGCTCAACTGTCTGCTCGGGTTCGTGGCCTTCATCATCGCCGGATCCTCGACCGATTCGGCGAACGTGATCCTCGGGGCGGCCGCGGTCATGTTGGCGCTCATCGCCTTCGGCGGCGGGGCGGCGCTGCTCGCGGTGCGCAACCCGCAGGCCAAGGGCATCGGCCTCGGATTCATGGTCGGCTGGGCGTTGACGTCTCTGGTCACGGTCGGGTTCTGCACCGGCATCAACCCGGCGCTGTACTCGATATGACGGCCGGTATGGGTTTACGCGGTGACCGGTTGCACCGCTACGTCACGGCCTACTGCCCGCGCTGCCACGACGAGGCGCCGGAGCGGCCGCTGTCCGAGGTGCAGCGGCTCAGCGGCCGGCTCGTCGAACGCGACGGCCGCGTGTGGCTCGAACGCGGTTGCCGCAGCCACGGGCTGGTGCGCACCCTCTACGACGAGGTGCCCGAGATCCTGTCGTACCTGGAGGAGTGGACGGCCCCGACGAAGACCCACACCCCCGACGTCACAGGTAATTTCGACCCTATTCCGCAGGCGTATCTGCGCGGACTGCCCGAGATGCAGACCCAGCACACCTGCATCCTGCTGCAGGACATCACCGACACCTGCAACCTGCGCTGCCCCACCTGTTTCACCGAGTCCTCACCCGATCTGCGCAACGTGGTGCCCGTCGCCGAGATCCTGGCCAACGTCGACCAGCGGCTGCGACGCGAGAACGGCCGCCTCGACGTCGTCATGCTCAGCGGCGGTGAACCCACCCTGCACCCGCAACTGGCCGGCCTGCTGACCGAGCTCACCGACCGGCCGATCACCCGGATCCTCGTCAACACCAACGGTGTGCGCATCGCCACCGACGACGCCCTGCTCGACCTGCTGACCGCCCACCGCGAGCGCGTCGAGGTGTACCTGCAGTACGACGGGCTGTCCGAGGCCGCGCATCGACACCACCGCGGTGGCGATCTGCGGCGCATCAAAGCCGCTGCGCTGCAACGCCTGTCGGAGCGCGAGATCTTCACCACGCTGGTCATGACCACCGCGCTGGGCGTCAACGACGACGAGATCGGGCAGATGGTCCGTCTCGCGCTGGAGACCCCGTACGTCGGCGGGATCACCATCCAACCGCAGTTCGGCTCCGGCCGGTCCGGTGCGATCGACCCGCTGCACCGGCTCACCCACACCGGCGTGCTGAGCCGGCTCGGCCCGCAGACCGGCGGAGCGGTCACGTGGCGCGATCTCACCGCGTTGCCGTGCTCGCACCCGCACTGCTGCTCCGTCGGCTATCTGATCCGCGACGACGGCGATCAGTGGCGTTCGCTGGTCGCGCTCATCGGACACGAGAACCTCAAGGAGAAGCTCGGTCTGGTGTCCAACCGCATCGCCGACTCAGAGATCCCCAAACAGCTGCGCGTGGCCGTGCAGGAATCGCTGCTCGGGCTGCTGTCAGAGCAGTCCTCGCTGTCACACCCGCAGATCGGCGACATCTGGCGGATCATCTGCGACAGTTGCGATCTCGGGATGTCGACGCTGCTGACTCTGGCCTCGTCCGCGCTGCCGGGCCGACGGCGCAAGGTCCGCGCGCTGCTCGGCGAGCGGGTCGTGCGCATCACCGTCAAACCGTTCATGGACATGTCGACGATGATCGAGGAGCGGCTGGTGCAGTGCTGCGTGCACGTCGGCACCCGCAGCACCCAGGACCAGTGCGCACCGTTCTGCGCGGTCCAGGCGTGGCCCGCGCTGAGCCGTCAGCGGTTGTCGGCGTCGGCGGGGGCGGCGCTACCGATCGTGGCTGTGCCAGCAGGGCGATCAGGCGATTGACAGCGCGATGCCGTCGAGGATGTCGTGCTCGCTGACCACCAGTTCGTCGATGCCGGCCCGCTCACCGAGTTCACGCGCCAACTCCTCGACGATGATCG
Source organism: Mycolicibacterium litorale (assembly GCF_014218295.1). The sequence continues at coordinate 4,334,306 of NZ_AP023287.1, forward strand.
CCCCGCCGCCGATGACGTCGACCCTGCCCTCGTGCATCGGACCCAGCACCGCACGCTGCTGACGCGTCATCGCGACGAGCTCCTCGCACACCTGCAGCAGTGCGCTGAAACCGGTGCGCGACAGATGGATCGCATCAGAATCGTAGGTGGTCATCCGGTGCGCCAGCGCGGCCAGCGTCGTCATCGTGCCCGCCACCCCGACCCACGTACGCGCCCCCTGCACCGGCACAAGCCGCAACGCCTCGTCGAGCGCACCGCGGATCACCTCGCGCGCCGCCGCCACCTCCTCGGCGGTCGGCGGATCCGAGTGCAGGCACCGCTCGGTCAACCGCACGCATCCGATGTCGGCCGAGAAACTCGCGTCGACACGATCCTGCCCCACCACCACTTCCGTCGACCCGCCGCCGAGGTCGACCACCACGAACGGTCCATCCGCCGGATCCAGGTCGGCCACCGCGCCGCGGAACGACAGTTCGGCCTCCTCGGTGCCGCTGATCACCTCGGCCACCGCCCCGTCGACCACACCGCCCAGCACCTCGGCGGTCATCGCGAAGAACGCCTCGCGGTTGGCGACGTCGCGGGCCGCCGACGTCGCGACCATGCGCACCGTGGCCACCTGGAATCCGCGCATCAACTCGGCGTAGTCGGCGAGAGCGGTCCGGGTGCGCGCCAGCGCGTCCGGCGCGAATTCGCCTGTGGCGTCGACACCTTGGCCCAGTCGCACGATGCGCATCTCGCGGTGCACATCGGTCAACCGGCCGTCGGCCGCGTCGGCGATCAACAACCGGATCGAGTTGGTCCCACAGTCGACCGCCGCCACCCTGGTCACAATCGCACTCCACTTCGTTCCGTGCTCGCGGTCACTGCGCACTCCACATCTCCGGATCCAGGATTCCCCGCATACCCGGTTCGGCCGCGAGGATCGCCAACGCCTCGTCACCGAACGGGTTCACACCCGGCCCCTTCGCCAGCGCATGCGCGATCACCACGTGCAGACACTTCACCCGGTCGGGCATCCCACCGCCCGAGAACGTCGTGCCCAGCGATTCGATCGCATCACGTTCGACCAGATACGACTCGTGCGCACGCCGGTAGGCCTCGGCCAATTCGGCGTCCTGTGCGAGCCTTTCGGTCATCGCCCGCATCAGACCCGAGGACTCCAGCCGGCTCGCCGCCGCGGTCAGAGCCGGATGGGTGAGGTAGTACAGCGTCGGGAACGGGGTGCCGTCGGGCAGCCGCGGCGCGGTCTTGACGACGCCGGGTTCTCCGTTGGGGCAGCGGTAGGCGATCTCCAGGACACCACGCGGCTCGCGGCCCAACTGCCGCGCGACGGCGTCCAGATCGCTGCGCTCAACCACCGGGCGGCGGCGGGGGCGGAGCGGGCGCAGGCGCCGGTCCCGGCGGCGCCTCCTGCGGGACGGGTGCACCGTGCGGCTCATCGGCGATCGTGTGCCACAGCGACGTGTACCACGGCTGCCCGGACGGCGCGTTCTGCTCGTGCGGCGTCGGGCCACCGCCGGGCGCGACCGCACCCGGCGGCAACTGCACCTGGAACGGGATGTCCCCGGGCATCACGAAACCGAGACGTTCACGCGCCTGCGCGGCGATGAACACGGGGTCGGCCAATTTCACCTTCTGCTGCTCGAGTTCGGCGATCTGCGCACGCAACTGCTCCTCGGTGGCCTTGAGCTGCTTCATCTCCGTGCGCTGCGAGAAGTACGTGCGCACCGGCCCGGCGATCGTCAGCGTCAGCACGCACACCACCGCCGCCAGGATGGCCGCGCGCCGCGCCGCCGAACCGAACCGCTGCTCGGACTGCTCCTCGGCCAGCCGTTCGGCCCGACGCACGATCGCGTGTCCGACCGATTCGGCCTCCGGCTGGTCGGCGGCCGGCTTCGCCTCGATCGCACGCGGCTCCCGGCGCGGAGTGGACGTGCCCTTCGGGCGGCCCCGATTCGCGCCGCCGGGCTTACCCGGCTTCCCCGGTCTCGACGAGGCCGGGGACCGACGCTTCGGATCGGGCCGCTTCGATTCGGGCACGGGCTATTTGGTCTCCAGGGCAAACCGCGGGAAGGCGAGGTCGCCGGCGTAGCGGGCGGCGTCGCCGAGGGTCTCCTCGATGCGCAGCAGCTGGTTGTACTTCGCGACGCGCTCGCTGCGGGCCGGCGCCCCCGTCTTGATCTGACCGCTGCCCACGGCCACCGCGAGATCGGCGATCGTGGTGTCCTCGGTCTCGCCGCTGCGGTGGCTCATCATCGTGCGGTAGCCGCTGTTGTGGGCCAGCGCGACCGCGTCGAGCGTCTCGGTCAGCGTGCCGATCTGGTTGACCTTGACCAGCAGCGCGTTGGCCGCGCCGCGTTCGATGCCCTCTTCGAGCCGCTCGGGGTTGGTGACGAACAGGTCGTCGCCGACCAGCTGCACCCGGTCGCCGATCTGCGCGGTCAGGGCCACCCAGCCGTCCCAGTCGTCCTCCGACAGCGGATCCTCGATCGACACCAGCGGGTAGGCGTCGAGCAGGCCGGCGTAGAACTCGGCCATCTGCTCGGCGGTGCGGGTCTCCTTCTCGAAGCTGTAGCCGGTGCCGTCGGTGTAGAACTCGGTGGCCGCGACGTCGAGCGCCAGCGTCACGTCGGTGCCGAGCGTGAACCCGGCACCCTCGATCGCCGACGAGATCAGGTCGAGCGCGGCCTTGGTGCCCGCCACGTCCGGCGCGAACCCGCCCTCGTCACCGAGGCCGGTGGCCAGGCCCTGCTTCTTCAGCACGGACTTGAGCGAGTGGTACACCTCGGCGCCCCAGCGCAGCGCCTCCTTGAACGAGGGCGCACCGATCGGGGCGACCATGAACTCCTGCACGTCCACGCCCGTGTCGGCGTGCGCACCGCCGTTGAGGATGTTCATCATCGGCACCGGGAGGATGTGGGCGTTCGGGCCGCCGAGGTAGCGGAACAGCGGCAGGCCGGCCGACTCCGCGGCGGCCTTCGACACCGCCAGCGACACGCCGAGGATCGCGTTGGCGCCGAGCCGGGACTTGTCCGGGGTGCCGTCCAGGTCGAGCAGGGCCTGGTCGATCAGCCGCTGGTCGTCGGCGCTCATCCCGATCACCGCGGGCGCGATGTCGTCGAGCACGGCCTGCACGGCCTTGTCGACGCCCTTGCCGCCGTAGCGGGAGCCGCCGTCGCGCAGCTCGACGGCCTCGTGCTCACCGGTGGACGCGCCCGAGGGCACCGCGGCCCGAGCGAAGGTGCCGTCGGTCAGCGCCAACTCGACCTCGACCGTCGGGTTGCCGCGGGAATCGAGGATCTCGCGGGCTCCGACCTGCTCGATGATGGGCACTGGCGTCTCCTTGATGGTGCGTTCGGTTGGTCTGGGATGGTCTTCGGAATGCAGCCATCAGCCTAAATGCTGCGTCCGCCGGGGGCGCCGTCAGGAGTTACAGGCGGCGGCCCTCGGCGTAGGCGGTGGCCCAGTCGCGCACGGTGCGGGCGTACTGCTCGGAGTAGTTGTAGGCGCGCAGCGCGTTCATCCAGCCGCGCGGAGTGGACAGATTCTTGCCGGTGTAGCAGAGGTAGCCGGCCGAGGACAGCGCCGCGTCGTCGATATTGTCGGGGTCGACCTTGCCGTCGCCGTTGGCGTCCACGCCGTACAGCCGCCACGTCTCGGGGATGAACTGCATGGGTCCCATCGCGCGGTCCAGTTCGTCGTCGCCGTCGAGTTCACCGGCATCGGTGTCCCTGATCTCGAGGTTGCCGCTGGACCCGTCGAGGCGCATCCCCCGGATCGGCGGGGTGACCTCGCCGTTGGAGGCGACCATCGCCCCGCGGTAGTTGCCGTGATGACTTTCGACCATGCCGATGCCGGCCAGCGTCGTCCAGGACAGGCGGCAGTCCGGATTCTCCACTTCGGCGACCCGGGCGGCGTACGCGTAGGCCTCCAGCGCGGTGGCGGGGATACCCAGTTTCGGCGCCCGTTCGGCGGCCCACTCGCGAAGCGCATCGGCGGGCCGGCCCTTGGCGTAGGTGTCGACGGCCGGAACGGGATCGCCCGACGGCGGCGGAACGCCCTCGGGGATCGGTGTGCCCAACTGCCACGAACAGCTCGAGGCCAACAGCAGCAGCGTGGCGAGGATGACGGCCGCCACCATCACGATGCGACCTTTGATCCAGCGCCGACTCGAATCGCTCCGGCTGGCGTCGCCGGACGCGCTTTCCAGGGCCGACGTCCGGGTCGACAGGCTCCCCTCGTCAGACAACGCACTCCCTCAACCGACTGTCGTCGCTCCATACTCCCATGCGACGGTACGCAACCGGTCGTTTCACCAGCTGTGGCGAAGTTGCTGCGACGGCCCCGACACCGCGGCGAGCATCGAGCCGAGCTAATCTTTAGGTATGCCTACCCTGTGGGGCGGCGCAGGGTAATGTTCGGCTCCGATCAAGGGAGGTCCGATGGGACGGCACATCGCCTGGCAGGTACCGGTTGTCGCACTGGCTGTGGTTCTGGCCGGCTGCTCGAGCAACAGTGAAGGCGGGGGCGAATCCGAATCCTCCGCTTCCGAGACCACGACGACCTCGGCGGCCGCCGCGGCGCCCAGTCCCGAAGCCGAGAAGGCCGCCGCCGACTACAAGGCGTACGCGATCGCCCAGACCGACGAACTCGTCGGAGCCGTCAAGACGTTGACCGACGCGGTGCGGGCCAACAACCTGCAGGCCGCACAAGAGGCCTACGCACCCTCCCGCTTGCCGTGGGAGCGCATCGAACCGCTGGCCGGCCTCGTCGAGGAGATCGACGGCAAGGTCGACGCCCGCGTCGACGACTTCGAGGGTGAGGACGACCCCGCGTTCACCGGGTGGCACCGCCTGGAGTACCTGCTGTTCTCCAAGAACACCACCGAAGGCGGCGCACAGTTCGCCGATCAGCTCGACGCCGACATCGCGACGCTGCAGAAGCAGATGCCGACGGTCGAGGTGAAGCCCGTCGACGTCTCGACCGGGGCCGCCGAGCTGATCGAAGAGGTGTCCGAGGGCAAGATCACCGGCGAGGAGGACCGCTACTCCAAGACCGACCTGTGGGATTTCGACGCCAACCTGCAGGGGTCACAGGCCGCGGTGAACCGCCTGTCGCCTGCGCTCGCGAAGGCCGACCCGGCGCTGCTCGGCGAGATCGAGGCCGGCTTCTCGGAGATCTTCGCGACCCTGGACCCGCTGCGCCGGGGTGACGGCTTCGTGCTGTTCTGCACCGAGAACGACCCGTATCCGTCGCCGCGCTGCCCGGAGGTGACCGTCGATCCCGCGACGATCGACAAGATGAAGGCGCAGCTGGCCGGTCTCTCGGAGAACCTCTCGCAGGTCTCAGGAGTGCTGAAGCTGACGTGACCCGAGGTTCACGGCGCACCGGCCTGTCGCGCCGATCGTTCGTCACCGGCGCCCTGGGCACCGGCGCCGCACTCGGCGCCGGTGCGACGCTGGCCGGTTGTTCGGACACGTCACCGACTCCGGTGGCCGCCGCTCGGTTCGTACCGTTCGAGGGCGCCCACCAGACCGGGATCTCGGCGATGCCGATACCCGAGCAGGGCCTGATCGCCTCGTTCAACGTGTTGTCGCGGGACCGGGCGGGGCTGGCGGCCACGCTGGCCGAACTGACCGACGAGATCCGCGGCCTGATGGCCGGTAAGCCACCCGAGGTGCGTGACCCCGCCTTCCCTCCGGTGGATTCCGGGATCCTGGGCGAGAAGCCGCCGCCGGACAACCTGTCCGTGGTCGTCGGCGTCGGCGCCTCGCTGTTCGACCACCGGTTCGGACTGGCCGATCGCAAGCCGAGGGAACTCGAGACGATGCCGTTTCTGGCCAACGACCGGCTCGATCCCAAGCTGTCGCACGGAGACCTGTCGGTCATCCTCGAGGCCGGCCACACCGACACTCTCCAGTTCGCCCTGCGACAGCTCATGCGCCGCACCCGCAGCCACCTGGTGCTGCGGTGGATGATCGACGGCTACGCCAGAGGTATCGGCGCGGGTCCCGTCTCGGAGGCGGCGACGCCACGGAACCTGTTGGGGTTCAAGGACGGGACGTCGAACCTGGACGTCGAGGACGACGCACTGATGGATCGCCACGTGTGGGTGGGACCCGGCGACGGTGAACCGGAGTGGGCGGTCGGCGGCTCGTACCAGGCCGTGCGGATCATCCGCATGTTCGTCGAGTTCTGGGATCGCACCCAGCTCGCCGAACAGGAGGCGATCTTCGGGCGACGCAAGGTCAGCGGCGCGCCGATCGGGATGACCGGCGAGTTCGACGACCCGAACTACGCCGAGGACCCGCACGGCGAGCGCATCAAACTCAACGCCCACATCCGGCTGGCCAACCCCCGCACCGCCGAATCGGAGCGCAACCGCATTCTGCGACGGGGCTTTTCCTACTCCCGGGGGTTCGACGGCGCCGGCCGACTCGACCAGGGGTTGGCGTTCGTGTCGTACCAGCGCAGCCTCGAGGACGGCTTCCTCGCCGTACAGCGTCGACTCAAGGGCGAACCGCTCGAGGAGTACATCCTGCCCGTCGGCGGCGGGTTCTTCTTCACGCTGCCCGGGGTGACCGGCCCGGATCGCTTCCTCGGGGATCAGCTCGTCGGCTGAGCCGCCTCCGACGGCCAGTGCTCGCGCCACTCCTGCTCGCTGATGCCGCTCGGCGGCGCACTGTCGAGCTGTTCGGGTACGTCCGATCCGCGTCGCGCGGCCGCCACCGCCTGCTCGACCGCGCGCACCGTGTCCATGAACTCCAGAACCGAAGTGCGCAAGCCGTTTTCGGCGTCGAAATCCGCCGAGATGGTCACAGCCGTCAACTCGGCGGGGATCAGGTCGGCCGGCAGACCCGCCGTGGCGACCCGGGCCAGCACCTTCTGGGCGAGGGCCAGCGCCGGCTGCGCGGTCGGCACGTCATCCATGCAGGACGCGCGCGCCTTCTCGAGCAGCTTGCGCTCCTCCCACTGCGCCAGCTGATCGTCGAGCGAAATCGATTCCCCGGCAAGCACTGCCGGCACCCGGTTGCCGAGCTTGCGGACCAGCGAATCGGCGACGTCGTCGATCGTGAACGCGTGCTGCGACGCGTCCTCGGCGATACGCGCGTGAAAGAGCACCTGCAGCAACACGTCCCCGAGCTCCTCGCGCAGCTCGTCGGCGTCGCCGGAGCGCACCGCATCGAACAGCTCGTAGGTCTCCTCGAGCAGGTACCGCCGCAGCGAATCGTGGGTCTGCTCGCTCTCCCACGGACCCGACGTCCGCAGCTTGTCCATCATCACCACCGCGTCGACCAGCCGTTCACCGGGCTGCGGCTCCGGTGCGGAGATCACCCGGTCCCCCGCCGCGACGCGCGCCCGCACCGCGGGATGGTCCGGATCCGACGACAGCAGCACCGGCGCATCCTCGCCGTCGTACGCGGGCCGGGCGGCAGGCAGCGACCACGGCACCTTGATCGGCATCTCCTCGGTGTACTGCACGTCCCCGGCGAGCAACGTGATCGCCTCGACGGGAACCAGCGAGGGCCTGCGCGGATCGACCAGGACGACCGTCATGCGCGTGCTCCCCCGAACTTCGTCATGTCGATCTCCGACTGCGGTTTCCCGTTGAGCGCCAACACCAGACCGGCCACCATCGCCACCAGCTGCACATCCCGGATCCGCGGTGACCCGACACTGTCGGACTCTCGCGGGATCGGCACCGTCACCGTCTGCGTCGTCGCCCGGTAGCTGCCACCGGGATACATCCGCTTCAGCCGCAGCTGCGCGGAGTCCGGCAGCTCCATCGGCGAGAGCTTCACGGTCGACGCCGACACCGAGCTGACATCGGTGATGCCGTACTCGCGGCACAGCAACCGCAGCCGCGCGACGGCCACCAGCCGCTGCGCCGGCTCCGGCAGAGGCCCGTACCGGTCGACCAGCTCGTCGATCACCGCGTCGACACCGGCGTCGTCCGGTGCGGCGGCCAGCCTGCGGTAGGCCTCCAACCGCAACCGGTCACTGCCGATGTAGTCCGGCGGCAGGTTCGCGTCGACCGGCAGGTCGATCCGCACATCCTTCGTTTCCTGCGGCGTGGCAACGGTTTTGCCGTCGGCGGCCGCGCGGTAGGCCTCGACGGCCTCACCGACCAGCCGCACGTAGAGGTCGAAACCGACGCCCGCCACATGGCCCGACTGCTCGGCGCCCAGCACGTTGCCCGCGCCGCGAATCTCCAGATCCTTCATTGCGACGGCCATACCGGCGCCCAGTTCGTTGTTCTGCGCGATCGTCGCCAGCCGGTCGTACGCCGTCTCGGTCAACGGCTGCTCGGGCGGATACAGGAAGTAGGCGTAGCCGCGTTCGCGCGAACGCCCCACCCGGCCCCGCAGCTGGTGCAGCTGCGACAGACCGAAGGTGTCGGCCCGCTCCACGATCAAGGTGTTGGCGTTCGAGATGTCCAGGCCCGTCTCGACGATCGTCGTACACACGAGGATGTCGTACTCGCGATTCCAGAACCCCTCGACGGTCTTCTCCAGCATCTCCTCGGGCATCTGCCCGTGCGCCACCACCACCCGCGCCTCCGGTACCAGCGCGGCGATCTTCGCCGCCGCCTGGTCGATGGTGCGGACCCGATTGTGGATGTAGAAGGCCTGCCCGTCGCGCAGCAGTTCGCGGCGCAGCGCGGCGGCCACCTGCTTGTCGTCCTGCGGGCCGACGTAGGTCAGCACCGGGTAGCGCTCTTCGGGCGGGGTCAAGATCGTCGACATCTCGCGGATGCCGGCCAGGCTCATCTCCAGGGTGCGCGGGATCGGCGTCGCGCTCATCGTCAGCACGTCGACGTGGGTGCGCATCGACTTGATGTGTTCTTTGTGCTCGACGCCGAAGCGCTGCTCCTCGTCGACGATGATGAGCCCGAGATCCTTCCACACCACGCCGGTCTGCAGCAGTCGGTGCGTGCCGATCACGATGTCGACCGACCCGTCCTTCATCCCCTCGATCGTCGCCCGCGATTCGGCCGGATCGGTGAAGCGCGACAACCCCTTCACGGTGACCGGGAAACCGGCCATCCGGGCGGTGAACGTCTGCAGATGCTGGTCGGCCAACAGCGTCGTGGGCACCAGCACCGCCACCTGCTTACCGTCCTGCACCGCCTTGAACGCCGCACGCACCGCGATCTCGGTCTTGCCGTAGCCGACGTCACCGCAGATCACGCGGTCCATCGGCACCGGCTTCTCCATGTCGGCCTTGACCTCTTGGATGGCGGTGAGCTGGTCCACGGTCTCGGTGAACCCGAACGCGTCCTCCATCTCGTTCTGCCACGGCGTGTCCGGACTGAACGCGTGACCCGGCGCCGCCTGCCGCTTGGCGTAGAGCGCGACCAGTTCGCTGGCGATCTCGCGGACCGCCCGGCGCGCCTTGGTCTTGGTGTTCGCCCAGTCGCTGCCGCCGAGTTTCGACAGCGACGGCGCCTCGCCGCCGACATAGCGCGACAGCTGGTCGAGGGAGTCCATCGGCACGTACAGCCGGTCCGATCCGCCGCCGCGCTTACTCGAGGCGTACTCGAGCACCAGGTATTCGCGGCGCGCCCCGCCGACGACCCGTTCGGTCATCTCGACGAACCGGCCGATGCCGTGCTGATCGTGGACCACCAGATCGCCCGCGGTCAGCGCCAGCGGGTCGACGACGTTGCGGCGTTTGGCGGCAAGGCGTTTACCCTCGGTGGCGGCGACGCGGCTGCCGGTCAGGTCGGCCTCGGTGACGATCACCAGCTTGGCGCCCGGCAGCACCACCCCGTCGTGCAGCGGGCCCTTGAGCACGCCGACGACACCGGCCTTCGGCTCCGCGCCGGGTTCCAACAGCGTTGTGGGCGTGTCGTTTTCGCGCAACTGCTCACAGACGCGCTGCGCGGTACCCGCGCCGGGGGTGACGATGGTCCCGTATCCGCCGGTCAGCACGTGCGCACGCAGCATCGCGAAGATCTCCTCCACCGAGGACTGCTGCCCGCGCGCCGACGGCGCCGATCGGATGTCGAGTTCGATCGCCGACTCCGTGGCCAGCTGACTCAGCGTCCACCACGGATGGCCGCCCGCCCGCGCGCCGTCGCGCACCTCGGTGTAGCCCAGGAAGCCCGACGCCCCCAGCGCCTCGAGGTCGATCGGCGCGTCACCACCGACCGCAGCCGTCGACCAGGACGCTTCGAGGAATTCGCGGCCGGTCTTGATCAGATCCGCGGCACGGGTGCGCACCTTCTCCGGGTCGCACACCAGGATCGGCGCCCCGGCCGGCAGGTGGTCCGACAGCATCGAGAGCTCCCCGGGCCGCAGAACCGGCAGCAGCGCCTCCATCCCGTCGACCGGGATGCCCTCGGCGAGTTTGGCCAGCATGTCGGGCACGCTGCCCGGCACCGAGTTCTCGTGCGTCGGGTGATCGGCGGCCAGTGCGGCGGCCCGTTTGCGGACGTCGTCGGTCATCAGCAGCTCGCGGCACGGCACCGCGATCACGGTGTCGACGTCGATCTCGGGGATGGAGCGCTGATCGGCCACGGCGAACATCCGCATCTCGGAGATCTCGTCGCCCCAGAACTCGACGCGCACCGGATGCTCGGCGGTCGGCGGGAAGACGTCGAGGATGCCGCCGCGGACCGCGAACTCACCGCGCTTGGACACCATGTCGCAGCGCGTGTACGCGAGGTCGACCAGGCGCCTGATGACGTCGTCGAAGTCGAGTTCGGCGCCCACGGTCAGCGTCACCGGTTCCACGTCGGCCAGCCCCGGCGCCATCGGCTGCACCAGCGAGCGGGCCGTCGTCACCACCACGCGCAACGGCGGGCCGAGGCGGTCGTCGTCGGGGTGGGCCAGCCGGCGCAGCAGCATCATCCGGGCGCCGACGGTGTCGACGCCGGGTGAGAGCCGCTCGTGCGGCAGCGTCTCCCACGACGGGAACATCGCGGCGGCGTCACCGATGACGCCGCGCAGTTCGGCGGTCAGGTCGTCGGCCTCGCGCCCGGTGGCGGTGACCACCAGCAGCGGGCCGGCCTTGGCCAGTGCGGCGGTGACCAGCAGCCGCGCGCTCGACGGGCCGACCATCGCGAGCTCGTCGGGTTTGTCGGCGGCGCGGCTGGTCAGATCGGCCAGGCAGGGATCGCGCAATGCCAATTCGATGAGACCCGCGATCGGGGTCTGGACAGAAGGGTGCCCCGGTGCGGTCATGATGCATCCATTCTAGGCGTCGCTGCGGAGCGGCCCGGCACACCGCCGCGCACCGATCCCTCAGACGTTGCCCAGCACAGTCGGGGCAATACAGCGAATTATTGTTGACAACGTAAACAATGTGTCTAAGCTTCACCGGAAGCCCCGGATGAGGGCGAATCGCGGGCTCGAAACGCAAGCCGGCATCGCCCCGTTCACCCGGACTTCCGCAGCGCAGGTCCGGCGAGAGCAACCTTGACAGCTTTTCTGGCAGACACCATTCGCGATTGCGGGCGGTGCACATCGAAAGGTCACGATGGCGCGTACGCCGGTCGGTCGAATCGCGATACTCACCGCCGCCCTTGGGGTCGGCTTCAACCCTGCTGTCGCGGCCCACGCCGCCACGGCTCCGACGCCTGGCCACCTCGCTATCTCGATCAACGGCGAACTCAAACACCAGGAGGGCACCGCGACGGCCAGCTCGGTCGGCGCAGGAGAGAACGATTGGTCGTCAGATAGCCAGGCGATCGCCAGGGGCGCGAACGCCAGGGCCGAAGTGCGCAGTGACCGCTCGGTCGCCGAAGCCACCGGCGACGGGGCCACTGCCGTGGTGACCGAGGAGCGGAGCTGGGCCTCTGTGAAGGGAGCCGGCAGCCGCGCCACGATCAACAGCTCGCACAGCCGCGCCACGGTCGAGGGAGACGGCATCTCCGTCCTGATCGACCTCGGGCGTGCGAACCGCGTCGACGCCGAGGGCTCCAATTTCGTCTTGACGACCCTGGGAACCGAGAACGTCGTCGACTACCGCAATGTGCACGGCGGCAGCTACAACCTCCGGGGCGCCGGACAGGTGTTCTGCCGCAATGGCACCGTCGTGTGCTCCCCGCCACCGAACACCGGACCGTTCGGACGTCAGACACTGGCGCTGACAACACTGACGGCGGCCCGCGGGCCGTTGTTCGGACTGTTCGGTGACGGACTCGACGCTGCCGCGGACTGCACCGGCACGGCCTGCAACGGCGGTCGCGGCGGACTGATCTGGGGCAACGGCGGCGCCGGCCGCAACGGCGGTGTCGGTGGCGCGGCCGGGTTGATCGGCAACGGCGGCCGCGGCGGCAACGCGACGGCCACCGCGGCAGCCGGTGACGGCGGGCGCGGGGGCCTGATCGTCGGCAACGGCGGCAACGGCGGCGTCGCGAGCGCCGAGTTCGTCGATGCGGGCAACGGCGGAAACGCCGGCTGGTTCGGCAACGGCGGAAACGGCGGCTTCTCCGGCTACGAGAACGGGACCGGCGGCCAGGGCGGCCGCGGCGGCCAGCTCGTCGGCGACGGCGGCGACGGCGGCATCGCGATCGGCAACTACGGCGTCGGCGGCGACGGCGGCGCCGCCGGGCTGCTCGGCGACGGCGGCGCGGGCGGCCGAGGCGGACAATACGACGAGGTCGCCTACGGCGGTGACGGCGGCAATGGCGGACGCCTCGCAGGCAACGGCGGCCGCGGCGGCGACGCCTATGCGATCTCCACGGCGGTCGCCGGCTGGGGTGGCCACGCCAACGGCATCGGCAACGGCGGCGACGGCGGCGACGCCGAGATCGACGACGACGCCACTGATGGTGTGGCCGTCGGTGGTGACGGCGGCGACGGCGGACGCATCGGCAACGGCGGGAACGGCGGCAAGGGCACCGGCACGTTCGCCGGGATCGGCGGTGACGGCGGCGCGGGCGGTAAGTACCGCGGCAATGGCGGTGACGGCGGCGACGGAATCGGCGACGATGACGACGGTATCGGTGGCGGTGGTGACGGCGGCGACGCCAAGGGCGCCGGCAACGGCGGCAGAGGCGGCGACGGCAGCGGCTGGTCGGGATCCGGCGGCCGCGGCGGTGACGGCGGCCTCAGAGCCGGCGACGGCGGTGACGGGGGCGACGGCACCAGCACCGGCGGTGACGGCGGCCAGGCCCGCTCCCACTCCGGCCACGACGGCGACAACGGCAGCGGCGGCAGCGGCGGCAACCCGACCGATTAGGGCCGCGCGACCATCTACTCCTCGTCCTGCAGGCGCGGATCGGCCTCCAGATGGGTCAAGCCGTTCCACATCAGGTTCACCAGATGGGCCGCGACGACCTCTTTCTTGGGCACGCGGGTGTCGAGCCACCACTGCGCGGTCATCGACACCGACCCGACCAGCGCCTGGGCGTACAGCGGCGCCAGCTCCGGATCGAGCCCGCGGCGGGAGAAGTCGCCGGCCAGGATCGAGCTGACCTGGTTGACGGCATCGTTGAGCAGCGTCGAATAGGTGCCCGACGTGATCGCGGCCGGCGAATCCCGGATCAAGATGCGGAACCCGTCGGTGCGCTCCTCGACGTAGGTCAGCAGCGCCAACGCCACCCGCTCCACGCGCACCCGCGAGCGGTTGTTGGTCAGCGACGAGGTGATGCCGTCGAGCAACGCCGACATCTCCCGGTCGACGACCACCGCGTAGAGCCCCTCCTTACCGCCGAAGTGCTCGTAGACCACGGGTTTGGAGACGTTGGCCCGCTGGGCGATCTCCTCGATCGAGGTGCCCTCGTACCCGCGCTGGGCGAACAGCGACTTGGCGATCTCGACGAGCTGCTGCCGCCGTTCGCTGCCGGTCATCCTGGCGCGGGGTGGACGCACTTCCTTGTCGGGCGCTGCCATATTCGGAGCGTATCGGCTTCGACTACAGTCTCGAGGTGATCGATCCGTCGTGGTGTAATCGGCAGCACCTCTGATTTTGGTTCAGATAGTTCAGGTTCGAGTCCTGGCGACGGAGCAATAGGCGGCCCGGCACGCATGCCGGCGCCAGGTGAGGACGACACCGATGACCACATCCCCCGAAACCGCCGTTCTCGTGCTGGCCGCAGGCGCCGGGACGCGGATGCGTTCGGACATCCCGAAGGTGCTGCACACGCTCGGCGGCCGCAGCATGCTCTCCCACACCCTGCATGCCGTCGCGAAGGTCGCACCTCAGCATCTCGTGGTGGTGCTCGGCCACGACCGCGAACGCATCGCGCCCGCGGTCGACGCGCTGGCCACCGAACTCGGCCGCCCGATCGACATCGCGATCCAGGACGAGCAGTTGGGCACCGGCCACGCCGCCGAGTGCGGGCTCGCGGCGCTGCCCGAGGACTTCGCCGGCGTGGTCGTGGTGACCGCGGGCGACGTGCCGTTGCTCGACGCCGAGACCATGGCCGAGCTGCTGACCACCCACGGGTCGGCCGCGGCCACCGTGCTGACCACCACGGTGGCCGACCCGACCGGCTACGGACGCATCCTGCGCACCCAGGACGACGAGGTCACCGGCATCGTCGAACAAGCCGACGCCAGCCCGTCGCAGCGGGCCATCCGCGAGGTCAACGCCGGCGTCTACGCGTTCGACATCACCGCGCTGCGTTCGGCGCTGCGCCGCCTGCGCTCCGACAACGCCCAGCACGAGCTGTACCTCACCGACGTCATCGCGATCTTCCGCCAGGACGGCCTGAGCGTGCGCGCCACCCACGTCGACGACAGCGCCCTGGTCGCCGGCGTCAACGACCGGGTGCAGCTGGCGGCGCTCGGCGCCGAACTGAACCGGCGCATCGTCACCGCACACCAGCGGGCCGGCGTCACCGTGATCGATCCCGGCTCGACGTGGATCGACGTCGACGTCACCGTCGGCCGCGACACCGTCATCCGGCCCGGCACCCAGCTGCTGGGCCGCACCAGCGTCGGTGGCCGCTGCGACGTCGGACCGGACACCACGCTGACCGACGTCACCGTCGGCGACGGCGCGTCGGTGGTGCGCACCCACGGATCCGAGTCGGTCATCGGCGACGGCGCCACCGTCGGCCCCTTCACCTATCTGCGGCCGGGCACCGTCCTCGGGGCCGACGGCAAGCTCGGGGCGTTCGTCGAGACGAAGAACGCCACCCTTGGCACGGGCACCAAGGTGCCGCACCTGACCTACGTCGGGGACGCCGACATCGGTGAGCACAGCAACATCGGGGCGTCGAGCGTGTTCGTGAACTACGACGGCGAGAACAAGAGCCGTACGACGATCGGCTCGCACGTGCGCACCGGATCCGACACGATGTTCGTCGCTCCGGTGACCGTCGGGGACGGCGCCTACACCGGCGCGGGCACCGTCGTGCGCGACGACGTGCCGCCCGGCGCGCTGGCCGTCTCGGCCGGGCCGCAGCGCAACATCGAGGGCTGGGTGGCGCGCAAACGTCCCGGATCGGCCGCCGCACGCGCGGCCAGCCGCGCATTGGGCGAAGGTGCCGAGCAGGCGGTCGGTCACCGCGACGACTCCCGGGAGCCGTGAGCTCGACCACTTCTGTTCGGTATCCGGCAACCCGGGCACGAACACCCAGAAACGCTACGTACCATTGGGCCGACACGATCCCCGACCGGCGAGGCGCACAGTGGGCACCGAGTGGACCGACAACCGCAAAAATCTGATGCTCTTCTCGGGGCGTGCACACCCGGAACTGGCGGAGCAAGTCGCCAAAGAGCTCGACACCCCCGTGACCGCGCAGACCGCGCGTGACTTCGCCAACGGGGAGATCTTCGTCCGCTTCGACGAATCCGTACGCGGCTGCGACGCGTTCGTGCTGCAGTCCCATCCGGCGCCGCTGAACCAGCACCTGATGGAACAGCTGATCATGATCGACGCGCTCAAGCGCGGCAGCGCCAAGCGCATCACCGCGATCCTGCCGTTCTATCCCTACGCGCGGCAGGACAAGAAGCACCGCGGCCGCGAGCCGATCTCGGCCCGCCTGGTGGCCGACCTGCTCAAGACCGCGGGCGCGAACCGGATCCTCACCGTCGACCTGCACACCGACCAGATCCAGGGCTTCTTCGACGGGCCGGTCGACCACATGCGCGCCCAGAAGCTGCTGACCGGCTACATCGCCGACCACTACCCCTGCGAGAACATGGTCGTCGTCTCCCCCGACTCGGGCCGGGTGCGGGTGGCCGAGAAGTGGGCCGACTCGCTCGGCGGTACGCCGCTGGCCTTCATCCACAAGACCCGCGATCCGCTGGTGCCCAACCAGGTGGTGTCCAACCGCGTCGTCGGCGACGTGCGGGGCAAGACGTGCGTGCTGACCGACGACATGATCGACACCGGCGGCACCATCGCCGGCGCGGTCAAACTGCTCAAGCAGAACGGTGCGGGCGACGTGATCATCGCCGCCACCCACGGTGTGCTGTCGGACCCCGCGCGCGAGCGGCTGGCCGACTCCGGTGCCCGCGAGGTCATCGTCACCAATACGCTGCCGATCGGCGA
Organism: Mycolicibacterium litorale; assembly: GCF_014218295.1. The sequence continues at coordinate 4,350,761 of NZ_AP023287.1, forward strand.
GGACAAGCAGTTCCCGCAGCTGACGGTGCTCTCGATCGCCCCGCTGCTGGCCAACACGATCCGCGCGGTGTTCGACAACGGTTCGGTGACAAGCCTTTTCGACGGGTCGGCCTAGATGGCCTCAGCAGCCACCATCTACCACAACCCGCGTTGCTCGACGTCGCGCAAGACGCTGGACCTGTTGCGCGACAACGGGATCGAACCGACGGTCGTGCAGTACCTCAAGACTCCGCCGACCCGTGACGAGATCGCCGCGATGATCGAGGCCGCCGGCATCGAGGTGCGTGCCGCGGTCCGCAAACGGGAACCGCTCTACGCCGAGCTGAACCTGGCCGACGCCTCCGACGACGAATTGCTCGACGCGCTCGCCGAACACCCGATCCTGATCGAACGGCCCTTCGTGGTGACCGAGAAGGGCACCCGGCTGGCCCGACCGATCGACACGGTGCGCGAGATCCTGTGATTCGTCGCCGCGTGGCGGCGGCGGCCGCGCTGCTGGTCCTCGCCACGAGTGGGTGCGGCGCGGAGACCCCTGACTACCAAGCGATCTGGAGCACGCAGAGCAGCGCCGCCCCGTCGTCGACGCCCACCGAGACTCCGGTTCCGATCGCCCAGTACCTCGAGCAGGCCGGTGTCACCGGCCGCACCGTCGCACCGGAGAAGCTGCCCGACCTGACCGTCACCATCCCCACCCCGCCGGGATGGCAGCCCTATCCCGGCACCCAGTTCGAACCCGGCACCCGCGTGATCGCCAAGGGCGACACCTATCCGATCGCGATGCTGATGGTGTTCGAGCTGACCGGTCAGTTCGACCCGGCCGAGGCGATCAAGCACGGCGACGACGACGCCCGGCTCTCGGAGAACTTCAAGGAGCTCAACGCCTCCCAGGAGAACTGGCGCGGGATGCCGTCGGCGATGGTCGAGGGCACCTACGACCTCAACGGCCAGCGGATGCAGACCTACAACCGCATCGTCATCGCCACCGGTGCGCCGCCGGCCAACCAGCGCTACCTCGTCCAGTTGACCGTGACGAGCTTCGCCGACGAGGCGGAGAAGTACGGCAAGGACATCGAGACGATCCTGGCCGGGTTCACCGTCGCGCCGAAGAAGTGACCGCCGACTGATTTGCCGGCGATACAGTGTCAGCCATGAGTGACTGGACCGCCGCCGACCTCCCCTCCTTCGCCGGCCGCACGGTGATCGTCACCGGCGCCAACAGCGGGCTCGGCCTGGTCACCGCCCGCGAACTGGCCCGCGTCGGGGCCGACGTCGTGCTCGCGGTGCGCAACACCGCCAAGGGTGAGGAGGCCGCGGCGACCATGACCGGCAACGTCACCGTGCGCAAGCTCGACCTGCAGGACCTCGCGTCGGTGCGCGAGTTCGCCGGGGCCACCGAACAGGTCGACGTGCTGGTCAACAACGCCGGCATCATGGCGGTGCCCTACGCCCGCACGGTCGACGGATTCGAGAGCCAGATCGGCACCAACCACCTCGGCCACTTCGCGCTGAGCAACCTGCTGTTGCCCAAGATCACCGACCGCGTGGTGACGGTGTCGTCGTTCATGCACGCCTTCGGCCGCATCAGCCTCGACGACCTCAACTGGAAGGCCCGGCCCTATTCGGCGTGGCTGGCCTACGGCCAGTCGAAGCTTGCGAACCTGCTGTTCACCAGCGAACTGCAGAACCGGCTGCGCCGCGCCGGGTCCCCGCTGCGCGCGCTGGCCGCCCACCCCGGGTACTCGCACACCAACCTGCAGGGTCAGTCCGGCCGGCGGCTCGGCGACGCGGTCATGGCCGTCGGCGGCAAGTACTTCGCCACCGACGCCGATTTCGGGGCCCGCCAGACGCTGTACGCGGTGGCGCGGGACCTGCCGGGCGACACGTTCGTCGGTCCCAGATTCGCGATGCGGGGCCCGACCGGACCGGTGTGGCGCACCCGCCGGGCCAGGGACATGGCGACCGCCGCGGCCCTGTGGGAGCTGTCCGAGCAGCTCACCGACACCAAGTTCCCGCTCTAGCGATTTCCCCGGGACCGGCCGCGTGCGGTAACCTCGACGCCGCATCACGGCGAGGGTGGTCCGGCCACCGTTATCGACGGGAACACGCTTCTTGAGGCTGTTGCCATCCCTGCCGTGTCCATCACCGGCATACAGGAGCAACACACCATGGCCAAGAATTCGGCCCCCACCACGAACAAGCTGACCGCCGCGGTCCGCACCGAGACCGGCAAGGGCGCCTCCCGCCGCGCCCGCCGCGAGGGCCGTGTGCCCGCCGTCCTCTACGGCCACGGCACCGATCCGCAGCACCTCGAGATCAACGCGCGCGATTTCGCCGCCGTGCTGCGCCATTCCGGCACCAACGCCGTACTGACCCTCGACATCGAGGGCAACGAGCAGCTGGCGCTGACCAAGTCGCTCGAGATCCACCCGATCCGCCGTAACATCCAGCACGCCGACCTGCTGGTCGTGCGCCGCGGCGAGAAGGTCACCGTCGAGGTCACCGTCGTCGTCGAGGGTGAGGCCACCCCGGGCGCGCTGGTCACCCAGGAGGCCAACGCCATCGAGGTCGAGGCCGAGGCGCTGTCGATCCCCGAGCAGCTGACCGTGTCGGTCGAGGGCGCCGAGGAAGGCACCCAGATCACCGCCGCCCAGGTCGAGCTGCCGTCGGGCGTGACGCTGGTGTCCGATCCGGAGACCCTGGTGGTCAACGTCGTCGCCGCGCCGACCGCCGAGGAGCTCGAGGCCGAGGGCGGCGGCGCGTCGCTCGAGGAGCAGGCCGCCGAGGTCGCCGAAGCCGAGGCCGCCGCCGAGCCGGCCGCCGAGGAATCGGCCGAGTAATCCGACATGGCCGAGCCGTTGCTGGTGGTGGGCCTGGGCAACCCCGGGCCCAACTACGCCAAGACCCGCCACAACCTCGGCTTCATGGTCGCCGACCTGCTGGCCGGGCGGATCGGATCGGGATTCAAGGTGCACCGGAAATCGGGCGCCGAGATCGTGACCGGCCGCCTGGCGGGCAGGTCCGTGGTGGTGGCCAAACCGCGGACGTACATGAACGAATCGGGCCGCAATGTCGGCCCGCTCGCCAAGTTCTATTCGGTGGCCCCCGCCGACGTCGTCGTCGTCCACGACGAACTCGACATCGACTTCGGGCGCATCCGGCTCAAGTTCGGCGGCGGTGTCGCGGGCCACAACGGCCTGAAGTCGGTCGCTGCGGCGTTGGGCACCAAGGACTTTCAGCGGGTCCGGGTCGGGGTGGGGCGTCCGCCCGGCCGCAAGGATCCGGCGACGTTCGTGCTGGAACCGTTCAACGCCACCGAACGGGCCGAGGTGCCGACGATCTGCGAACAGGCCGCCGACGCGACGGAGATGCTGATCGCCCAGGGGCTCGAGCCCGCGCAGAACATCGTGCACGCCTGGGCATGACCCTGCTGACGGCGGGCCACGGCCGGCTCACCGGCACGCAGATGACCGACCTCCTGCGCGACGCCGGGGTGCAGACCCTCGTCGACATCCGGCGCTTCCCCGGCAGCCGGACCCATCCCGAGATGTCGCGCGACGCCATGACATCCTGGCTTCCGGCCGCGGGCATCGCCTACCGCTGGGACGTGCGCCTCGGCGGGCGGCGGCGACTCCCGGCCGACGCGCGGCGCGAGGACCCGTGGTGGCAGGTCGAGCAGTTCGCCGCGTACGCCGCGCACACCAGGACCACCGAGTTCGACGCCGCGCTCGGCGAGGTGCTCGACGAAACCAGCTCCCGCACAGTGGTTGTCATGTGCAGCGAGAGCGTCTGGTGGCGGTGTCACCGGCGACTGGTCGCCGACGTCGCGGTGCTGCGGTTCGGCGCCACCGTCAGCCACCTCATGCACGACGGCAGACTGACGCCGCACCCGGTGGCGGCCGGGGCGCGGCTGCGCGACGACGGGTTCGTGGTCTGGGACGGTTAACCGGTGCGGCCGCGGATACCGCTGTCGACGACCTTCACCGGTTTGTGCGGGAAACGCCGCTCGGCGTAGGTTTTCGCCGCCGAGTTCGGCAGCACGTAGAGAGTTTCGGCCTTGTCCTGCAACGGTTTGAGCACCAGATCCATGAAGCCTTTGCGGTCCTCGAGGTAGGGCTCGATGACGTCTTCGCCGGCCGGGCACACCGCCAGGCAGTAGGCGGCTTTGTAGTTCGCCTTGAACGACAGGCTCTGCCACATCGACGCGTTCTCCGAATCGCTGACCCGTGACCGGAAGTCCTCGGCGTCGGCGCTGTCGGCGACCGTCTGCGCCCAGTCGGTGAACCCGCCCATGAACTCCCGGTAGTTGTGCACCGAGCAGGCGACGAAGTCGAATCCGCCGTCCTTGCCGATCGCCCCGACCGGGCACGCCGCGACACACAGCTTGCACTCCAGGCACGGCGAATAGTCCAGTGGCGCACCGTATTCACTGATCTCGGCGTCGACCAGCACGGTGGCCAGCAGGATGAAGTTGCCGAACCTCGGATGGATCACGTTGCGGTGGATCCCCATCACGCCCAGGCCCGCGGCCACCGCGACGGGTTTGTGGGCCACCACCCAGATGCGGCCCGGATAGCGGTCCATCTCCATCGGGAACGTCGCCGACGGGTTGAGCGCCCGGTGGCCGGCATCCTGCAGAGCGCGAGTGATGCGGTGCGCGGCCTCGTTGATGATCTCGCCGCTGCGGTGGAATTCCTGGTTGGCGACGCTGCGTGCGGTGGACCGGACGTTGTCACGGTTCATCCGCACCACGAGCGACACATAGCTTCTCGCCCCCGGCAGCGCCGCCTCCGCGTGGCTCTGCTCGGAGGCGAGGGCCGGATCGCCGACGGAGGCGAACGCCACGTCGTCGGCGCCGGACCGCAGGCACACCTCCCGCAGCCAGGCGGCGTCGACGACGCCCGGGCGGCGCCTGGGGCGCGCGGCGACCGCCTGGACGGTGGGATGGGCGGCGAGACGCGCGGGAAGTTTGGGCGAGGCCATGCAGCTGAGTATAGACATCAATACTCAGATGTCCACGGGGCCGCCACCCCCGGCAGCCGAAGCCGTGCGTCAGCCGCCGGTGCGGCGTGCGTAGGCCCGCAGGGCGAACGGCGCGAACACCGCGGTCAGCGCCAACGACCACAGCACCGTCGCCAGCACCGGGTGATGCAGCGGCAACTGCGCATCCGGCGCGGCGGGCCCGCCGTTGCCCCACAGCTCCCGCATCGCCTGAGCCAGCGACGACACCGGATTCCACTCGGCGATCACGCGCAGCCAGTGCGGCATCGGTTCGGTCGGCACGAACGTGTTGGCCAGGAACGTCATCGGGAACAGCGCGGTGAACATGACGCCGTTGACCGCCTCGACCGTCCGCATCAGCGAACCGATCAGGATGCCGAACCAGATCATCCCGAACCCGAACAACAGCAGCAGTGCGAAGGCCAGCACCGCCTCCCCCACACTGCCGCGGATACGCCATCCGATCGCCAGGCCCGTCAGCGCCATCACCACCACGCCCAGCGACGAGTGGATGACGCTGGCGATGCTGCGCCCGATCAGCACCGACGACCGCGAGATCGGCAGCGACCGGAACCGGTCGATGATGCCCTTCTCGACGTCGGCGGTGATACCGGAGGCCACCACGAACGCCGAGAACACGATGGTCTGCGCCTGGATCCCGGGCAGCAGGAACTCCCGGTACGAGGCACCGCCGGTGTTGGTGATCGACGCGCCGAACACGAACGCGAACAACAGCACGAACATGATCGGCTGCGCGGTCACGTCGCTCAACATCTCCGGCATGCGCTTGGTGTGGATCATGTTGCGCTTGACCATGATCCACGACTGCTGCGCCAGATTCGTGCGGTGCGTCGCGGGGCGCTGCGACCGGTTCTGCGTGTGGGCTTCGACGGCGGTCACGCGCCGACCTCCTCGTCCTCGGTGCGGTGGCCGGTCAGCGACAGGAACACGTCGTCGAGGCTGGGCCGCGACAGTCCGATGTCGTCGACGTCGATGTGGCTGTCCTGCAGCCAGCCGGCGACGCGGACCATGTCGGCCAGCCCGTCGGCGGCGGCGGTGAGCCGGCGCGCGGCGCGGTCGACGAACACCTCGGCGCCCGTCTTCGCCAGCAGCGCCTGAGCCGCGGCGAGGTCGTCCGCGTCGGCGACCGTCACCACCAGACTGGCGTTACCGGCCTGCCGTTTGAGCTCCAGCGGCGAGCCCTGCGCGATGATGCGGCCCTTGTCGATCACCACGATGTTGTCCGCCAGCTGGTCCGCCTCCTCCAGGTACTGGGTGGTGAGCAGCAGCGTGGTCCCGCCCTCGACGAGGCCGCGCAGCACCTCCCACAGTTCGGTGCGGCTGCGGGGGTCGAGGCCGGTGGTCGGCTCGTCGAGGAACAGCACCGGCGGGGCGGCCAGCAGGCTCACCGCGAGATCGAGGCGCCGCCGCATGCCACCGGAATACGACTTCACCACCCGGTCGGCGGCGTCGGCGAGTGAGAACCGTTGCAGCAGTTCGTCGCCCAGTTTCGCCAGCTCCCTGCGCCGGATGCCGTAGAGCCCGCCGATCATCCGGATGTTCTCGCGGCCGGTCAGCAGTTCGTCGACGGTGGCGACCTGACCGGTCAACCCCATGTTGCGGCGTACCTCGTCGGGTTGGGTGCGGACGTCGAACCCCGCGACGCGGGCGGTGCCGCTGGTCGGTTCACTCAGCGTCGTCATCATCCGCACGGTGGTGGTCTTGCCGGCGCCGTTGGGCCCGAGCAGCCCGAGGACCGTTCCCGCGGGCACGGTGAAACTCACCCCGCCCACCGCGGTGTGGCCGCCGAACCGCTTCACCAGGTCGATCGCTTCGATGGCCGGGGTCATGCCCCCGACCGTAACCGCGCGCACCGACATCGGGCGAGCGTATTTCGCGACGCTCGACGGCGCGCGAGCGTGCGCAAACCGCCGGGAAAGGCGCGGCGAGTCGTGTGCAGACGTGCACGCTCGCCAAAACGAGTCCCGCGTTGACTGAGGTGCGACCGCGCTGGGTACCCGGCCACGACAGGCCGTCGTCCCAGGGGGACCCCACGTGAATGCGGAGTGGTTCGTCGCACCCGAGTACTGGCCGGCCAGGGAGGTGCTGCAGCGCGGCGTCGCGGCGATCTACCTGATCGCCTTCGTCGCCGCGGCGCGACAGTTCCGGCCGCTGCTTGGCGAACACGGCATGCTTCCGATTCCCGCCTTCGTGGCGCGCGTGCCGTTCCGGGCCTCACCGAGCATCTTCCACCTCCGGTACTCCGACCGGCTGTTCGCCACCGTCTGCTGGATGGGAGCGGCGATGTCGGCGGCGGTGGTCGCCGGCGTCACCGATCTGGTCCCTCTCTGGACGGCGACGGCGATCTGGCTGGCGATGTGGGTGCTCTACCTGTCCATCGTCAACGTCGGCCAGCGGTGGTACGGGTTCGGTTGGGAATCGGTGCTTTTGGAGGCGGGCGTGGTGGCGCTCATGCTCGGCAACGACGAGACCGCGCCTCCCCTGCTGGCGATCCTGCTGGCCCGCTGGCTGCTGTTCCGGGTCGAGTTCGGAGCCGGGCTGATCAAGATCCGCGGCGATCGCTGCTGGCGCGACCTGACCTGCCTGGACTACCACCACGAGACCCAACCGATGCCGGGCCCGCTGAGCTGGTTCTTCCACCGGCTGCCCAAGCCGCTGCACCGTGTCGAGGTGGCGGGTAACCACGTCGCCCAACTCGTCGTGCCGTTCGGGCTCTTCGCCCCCCAACCGGTGGCGAACGTGTCCGGCGCGATCGTGATCGTCACCCAGCTGTGGCTGGTGCTGTCGGGGAACTTCGCCTGGCTCAACTGGATCACGATCATCCTGGCGGTCAGCGCGCTCGACCAATCCGCGTTCGCGTCGGTGCTTCCGGTGTCCGACCCGCCGCCGCTGCCGGGCACACCGCTGTGGTTCGCGGTCCTGGTCACGGCGGCGACGGCCGCGGCCGCGGTGATGAGCTACTGGCCGGTGCGCAACATGGTGTCGAGTCGGCAGCGGATGAACGCCGCGTTCAACCCCTACCACCTGATGAACACCTACGGCGCCTTCGGCAGCATCGGCCGTGTCCGCCACGAGGTGGTGATCGAAGGCACCGACGACGCCGAGATCACCGAGCACACGGTGTGGAAGGAATACGGATTCAAGGGCAAGCCGGGCGATCCACGCCGGTGTCCGCGCCAGTGGGCGCCCTACCATCTGCGCCTGGACTGGCTGATGTGGTTCGTCGCGCTGTCACCGACCTACGCGCGGGACTGGTTCGGCAAGTTCATCGTCCGACTGCTCCGCAACGACGCACCGACACTGCGTCTGCTGGGGCACAACCCGTTCCCGGACTCGCCGCCGCGCTATGTGCGGGCGCTGCTGTACGAGTACCGGTTCACCACATGGCATGAACTGGTGCACGAGCGGCTCTGGTGGCGCCGCACCCTCGTCGCCGAATATCTGCCGCCCGTCGCGCTCGAGGACTAGGTGACCAGGGAGACCGAGTTGGCGCGGCGCAGCTTGCCCGACGGCGTCTTCGGGATGGTGCCGGGACCGAGGACGACGACGTTGCGCGGCCGCACGTCGACCTCGGCGACCACCTCGTGCGCGACCTGGCGCTCGATGCGGTGCACCTCGTTCGGGTCCTGCCACGCGTTGGACTCCACCGCGACCGCGAAGGTCTCGCGCGAGTGGCCGGCGTCGAGGCGGACGGCGACCGCACAGCCGGGGCGCACGCCCTCGACGCGGCCGGCGGCCCGTTCGATGTCGGTCGGATAGATGTTGCGCCCGGCCATGATGATGACGTCCTTGACTCGGCCGCACACCACGACGTGGCCCTCTTCGGTCAGGTAGCCGAGGTCACCGGTGTCGTACCAGCCGTGCTCGTCCTGCGCCGGGACGAAACCGCCCATGGTGATGTAGCCGGGGGTCAGCGGTTCGCCGCGCAGCTCGATGACGCCGACGCCGCGGGCGGGCATCACGTTGCCCTGCTCGTCGATGATGCGGGCCTCCAGCCCTTCCAGCAGCGGGCCGAGGGTGGCCAGCCGCTTGGTGTTGCCCTTCGTCGCGGGCACGGCGCGGCGCAGCGCGGCCAGCAGGTCGGCGTCGACCTCGTCGACCACCAGACCGGCGCCGCACTTGGAGAACGACACCGCCAGCGTGGTCTCGGCCATCCCGTAGGCCGGCAGGATCGCCTCCGGCTTGAGGCCGAACGGGCGACCGGCGTCGATCAGGTCCTCCACGTCGGCCGGCTCGACCGGTTCGGCACCCGACAGCGCGAACCGCAGCGTCGACAGGTCGAACTCACCGGGCGTGGCCTGTCGGCGCAGGCGCTTGGCCAGCAGCGCGTACGCGAAGTTCGGCGCGGCCGTCATGGTGCCCTTGTACTTGTCGATGAGCCGCGCCCACAGCAGTGTGTCGCGCAGGAAGTCCATCGGCGTGACCTTGACCAGCTCGGCGCCGAAGTACATCGGGATGGTGAGGAAGCCGACCATGCCCATGTCGTGGAAGCAGGGCAGCCAGCTCACCATGACGTCCTTGGTGACGTCGTACTCGGCGCCGATGAACATCGCCTCGGCGTTCGAGTAGATGTTGCGGTGGGTGATCTGCACCGCCTTCGGCGATCCCGTCGACCCGGAGGTCAGCTGCATCAGCGCCAGATCGTCCTCGCCGACCTCGACCGGGTCGATCGGCTCGGCGCCCAGCAGGTCGGTCACGGTGAGCACCGTGATGCCCTTGTCCTCGAGCACGGGGATCGCCGCGGTGAACGGCTCGCCGACGATGACGGCCTTCGCCTCGATCATGCCGATCACCGTCAGGGTGTCCTCGGCCCACATCATCAGGTCGGTGCGCGGCGTCGGCTGGTGCAGCATCGTCAGGCTGGCGCCGCGCATCCACACGCCCTGCGCGGTCGGCGCGATCTCCACGGGAAGGCCCTCGAGCACCCCCACCGCGTCGCCCAGTCCGATGCCCGCCGCGGCGAGCCCACCGGCGATCCTGCGGGCGCGCTCGTGCACCTCACCCCAGGTGTGGCGGACGGGTTCGTGCGGCTCGCCGGTCACCATGCCGGTGCTCACGGTTCGCGCGTTCCGGTACATCTTCTCGGTGAACCTGCTCACGACATCCTCCTGGGGACCGGCGCCACTGCCCGGCTTCTCATGCTCCGCTTGTCCGCGAACGTTGCCGAGTAGGCACGCGCACACGATTCAGGAGCAGTTGGGTATCGAAACGGTGATGGGGCGTCCACCTCGGCGCCCGCCGGCGACACCGGCGGGAAAGGACGCACGTCCGGTGCTCGACCGCTAGCTTTCACCGTCGACCATCTTAAGAGACCCTTAAGTAACTGCCAAACCATCGCGCCGATTGAGGCGTGGGTCACAGCTTACGGATGCAACGACGCGGCGAACTCGACGGCACCCCGTCAGATCGAAGGAGACGGCGCCGGAACCACCCGGGCGCCCTGTACCGGCCCGCTGGCCACCCGCACCGTGCGGCACACACCGGCCCCGGCCAGCCGGGCGCCGACGTCGATCGCCGCCGGCGACGAACGGCACAGGAACGCACAGGTCGGACCCGACCCGGACACGATCGCGGCCAGCGCGCCGGCGTCCAGTCCGGCGCGCAGCGTGCGCCGCAGGTCCGGGTACAGGCTCAAGGCCGCCGCCTGCAGATCGTTGCCGAGCAGCGGCGCCAGCTGGTCGGCATCCCCGGACGCCAGGGCGGCCAGCATCGGCTCGGGGTCCCCCAGCCGGCTCGGCTCCGCCCGTTTGGCGTCCGCGGTCGCCCGCAGCCGGTCGAGTTCGGCGAACACCTTCGGCGTCGACAGACCCTTGTACGCGAACGCCAGCACCCAGTGGAACGTGCTGCGGGCCAGCACGGTCGCCAGCTCCTCGCCGCGGCCGGTGCCCAGCGCGGTGCCGCCGTGCAGCGCGAACGGCACGTCGCTGCCCAACTCGGCGGCCATGGCGTGCAGATCGCGGCGCGGGACGCCGAGTTCCCACAGATGGTTCATCCCGACCAGCACGGCCGCGGCGTCGGCGCTGCCGCCGGCCATCCCGCCGGCCACCGGGATCGTCTTCTCGATCGAGATCGCCACGTCGGGGGCCCGGCCGACATGGTCGGCCATCAGTTCGGCCGCGCGCCAGGCGATGTTGCGCCGGTCGGTGGGCAGCGATTCGACACCCTCACCGACCAACTCCACCGACAGCGCGTCGGCCGTGGAGACCGTGACCTCGTCGAGCAGCGAGACGGCGTGGAACACCGTCGTCAGATCGTGGTATCCGTCGTCACGCAGATCGCCGACGCCCAGGAACAGGTTCACCTTGCCGGGCACCCGCACGGTGACCGAACCGGTGGGAACCCACTCGGAGGCGGTGTTGCCGTTGCGCACCGCTCGACACTATCCCCGCACGTGGACCGCGCAAACCCAGAGCAGACCGAGCCGGTCGGCTACAGGACGCGGACCTGCTCTTCGACCTCACCGGACCGCTGCAGCAACCGGACGAAGTCGGCGATGGCGAGCGTCTCACCGCGCCGCGACGGGTCGATGCTGGCGGCCAGCAGGCGACGCGCCGACTCGTTGCCCGAGCCGGCCCATTCGGCGAAGGCGTTGCGTGACGTCTTGCGGCGCTGCGCGAACGCGATGTCGATGAGGGCGAACACCTGGTCGCGGAACTCGGCGTCGGTGGGCCACGGCGACGTCTCGTAGCGGTCGATACGGACCAGTCCGGAGTACACCCGGGGGATGGGCCAGAAGACCGTCGGCGACACCATGCCGTAGCGGCGGACGTTGCCGTAGAACCGCACCTTCGCACTCGGTACGCCGTAGTCCTTGCCGCCGGGGTCGGCGGCGAGCCGCTCGGCCACCTCGGCCTGGACCATCACCATGACCGAACGGATCGTCGGGAACTCCGCGAGCAGATGCAGCAGCGCGGGCACCGCGACGTTGTACGGCAGGTTGGCGACGAGCGCGGTCGGCTGGTTCTCCAGGTCCGACGGCATCAGCGTCAGGATGTCCTGGTTGAGCACCGTGAGACGGTTGATCTCACTGTGCGAGTGGTCCGCGATCGTGGTGGGAAGCTGTTGTGCCAGCAGTGGATCGATCTCCACCGCCGTCACGTGAGCGCCGCGATCGAGGAGCGCCAGGGTCAGCGAGCCGAGCCCCGGTCCCACCTCGAGGACGTGGTCGTGTCGGTGCACACCGGAGGCCGAGACGATCCTGCGCACGGTGTTGGCATCATGGACGAAATTTTGCCCAAAGGACTTGCGCGGGCGAAAGTCGATGTCTTTCGCCAAGCGCCGTATCTCGGTCCGCCCGAGTAGTCGAATCGTCAGGACGCCCCCACTCTCCCACTGCACACGGGCCAGGCTCCCCAACCTTGCCTTGCCCGAGTGACCTCAGCAATCGCGATCTGTTCTTCTCTTGTTGCCAGATCCGCCCTAGGAGCATACCTCAGACCCCCGTTGCGCTCCCAGGTGTTTTGATCAAACTGCACTCCACCGAAATATCCGTTGCCGGTATTGATGGACCAGTTACCTCCGGCTTCGCACTGCGCGAGGGCATCCCACGCGGCTCCGGCACTCACCGGCGGCACCTCGGTGCCGGGCTTCGCACCGACCCGCAAAACGGCGTTCCTTGCAGGTGAAACGATGACATTAGCTACTGGCAGCCTGCCCGTTTCCACACCGTTGACCTTCGAAACAGCAAAGGTCACGTCCTGAACGCCCGGCGTTCCCGGGTCTTCGACGATCTGGCGGCTCATGTTGAGGTTGACGTCTTCGATCCGCGTGTCGGCCGGCGGAAGCGGCAGCCGCTCGGTGAACTTCTCGATACGGACGCGGGTTATCTGGATCTGCATCCCGTCGACGACTGGCGCCGACGCGGCCGGTACGACCCTGTCCCGCTGCTGCAGCGGGGCGCCGGCGGCCTCCAGCAGTGTGGCCACGTTCGGCGCCGCCAACCGGACCGTGCGGAGCGCCCCGCCGTCGTCGATCTGGACCGTCTTGGGGCTCACGACCGGGAGCGACATCCCGCCGAGCGGCACCCGGCTGCCGCGGGACGCGGCGGCGGGGGCGTTGTCGGTCATCTGCAGCTGTGCGAGCGCCTCGTCGACCGTCGACGCCGTGGTCCACACCTGTCGCGTGTGCTGACCGTCGAGCGAGATGTCGAGCGGCCGGCTGCGGCGCAGCACGATCGTGTCGGACGGGCGCACCTCGGCATCGGCGGCCGGGAAGAGGTCGTCACGCTCGCCGACCTCGAAACCGTTCTCGCGGACGACGTCGATCACCCGTGACTTCATCGTCGAGACCGTGATCTGCGTACCGTCCACCGACAGCGTGACGGTCTTCTGCGTGGTGACGGCGTAGCCGCCCGCGAACGCCAGCGCGACCAGCAGCGCGGCCACCACGATGCGCAGCATGGGCGAACGCGCCTCGTGCAGTCTGTTCAGAGCAGTCAAGAGTTGTCGGGTCCCTGAGAATTGGTACAAACGTTTCAAAAGGTGCGGCTAAGTCCGCTTACGATCACAAGACGGTAACGAACTCCTTTACTGAGATCAACTCTCAGGCAGCCCGTATGCACGGATGGCGTTGTCGGCCGTTTGCTGCGCGATCTCCTCGGCCGGCCGGTCGCAGACCTCGGCCAGTGCCCGCACCGTGTACGGCAGGCAGTACGGCTCGTTGGGCGCTCCGCGGTACGGGTGCGGGGTCAGAAAGGGTGCGTCCGTTTCCACGAGGAGCTGTTCGCCGGGGATCAGCTGCGCCGCCTCCCGCAGTGGGTGGGCGTTGCGAAAACTGACGGTGCCCGAGAGGCTCAACAGCCAGCCCGCGTCGATGCACGTCCGCGCCATCTGCGCGTCCGACGAGAAGCAGTGGAAGATCACGGTCTCGGGTGCGCCCTCGGCCGCGAGGACGTCGAGGACGGCCGCGTCGGCGTCGCGGTTGTGGATCATCAGCGGCTTGCCGGTGCGCTTGGCCAGGTCGATGTGCCAGGCGAACGACTCACGCTGGACGTCCGGTTCGGCGCAGCCCTCGAGCTTGCCGGGCCAGTACAGGTCCATCCCCGTCTCCCCGATCGCCACCACCCGCGGGTGCGCGGCGAGGCGCTCGAGTTCGGCGCGGGCGTCGCCGGTGAGCGCGTTCGCCCGGGTGGGGTGCAGCGCCACGGCGGCGTACACCCGGTCGTCCCATCCGGCGGCCTGCACGGCCCACCGCGCCGCCGCCAGATCGTCGGCGATCGTCACGACGGCCTGTACGCCCACCGCGCCGGCGCGGTCCAGCGCCACCCGCACGTCGTCGGCATCACGCGCACCGCAGGCGTCGAGATGGGTGTGCGCGTCGATCAGCGGCGCCAGCGGTTCCGGAGGCGGCGGTGCCGGACGGTTCGAGCGACTCACGCCCCACACCATAAGGTGAACCCACATGAGCCAGCCGTTCTACATCACCACCGCGATCGCCTACCCCAACGGCGATCCGCACGTCGGCCACGCCTACGAGTACATCGCCACCGACGCCATCGCCCGGTTCAAGCGTCTCGACGGTTTCGACGTCCGCTACCTCACCGGCACCGACGTCCACGGTCAGAAGATGGCCGAGACCGCCGCCGCGCAGGGCATCTCCGCCGCCGAACTGGCGCGCCGCAACTCCGATGTGTTCCAGCGCCTGCAGGAGAAGCTCGGCATCTCCTTCGACCGGTTCATCCGGACGTCGGACGCCGACCACTACGAGGCGTCCAAGGACATCTGGCAGCGGATGAACGCGGCGGGCGACATCTACCTCGACGCGTACTCCGGCTGGTACTCCGTGCGCGACGAGCGGTTCTTCACCGAGAACGAGACCACGCTGCGCGAGGACGGGGTGCGCATCGCCACCGAGACCGGCGCTCCGGTGACCTGGACCGAGGAGCAGACGTACTTCTTCCGGCTGTCGGCCTACACCGACCGGCTGCTCGCCCACTACGAGGCGCACCCCGAGTTCATCGCCCCCGACGTGCGGCGCAACGAGGTGGTCAGCTTCGTCTCCGGCGGCCTGCGCGACCTGTCGATCAGCCGCACCACCTTCGACTGGGGTGTGCCCGTCCCCGACCACCCCGACCACGTCATGTACGTGTGGGTGGACGCGCTGACCAACTACCTCACCGGTGTCGGCTATCCCGACACCTCCTCGGAGGCGTTCCAGCGGTACTGGCCGGCCGATCTGCACATGATCGGCAAGGACATCATCCGTTTCCACACCGTCTACTGGCCGGCGTTCCTGATGTCGGCGGGCCTCGAGCTGCCCAAGCGCGTCTTCGCCCACGGCTGGCTGCTCAACCGCGGCGAGAAGATGAGCAAGTCGATCGGCAACGTCGTCGACCCGGTGAACCTCGTCGACACGTTCGGCCTCGACCAGGTGCGCTACTTCTTCCTGCGCGAGGTGCCGTTCGGTCAGGACGGCAGCTACAGCGAGGACGCCATCATCGGCCGCATCAACGCCGACCTCGCCAACGAGCTCGGCAACCTGGCCCAGCGCTCGCTGTCGATGGTGGCCAAGAACCTCGGCAGCGCGGTTCCCGAACCGGGCGACTTCACCGCCGACGACCTCGCGCTGCTCGAAGCCGCCGACGCACTGCTGGACCGGGTCCGCGTCCACTTCGACGACCAGGCCATGCACCTGGCGCTGGAGGCGGTCTGGTCGGTGCTCGGCGCGGCCAACCGGTATTTCTCGGCCCAGGAACCGTGGGTGCTGCGCAAGTCCGACGCCGCCGAGGATCAGACCCGCTTCCGTACCGTGCTGTACACGACGCTCGAGACGGTGCGGATCGCGGCGCTGCTCACCCAGCCGGTGATGCCGGACTCGACCGCCACACTGCTCGACCTGCTCGGCCAACCCGCCGACCAGCGCACGTTCGCGGCCGTTTCCACCCGCCTCGCACCGGGCACCGCTCTGCCGAAGCCCGTTGGGGTGTTCCCGAGATACCAGGTGGACGAAGCATGAACGGATTGCACGAGAACCTGCAGGACGTCTTCGAGGAGGTGGCCCGCCGCAACCCCGGTGAGACGGAGTTCCACCAGGCCGTCTACGAGGTGCTGCAGAGCCTCGGACCGGTGGTCGCCAAACACCCCGAATACGCCGACAGCGCGGTGATCCGCCGGCTGTGCGAACCCGAACGGCAGATCCTGTTCCGGGTGCCGTGGGTGGACGACGACGGCGCGGTGCAGATGAACCGCGGCTTCCGGGTCGAGTTCAACTCTGCGCTGGGCCCGTTCAAGGGCGGCCTGCGGTTCCACCCGTCGGTGTACCTGGGCATCGTGAAGTTCCTCGGCTTCGAACAGATCTTCAAGAACTCGCTGACCGGTATGCCGATCGGCGGCGGCAAGGGCGGGTCGGACTTCGACCCCAAGGGCCGCTCCGACGGCGAGATCATGCGGTTCTGCCAGTCGTTCATGACCGAGCTCTACCGCCACATCGGTGAATACACCGACGTGCCCGCCGGCGACATCGGCGTGGGCATGCGGGAGATCGGCTACCTGTTCGGGCAGTACAAACGCATCACCAACCGTTACGAGTCCGGCGTGCTCACCGGCAAGGGCATCACCTGGGGCGGCTCGCTGGTGCGCACCGAGGCCACCGGCTACGGCACGGTCTACTTCATCGCCGACATCCTGCGCGCCCACGGGGAGTCGTTCGACGGTAAGCGGGCCGTGGTGTCCGGTTCGGGCAACGTCGCCATCTACGCGATCGAGAAGATCCAGCAGCTCGGCGGCACGGTGGTGGCCTGTTCGGACTCCGACGGGTACGTCGTCGACCCCGACGGTATCGACCTGACCATCCTCAAGGACGTCAAGGAGGTCCGGCGCAGCCGCATCTCCGAGTACGCCGAACTGCGGGGCCGTCGCGCCCGCTTCACCCGCGGCAACGTGTGGGACGTCGACTGCGACATCGCGGTGCCGAGCGCCACCCAGAACGAGATCAACGGCGCCGATGCCGCCGCTCTGGTCAAGGGCGGCTGCCGCATCGTCGCCGAAGGCGCGAACATGCCGTGCACCCCGGAGGCGGTGAAGCTCTTCGCCGAGGCCGGCACGATCTTCGCCCCCGGTAAGGCCGTCAACGCCGGCGGTGTGGCGACCAGCGCGCTGGAGATGCAGCAGAACGCCTCCCGCGATTCGTGGACGTTCGCCGAGACCGAGGAGCGACTGGCCGAGATCATGAGCCGCATCCACGACCGCTGCCTGCAGACCGCGGCGGAGTTCGGCCAACCCGGCAACTACGTGGCCGGTGCCAACATCGCGGGCTTCACCCGAGTCGCCGACGCGATGCTGGCCCTCGGCCTGATCTGAGTGATCTGAACCACATTCGGCTCCTGGGCTGTCACACTCCCGAGCGGTGCGGTGTCTCGAGGGCAGACCGGCACTTCACCCCTCTGGCCGCCGCCGGCGACCGGGAAGTGCCGGATGACCCGAGGAGACAACGATGTCCGATGCCAAGACCCGCGTCGTCGTCATCGGCGGCGGATACGCCGGCGTGATGGCCGCCAACCACCTCCGCCTCGACGGCGGTGTCCGGATCACGCTGGTCAACCCCCGCCCGCAGTTCGTCGAACGGATCCGCCTGCACCAACTCGTGACCGGCTCCGACGACTCCGTCGTCGACTTCGGCACCGTGCTCGGTGACGGCATCGAGCTCGTGGTGGACACGGCCGACCGGATCGACGCCGCGGCCCGACGGGTGCGGCTGGCCTCGGGCGCCACGCTGGACTACGACTACCTGATCTACGCGGTCGGCAGTACGGGCGCCGCGCTGACCGTGCCGGGCGCCGCCGAATTCGCCTTCCCCATCTCCGAATTCGAGCACGGTCAGCCGCTTCGCGCCGCGCTCGCGACCGCCGCCGACGATGCACCGGTCGTCGTGGTCGGTGCCGGCCCGACCGGGATGGAGGTGGCCGCCGAACTCGCCGAAGGCGGCCGCCGCGTCACGCTCGTGTGCGGCAGCGTGCTCGGCCCCTACCTGAGCACCGCGGCGCGCCGGACCGCGGCGAAGCGGTTCAGCGACCTCGGGGTCACCGTGGTGGACGGACCCGGCGCCGTGGTCACGCAGGTGCAGGCGGATGCGGTCACGCTGTCCGACGGCCGCCACCTGCCCAGCGCGGTCACGATCTGGACGGCCGGCTTCGGGGTCCCCGACCTCGCCGCCCGCAGCGGCCTGACCACCGACCGCATCGGCCGGCTGGTCACCGACGAAACGCTCACCAGCGTCGACGACGACCGGATCATCGCGGCGGGCGACGCGGCGGCGCCGTCCAACCTGCCGCTGCGGATGAGCTGCCAGGCCGCGATCCCCCTCGGCGCGCAGGCCGCCAACACCGTGCTCAGCCGGATCGCCGGCACCGAACCCAAGGCGCTGAACCAGGCGTTCACCGGCCAGTGCATGAGCCTGGGCCGCGGGGCCGGACTGATCCAGCTCGCCCACCTCGACGACCGCGTGATGCGGTGGCACATCTCCGGGCGGGTGGCCGCGTCGATCAAGGAGGCGGTCTGCAAGGGCACGATCTCGTTCCTGTCTCGCGAGGCGCGCAAACCGGGCAGCTACTTCTGGCTCAAAGGCGGTAAGCGGGCCCAGCGCGTCGCCGACGCGGGTGTGGCGGTGTCGTGAACGACCACGCCGAACGGTTCACGCTGCTGCGGCCGCTGCTGTTCACGATCGCCTACGAGATCCTGGGCAGCGCAACGGAAGCCGACGACGTGCTGCAGGAGAGCTACCTGCGCTGGGCCGAGGTGAACCTGTCGGGGGTGCACGACACCAAGGCCTACCTCGCCCAGCTCGTCACCCGGCAGGCCCTCAACGCGCTGCGGGCGCAGTCCCGCCGACGTGAGGACTACATCGGACCGTGGCTGCCCGAGCCGCTGCTGGTGGAGAGCAACGATGCGTCGACCGACGTGGTGCTCGCGGAATCGGTGTCGATGGCGATGCTCGTCGTCCTCGAAACGCTGACGCCGGACGAGCGGGCGGTGTTCGTGCTGCGGGAGGTGTTCGGGTTCGGCCACGACGAGATCGCCGCCGCGGTCGGCAAATCCGTGGCGTCGGTGCGCCAGATGGCGCACCGCGCCCGCGAACACGTCCAGTCACGGCGCAGGCGGTTCGAACCGGTGGACCCCAAGACGTCGACGGAGATCACCGCGCGGTTCTTCGCGGCCGCCTCGACCGGTGACGTCGACGGTCTGATGGAACTGCTGGCCCCCGACGTGGTGTGGACGGCCGACAGTGCGGGCAAGCGCAGCGCGGCACGTCGCCCCGTCGTCGGCGCCGACCGGGTGAGCAAACTGATCCTCGGCCTGCTGCGGGTGGCCGGCGAAGGCGGCCGCATCGAACCGGCGATGTACAACAACGCCCCGGCGTTGAAGCTCTACCTCGGCGACAGTTTCGAGGGTGTCGTCACCGTCGAGGTCGTCGACGGCAGGATCAGCCACTTCTACGCGATGCGCAACCCGGACAAGCTCGGCGGCGTCGACATCCCGCGGGAGATCAGCCGCTGAGCTGTGTCAGTCTTGGCACGTGCGAATCGAACGGCTCGGCGACCTGGGTGAGCCACCCGCGGTGCTGGCCGCCGTCGGCCGCGCCGGCGCCGCGCTCGGGATGGCGCCGCCCGCCGCGTTGTTCGGCGAGTGGTTCGACTCCAGCGCCGTGATCGCCCCGTCGGTGACCGTCGCGCCGGTCGAGCCGGCCCAGGTGTTCGACGTGCCCTGCGCCGATACACCCGGGAACGCCGTCGGCGGAGGCTGGTTCGGCTATCTGTCCTACCCCGATCCGGGCGCCGATGGACTCGGGCCCCGCATCCCGGCCGCGGCGGGCGGCTGGTCGGACCGTGTACTGCGCCGCGACCTCGACGGCTGCTGGTGGTACGAAAGCCTCAGCGGGACAAGCGTTCCGGGGTGGATCGCCGAAGCCGTGCGGGCACCGTCGGCCCCGTCGGCCTACGAGATCGACTGGGTTGCACCGGATCGCGATGCCCACCGCCGCGGAGTGACGGAGTGCCTGGCCGCGATCGCGGCCGGCGAGGTCTACCAGGCCTGCGTGTGCACCCGGTTCGCCGGCCGCCTGCGCGGCACCCCGCTGGACTTCTTCATCGACACCGCATCGCGCACCACCCCGGCCCGCGCGGCCTACGTGGCCGGGAAATGGGGTGCGGTGGCGTCGCTGTCGCCGGAACTGTTCCTGAGCCGGCGCGGCGCCACGGTGACGTCCAGCCCGATCAAGGGGACGCTGCCGGCCTGGGCGGATCCGTCGGCCCTGCGGGCGTCGGTCAAGGACGTCGCCGAGAACGTGATGATCGTCGACCTGGTCCGCAACGACCTCGGCCGCGTCGCGGAGACCGGAACCGTCACGGTGCCCGAACTGCTGGCGGTGCGCCCGGCGCCAGGCGTGTGGCATCTGGTGTCGACGGTCACCGCCGAGGTCGCCGTCGACCTGCCGACGCGTGCCGTGCTGGAGGCGACGTTCCCGCCGGCGTCGGTCACCGGGACGCCGAAGGGCCGGGCACGAAGCCTGCTGCGGACGTGGGAGCCGCATCGGCGCGGAATCTATTGCGGCACCCTCGGTCTGGCGTCACCGGTGGCGGGGTGCGAACTGAACGTGGCGATCCGCACGGTGGAGTTCGGCGCTGACGGGTCCGCGGTCCTCGGCGTCGGCGGCGGTATCACCGCCGACTCCGATCCGGACCGCGAATGGGACGAGTGTCTGCACAAGGCGGCGGCGATCGTCGGCGCCTCCTCGCCGATTCCGCCCGGCCACCGAGATGTGGTAGTCAACCCGGTATGAGTGAACCGACCGGCAAGCCCGCCGACGTGGGCCCGCTGCCCCTGCCCGCACTGACCGACTTCCCGGCCGATCAGCCGGTCGTGATGGTGAACCTGCTCAAGTTCGCCGAACCCGACGGGCTCGAGAGTTACCGGCGCTACGGTGCCGCGGTGGCGCCGTTCCTGGAACGGGTCGGCGCCTCGATCGTGTACGGCGGCACCTCCCCCGCGTTCGTCATCGGCGACGAGGGCAGCCCGTGGTGGGACGTCATCCTGATCGTGCGGTACCCGACACCGTCGGCGTTCCTCGAGATGGTCACCAGCGAGGAGTACAACGCGATCCACGTGCACCGGGCGCAGGCGCTGGAGCGAGCCGAACTCATCGCGACCACCCATTGGCCGCTGGCCGGTTCCTAGTCGCGCGAACGCAGCACGGCGTCGTAGAGATCGCGTTTCGACGGCGCCCCCGGGTTCTCGGAGACGACCGCGGCGCAGGCGTCCTTGACCCGCGCGCCCGCGGCGACACGGTCGTTGACGTCGGCGACGAGGGTGTCGAGATCGGCGGACGGCACGGCACCGGCGAGCACGACGGTGATCTCGCCGAGCACGCCGTCGGCGGCCCACTCGGCCAGTTCGGCCAAGGTGCCGCGTTTGACCTCCTCGTGGATCTTGGTCAGCTCCCGGCACACCACCACCCGGCGGTCGCCGCCGAGCGCGGCCGCGGCGTCGCGCAGGGTGTCGGGCAGTCGCCGGGGTGACTCGAAGAACACGCACGTGCGCTGCTCGGTGGTCAGCGCCTGGAACCAGGCCACACGGGCGGTGCTCTTGCGCGGCGGGAAACCCTCGAAACAGAACCGGTCCGACGGCAGTCCCGACACCGCCAGCGCCGTCGTCACCGCCGAGGGCCCCGGCAGGCAGCTGACCGGGAGTCCCGCGTCGACACAGGCGCTGACGAGCCGGTAGCCGGGATCGTTGATCAGCGGCATCCCGGCGTCGCTGACGACGAGCACTGTTGCGCCCGACCGGATCGCCTCCACCAGCGCGGGGACGCGGGTGGCCTCGTTCTGGTCGAAGAAGCTCGTCACCTTGCCCGCGGGCTTGACCTCCAGTGACTGCGCGAGCTGGCGGACGCGGCGGGTGTCCTCCGCGGCGACGATGTCGGCGGTGCGCAGCGCGGTCACCAGCCGCCTGGAGGCGTCGCCGGGCTGGCCGAGCGGGGTGGCGGCGAGAAGGAGTCGACCGGCGGTCATCTCGGCGGGCAGGAGCGGAGCGACCGGGGGATGCACATCGATACAGCCTACGATCGAATCTCGTGACCGCCCCCGCCACCGATGCGCCGCGCGCGGTCCCCGTCATCAGTCCCGGGCCGTTGATGCCGGTGGCGGACTTCGGACCGGTCGACCGGCTGCAGGGCTGGGCGATGACCGCGGTGATCACCGCGCTGGCCGCGATCACCCGGTTCCTCAACCTCGGCTCGCCCACCGATGCGGGCACGCCGATCTTCGACGAGAAGCACTACGCGCCTCAGGCGTGGCAGGTGCTGCACAACAACGGCGTCGAGGACAATCCCGGATACGGGCTGGTGGTGCACCCGCCGGTCGGCAAACAGCTGATCGCGATCGGCGAGGCGCTGTTCGGCTACAACGGGCTGGGCTGGCGGTTCTCCGGCGCGGTGTGCGGCGTGATCATGATCCTGCTGGTGGCGCGGATCGTGCGGCGGATCAGCCGCTCGACCCTGGTCGGCGGGATCGCCGGGCTGCTGCTGATCGCCGACGGCGTGTCATTCGTCACCGCGCGGACCGCGCTGCTCGACGGGTTCCTCACCGTGTTCGTCGTCGCGGCGTTCGGCTGCCTGATGGTCGACCGCGACCAGGTGCGCGAGCGCATGCACGTCGCGCTCATGGAGGGCCGGATCGGGGAGACGCCGTGGGGCCCGCGGCTGGGTGTGCGGTGGTGGCGCTTCGGTGCCGGCGTGCTGCTCGGCCTGGCGTGTGCGACCAAGTGGTCGGGGCTGTACTTCGTGGCCTTCTTCGGCGTCATGACGCTGGCGCTCGACATCGCGGCCCGTCGGCAGTACCGGGTGCCAAGACCGTGGGTCGGCGCCGTACGGCGTGACGCCGGGCCGTCGCTGTACGCGTTGGTGCTGGTGCCGTTCGCGGTGTACCTGGCGTCGTACACGCCGTGGTTCGCCTCCGAGACGGGGGTGAACCGGCACGAGGCCGGCCAGTCCATCGGGGAAGACAGCGCGTGGCCGATCCCCGACGCGGTGCGCTCGCTGTGGCATTACACGCACGCGGCCTACCGGTTCCACTCCGGGCTGACCAACTCCGACGGCAACCACCACCCGTGGGAGTCCAAACCGTGGACGTGGCCGATGTCGCTGCGGCCGGTGCTGTACGCGATCGACAACCAGGACGTACCCGGCTGCGGGGCGCAGTCGTGTGTGAAGGCCGTGATGCTGGTCGGCACGCCGGCCATGTGGTTCCTCGCGGTGCCGGTGCTGGCGTGGGCGGTGTGGCGGACGTTCGTGCGGCGCGACTGGCGCTACGCGGTCGCGCTGACCGGCTACGCGGCGGGGTTCCTGCCGTGGTTCGCCGACATCGACCGGCAGATGTACTTCTTCTACGCGGCGGTGATGGCGCCGTTCCTGATCATGATGATCGCGTTGATCCTCGGCGACATCCTGCACGCGCCCAGGCAGAACGCCGAGCGGCGCACGCTCGGGTTGATGGTCGTCGCCGGCTACGTGGCGCTGGTGATCACGAACTTCGCGTGGCTCTTCCCGATCCTGACCGGCATCCCGATCAGCCAGTCGACGTGGAACATGCAGATCTGGCTGCCGAGCTGGCGTTGAGACGGTTCCGCCCCGAGATTGCACCGAGGGCTGCTGGGAAGCGGTTGTCCACAGCCCTGTGCGCAATGTGTCGGCTCGACGCCCGGATCTGTCGGCGGCTCGCCTCAGCATCGAGCCATGTCGGAGGTGGTGGTCGGCGGTGAACTGCTCGCGAGCGGGGCGCTCACCCGCGGTCAGTTGCGCTGGAACTACCGCCGGCTGTTCCCGGACGTCTACGCGCCGAAGGCGTCGCCGCCTACGCTCCGGCTGAAGACCGCGGGCGCCTGGCTGTGGTCGAAGCGAACCGGCGTGGTGACCGGGCGCGCCGCATCGGCGATGCACGGCGCGCTCTGGGTGCGCGAGGTCGGCGGTCTACTGGTGACCGCGCCGCATCGGACGGCGTTCGACCTCGCGAGGCATCTGCCCCGGGACGGGGCGGTCACGCACCTCGACGCGCTGGCACAGGCCACCGGTGTCACCGCAGCGGAGGCGTTGTCGCTCGCCGCACGTTATCCGCGTGCGCGCGGCCTGCGCCGTGCGCGCATCGCGCTCGACCTCATGGACGGCGGCGCGGAGTCGCCGAAGGAGACGTGGCTGCGCCTGTTGCTCATCGACGCCGGACTTCCGCGGCCGCGCACGCAGATTCGGGTCGCCGACCGCTTCCGCGAGGCGTTCATCGACATGGGCTACGACGAACCGAAAGTGGGCCTGGACTACGAAGGCGCACACCACAGCACCGACCGCGGGCAGTACGTCCACGACATCGGTCGGGCCGAGCTCATCGAGGGCGAGAGGTGGATCGACGTCAAGGTCGTCAAGGAGCACAGCCGGCAGTTCATTCTGCACCGCGTCCGCGAAGCGTTCGCCCGTCGGGGGTGCACGCCTCAGACATTGCACTGAGGGCGGTGAAATCCGGGCCGACCACGACCGTGACTGCAATCTTCGCGAAAGCGCGCCGGCTACAGCGGGTCGCGGGCGGCCGGACACGACATACAACGCGGCCCACCCCGGCCCGTGCCCAGCTCCGACGCGGCGATCGGCAGCACCTCGATACCCGAATCAGCCAGTCGCGCATTGGTTTCGGTGTTGCGCTCGTAGGCCGCCACGACACCCGGCGCGAGGGCCAGCGTGTTGTTGCCGTCGTCCCACTGTTCCCGTTCGGCCGTGACCGGGTCCAGGCCCGTGTCGATGACCCGCAATCGGTCGATGCCCATCGCCTCGGCGGCGGCGGTGACGAACGGCGCGGCGTCGTCGATCCGCACGCCGCCCTGCCCGTCGCGGCGGATCGTGAACGCCGACAGCGTGTCCACCACCTGCGGGTACATCACGACCGCGTCGACGTCGACCATCGTGCACACGGTGTCGAGGTGCATCTGCGCCCGCTCCTGGGCGATCGGCACGGCGAGCACGGTGTGGGCCAGGTCGTCGTCGAACAGGCTGCGCGCCAACGCCTCCGCCCCAGCCGGCGTCGTCCGCTCCCCCACACCGACCGCGACCACACCCGGCGCCAGCAGCAGCACGTCGCCACCTTCGACCGGCGCCGACCGCGACTCGTAGGCCCGGCGCACCCCGAGAAACCGCGGATGGTGGGCGTAGATCAGATCGGTCAGCGACGTCTCCCGCGACCGTGCCGGCAGCGCCAGCGACGTGATCGCCACGCGCGGGCCGATCCAGAACGACGAGTCGCGCGTGAACAACAGGTTCGGCAGCGGGTCGATCACGAAGTCTCCGCCGTGGTGCATCCGCCGCACCAGCGACAGGTCGCTCGCGGCGAACGGCAACTCGTTGAACGTCATCCCAGCCACGAGCACATGCGCCAGCTGGGCGGCGTCGAGCGTGCGTAGATACGCCGAGAGTTCCTGGGCGAGCGGGATTCCCAGTCGCCGGGGATCGACGGCGGCGGCGATGCCGTGCATGCGCGCCGCGCCACTGGCCAGCGCCTCGGTCAACAGGTCGGCCAGCAGCAGCACCTCGACGCCGCGTGACCGCAGCAGTTCGGCGAACGCGTCGTGTTCGTCCTGTGCGCGGGACACCCACGGCAACCCGTCGAACAACAGCGCGTCGTTGTTGCGGGGGGTCAACCGCTGCAGCTCGGCGCCGGGGCGGTGCAGGATGGCCACCCGTAACGTGCCGACCTCGGAATCGCAGCCCAATGTCACATCTAGCACCGTAGCGTCATCGCCTCCCGGCCGAGACCTCAAGTATGGTTCAGGTCATGGACGGCCACGAGCTGACCCCGAGCGAGATGTCGGCCCGCAGCGGCGTCGCGGTCTCGGCGCTGCACTTCTACGAACGCGAGGGGCTCATCACCAGTCGGCGCACCGCGGGCAACCAGCGCCGCTACGCGCGCGAGACGCTGCGGCGGGTCGCGTTCATCCGGATGTCACAGCGCCTCGGCATCCCGTTGGCCCGCATCCGCGCCGCGCTGGCCACCCTGCCCACCGACCGGGTGCCCACCAGCAAGGACTGGGCGAGACTCTCCGCGAGCTGGCGCGACGACCTCGACGAGCGGATCATGCACCTGCAGCGGCTGCGCGACAACCTCGCCGGCTGCATCGGCTGCGGATGTCTGAGCCTGAAGACCTGCGCGCTGGCCAACCCCGGTGACGTCCTCGCCGGCAGCGGACCGGGACCCGCTCGCCTCTGACTCCTCGAACGCCTGTGCGATACACTCGGGTTCATGGAGCTGGCTCTACAGGGCTCGCTTTTCGAGCACGCGGAGCGCCGCATTCTCGGCAACGGCGCATGGCTCGACGTCCGGTCGGGCTGGCTGACCGATGCCGACACCCTCTTCGACGAACTGCGTGAGGTCATCCCGTGGCGCGCCGAGCGCAGGCAGATGTACGAGCGGGTGCTGGACGTCCCGCGGCTGCTCAGCTTCCACAACCTCGTCGACGACGAGGCACCCCACCCCAGGCTCAAGCAGATGCGCCGCCGGCTCAACGACACCTACGGCGGCGAACTCGGCGAACCCTTCACCACCGCCGGCCTCTGCCTCTACCGTGACGGTAACGACAGCGTCGCCTGGCACGGCGACAACATCGGCCGCAGCAGCACCGAGGACACGATGGTCGCGATCGTCGGGCTCGGCGCGACCAGGACCTTCGCGCTGCGCCCACGCGGCGGCGGCCCGTCGCTGCGGATCCAGCACCACCACGGCGATCTGCTGGTGATGGGCGGGTCGTGCCAGCGCACCTGGGAACACGCGATCCCGAAGACGACGCGACCCACCGGCCCTCGGATCAGCATCCAGTTCCGGCCCTACAACGTCCGCTGAGCGCGGGTCAACCCCGCACGGCGGCGACGGCGTCGACCAGCAACTTCCTGGCGCGCTCGGTGTCGACCGGCGCGACCGGCTTGTCGGGGATCACCAGCGGGTTCGCCGTCACGATCACCAGGTACGGCCCGAAACGCGCGGTGTAGTTGTACAACTCGCCGGTGCGGGGAGCACCGGCGACCACGGTCTGCAGAACGCGATGGGTGGCCGCGGTCTGCACACCCTCGATCTGCGGCGCCTCGACCACCTCGACGAGCCCGCGCAGTGCGGGGCCGCCGAATTCGACCTTCTTGCACGCCTCTCCCGGCTCGGGGAAAGGAACGGGCTCGTTGGTCTCGACGGCCAGCGCTATGAACCGGTTGCCCTCGCCCTCGGCGGTCGCGGCGGCCATGTTGCCCTTCAACTCCGCCTCGGGCAGCCGGCCTTCGGCGAACGTCGCACACTCGGGCGGCCGAAAGGTCAAGCCGGGCGGCATCTTCTGCGGTTGCAGCAGTTTGGGGTCGATGCCCGTCGGCGCGATGTCCCGGTACTGGAACTGATCCCCGAACGTCGCCTTCACCTGCGACACGCGGGCGATGTCCGCGTCGGCGTACTCGGATTCGGGCGCTGAGCCGGAGCCGCATGCGGTGAGCACACCGGCGCAGGCCACGGCGGCTACCGCTCTTGGGTGCAACATCGCCGCCAATGTACCCGCCGCTCAGCTCCTCAACGCCGCCACCGTGCGGGTCAACAGGTCCGCGGCGAAATCCGCGTCGAGAGGCGGGTGCGGCGAGCCGGGATCGGTCACGACGGTGACGTACACCAGGCTCTGACCTTCCCGGGCGACGAAAGTCTGGGCGTGCGAGCGTGTTTCGGTCCCGCCCTCGACGACCGTGACGGTGTCGGCGACCATCCCGATGACGTCGACCCCGCGCACCGGTGGCGGTTCGACCAGCCGGACGGTGCCCGTCGTCGGCCCCGCCGTCATCATCCACTCACCGCATTCACCCGGAAGCCCGGGATCGGGCGGCGTCGCCCCTGCCGCCGCGACGGCGTAGACGATCCCACCCGCGCCGGAGGCCGACCAGCCGCGCACCGTCTGCGGATCGGACGGCGGGTCGGCGAGCGCACCGCACTGCGGCGGATTCGCCGACCAGTCCGGGCCGTACCCCCACTGGGCGAGCGGGGCGACGCGTCCGCGAACGTCGGCGACCTCGTAGTCCGGGGGCAGTTCGTAGCGGGCGCGGTCGATGCGCGACGGGTCGATGGGGCCGGCCGCTTCGGTGGTCGACGGTGCGGGTGCGGGGGCCGGCGGTGGACCGCAGGCGGCCAGGCTCAGAGCGGCGGCCACACCGGCCGCGAAGCGGCGCACGTCGCGTTGATATCACAACGCGCGCCCCGCATCGGTCAGGCGGCGTCCGGGTCGCTTTCCGAGGCGGACTCCGGGGCGTCGTCTGCTGCGCCGCCTGCCGGTTCCTGCGTCTGCTCGCGCTGACCGGTGAAACGATCGATCAACCTCTTGAGCGGACGGCGTTGGGCGGGCGCCTCGGACGAGCTGTCACCGCGCGGCGGGACGAGGTTGCGCAGGATGTTCGTCCGCGGACGGTCGACCGGCGTCACCGGTGGCGTGTCGGCGGCTTTCTCGGCGACCTCGTCGGTGTCGGCCGGCGCCGGGTCGGTGGCCTCCGTCGACGGCGTCGTACGTGCGGACTCAGGTTGCGGCGGCGCCAGCGGCTCGCCGAGTTCCTCACCGCCCACGCCGTACGGGCTCGTCACCGGGGCGGTGCCGAAGGGCCGGAACTCCGGATCCCCGGCCGCCTCCGCAGCGCCGTCGTCGAGACCGGTCGGGATCGCCACCACCAGGTTGGTGACGCCGGTGATGGGATTGACCAGCGGGATGAGGCGGGCCCGCGTCGGGGTGCCGACATGGTCGGGGTCCCGGTCGTAGCCCAGTTCGACGATGACGCGCAGCGGCGCGTCGAGTGCGGTCAGCATCGGTGACGGCACCCCGAGCTGTTCCAGCGGCATCAGCAGCGGCAACCGTTCGCTGGGGATCAAGTAGTAGGTGGTGTCCCCCTCGGCGCCCTGCTTCAGCGGGGTGCCGACGCCTGCGCTCCAGTAGTCGCCGTGCAGGTAGTAGATGCCGAGCAGGGCGTTGGCCGTGGCCGCCATGTTCATCGGATACACCGGGAAGTCGGCCCACCCGTCGTACTGGCGGGCGATGTCGACGGTGGTGAAGTCGCCGTCCGTCGGCGTCGAGCCGTTGAAGGTGACGTCGAGCATCGGGATGTGCATACCGTCGAAACGCTGCATGACGCCACCGTTGGGTCGGTTGGGGTTGGCGAGCAGGACAAAGCTGACATCCGGGACCGGCTGCCCGTTCCGGGCTCGCTCGATCAGCCTTCGCTTCTCCATCGTCGCGATGACCGCGCTCTGGGAGTAGCCGTGCACCACGAACGGCGACTCGAACTGCTGCGGCGGCGTCGCCGTGTCGGGATCTCCCGGCACGGTCCGCGCCACGCACGGCGAGCCCTGCACACAGGCGTCGAGGTTCTCCAGCCCCGCGTCGAGCGAGTCGTTGAACGTCATGGTGCCGAAGACGGGGCCGAACTCCTCAGGCGTGTGGACCGCGACGCCCTCGTACTCGGCGAGGGGATCGTCACCGCGGACAGCCGCGCTCGGCACCACGTACACCCTGATCGCGTCGTCGACGTAGTCGTCGACGAAGGCGGGATCCTCGGCGTACGTGCCGTCGGGGGCGATCAGGGGATGTTGCGTTCCGCCCATCGTCAGCACCGTGACGGCGAGCAGTTGGACCGCGGACGCCAGCGTCAGCGACCAACCGATTGCCAGCACTCCGGAAATCACGCCGATGACGACGAACAGCGAACGCACAGAACCGCGAACCATTGCACTCCCCCAAGGATTGACAGCAAGCCGGCCTACCTTGAGCCCACTTCCCCCTGGTGGAGCCGCACGGCGTGCCACATGCAGTTTGGCAAAGTGGCTGAGAAAATCACAGGAAATGTTGTTGCCCGCAAGCAACTCGTTACGATGGCAACGACAGCACCGGCCCGGACCAGCGCCAGCAACGATATGAGGCCGGAAAACCTGGTTTCGCTATCCGGCCAGCGCCAGGTCCGTCAGCCCGCGCGTGACACCGCCGACGCCTCGGCGACCTGCTCGGGCGTTGGCCGAACCCCGGTGTACCGCTCGAACTGCTCGGCCGCCTGCAGCGCGACGACTTCCGCGCCGGTGATCACGCCGACCCCCGCCGCACGCGCCGCGACGATCAGCGGCGTCTCGGCGGGGGTGGCGACGACGTCGAACACCGTGCCCGCCTGCGCGATCGCCTCCGCGCCGAACGCCTGCTCGCCTTCCTCCGGTCCACCTGCCATCCCGATCGGGGTGACGTTGACCAGCACCGCCGCCGTGCGTGCTCCGACCTCGGCGGCGTAGCCGTAGCCGAGCCGGTCGGCCAGGGCCCGGCCCGTGCGGGCGTTGCGCGCCACGACCGTCCCGGTCCCGAAGCCGCGATCGCGGAACGCGGCACCCACGGCGGACGCCATCCCTCCGCTGCCCCGGATCAGCACCGGCCCAGCGGGATCCAGGGCGTACTGGTCGATGAGGCGCTGGACGGCGAGGTAGTCGGTGTTGGAGGCGGTCAGGTGGCCGTCGTCGTTGACGATCGTGTTGACCGCCTCGATGACCCGCGCCGACGGTTCGACGTCGTCGACCAGGTCCAGCACGTCGCGTTTGAACGGCATCGACACCGAGCAGCCTCGGATGCCCAGTGCCCGCACCCCGCCGATCGCTGCGCCGATGTCGGTGGTCGTGAACGCCTTGTAGAGGAAGTCGAGGCCGAGCACCTCGTAGAGGTGGTTGTGGAAGCGGGTGCCGATGTTGCTGGGGCGGCCGGCCAGGGAGATGCACAGCCGGGTGTCCTTGCTCAGCGGCGGACGACCCATCAGCCGACGGCCCGGATCACCTGGCGGGTGACGTCGCGGATGCGGGCGGTCAGTTCCGGCGGGAAGGGCAGGGTGGCGGGGTCGGGGACGTCGACGACGGTGGTGACCACGCCGAGGTCCTCGCGGTGCCACTTCGCCCCGAACCGGTCGAGGATCCTGCGCATCGCATAGTTGTCGGTCAGCACCCGAGCGGTGAAATGGCGCACCCCGTCGTATCGCGCCGCGACCACGAGCGCGTCCATCAGCAGGGTGCCGATGCCACGGCCCTGGTAGTCGTCACCCACGGTGAACGCCACCTCGGCGGTGGTGGGGTCGGCTTCGTCGCGGACGAATCGGGCGTCGGCGACCACCGGACCGTGGGCGCCGTCGGTCATCACCCACACGAAGTGGTCGGCGTAGTCGACTTCGAAGAGGTAGGCCATCAGCCGCGGGGTGGGTTTGCGGGCGGACTGGAACCGCCGGTAGAGCGTCTCGCTCGAGAATTCGACGGGCCCGTTGATGGTGCGCTCGTTGTCACCGGGAAGCACCGG